>JAFAPY010000357.1 GCA_019246795.1 Streptosporangiaceae bacterium | reverse complement strand
CGCGCGCTGGTGACCGTCTACCACGGCGACCTGGACAGCACCGGGCACGTGTTCGGCGTCGGCTCCGATGCCTGGTACAACCAGCTGGCGCATGTGGACAAGCTGGCCGAGCAGCTCGCCAGCGCGCTGCCCGGCGGCACCGTGCTGCACGTGACCGCCGACCACGGCATGGTCGACGTCGGCGCCGAGGACAGGCTGGACGCCGACGAGATACCCGGACTGCGGGCCGGTGTCGCGCTGCTCGGCGGCGAGGCCCGCGCCAGGCACGTGTACGCGCGGCCGGGCGCCGCCGCGGACGTGCTGGCCGCCTGGCACGAGGTCCTCGGCGACCGCGCCTGGGTGATGTCGAAGGAGGAGGCCATCAAGGAGGGCTGGTTCGGCCCGGTGGACGCCGAGATGGCCCACCGGATCGGCGACGTGGTCGCCGCGGCGGCCGGCTCGGCGGCGGTCGTGGCCTCCCAGGCGGAGCCGCGGGAGTCCGCGCTGTTCGGAATGCACGGCTCGCTGACCCCATCCGAGCAGCTGGTTCCCGCGCTCACGTTCACCGTCTGGTGACCGGGCACGGGCGGCTGCTTGTCAGCGCCGCGGCCCTGGCCGCCGAGCTGGAAACATCGCGGGGCCCGCACGCGCCGGCGCTCCTGGACGTGCGGTGGCGGCTCGGCGGCCCGCCCGGCATCGACAGCTACCGTCAGGGACACCTGCCCGGCGCGGTGTTCGTCGACCTGGACCGCGACCTGGCCGGGCCGCCCGGCGGCGGTGGACGGCACCCGCTCCCGGCTGCCGCGGCGTTCCAGGCGGCCATGCGCGCCGCCGGGGTCAGCCAGGGCCGCCCCGTTGTGGTGTATGACGACGGAGACGCCGCCGCCGCTGCCCGTGGCTGGTGGATGCTGCGGTACTTCGGCCACCGCGACGTGCGGGTGCTCGACGGCGGCTACCGGTCGTGGGCGGCCGCCGGATTGGCGGTGACCGCGGCCGAGCCCGCGGCGGTCGCCGAGGGCGACTTCGCCGCCCGGCCGGGGAACATGCCCGCCCTGGACGCGGCAGGGGCGGCGGCGACCGCGCGGAGCGGGGTGCTGCTCGACGCCAGGGCACCGGAGCGTTACCGCGGCGAGCAGGAGCCGGTCGACCCGGTGGCCGGCCACATCCCGGCCGCGGTCAGCGCGCCGGCCGCCGGCAACGTCAACGCGGACGGCACGTTCCGCCACCCCGCCGAGCTCGCCGCCCGGTTCGCCGCCGTCGGCGCAAGGCCGGGGGCGGCGGTCGGCGCCTACTGCGGTTCCGGCGTCACAGCCGCGCAGGAGATCCTCGCGCTCGCGCTGTCCGGCATCCCGGCCGCGCTTTACGTCGGCTCGTGGTCGGACTGGATCACCGACAGTTCCCGCCCCGTCGCGACCGGGGACAGGCCCGTACCGGCGTAGGGCACGCAGCAGCCTGCCGCGGCTCGCAAAAAGGCCGCCCAATACGATGGGCCAATACGATGGGGGAAACCGCAAGGGCAAGCGGAAGGTGACCTCGGATGCGGATGCGGACGCTCGGCGGTACCGGGATCAAGGTGAGCCCGTACTGTCTCGGCGCGATGATGTTCGGCGCGTGGGGCAATCCCGACCACGAGGACAGCATCCGGATCATCCACGCCGCCCTCGATGCCGGCATCAACTTCGTCGACACCGCGGACGTCTACTCGGCGGGGGAGTCAGAGGAGATCGTCGGCAAGGCGGTGCGCGGCAGGCGCGACCAGGTGGTGCTGGCCACCAAGGCGTACAGCCCGATGGGCCAGGACCCGAACATGGGCGGCAACTCCCGCCGCTGGCTCGTCCGCGAGGTGGACAACAGCCTGCGCCGCCTGCAGACCGACTACATCGACCTGTACCAGATGCACCGGCCTGACCCCGACACCGACATCGAGGAAACCCTGTCCGCGCTGTCCGACCTGGTGCACAGCGGCAAGGTGCGCGCGATCGGCTCCTCCACCTTCCCCGCCGACCAGATCGTCGAGGCGCAGTGGGTGGCAGCCGACCGCGGCTACGTAAGGTTCCGCTGCGAGCAGCCGCCCTACTCCATCCTGGTGCGCGGGATCGAGGGCGGGGTGCTGCCGGCCTGCCAGAAGTACGGCATGGGCGTCATCGCCTGGAGCCCGCTCGCCGGCGGCTGGCTGACCGGCCGGATCCGTAAGGAGACCGGCGTCGACATGACCAGCGGCCGCGCGCAGCGGCTGCCGCAGCGCTTCGACCCGGCGATCCCGGGTAACCAGGCCAAGCTGGCCGCGGTCGAGGAGCTGATCAAGGTCGCCGCCGAAGCGGGCCGCTCGCTCACCCACATGGCGCTGGCGTTCGTGACCGCGCACCCGGCGGTCACCTCGGCGATCATCGGGCCGCGGACGATGGACCAGCTCACCGACCTGCTGGCGGCCGCCAGCCTGGCGCTGGACGACGACGTGCTCGACCGCATCGACCAGATCGTGCCGCCCGGCACGACGCTCAACCCGGCCGACGCCGGCTGGCAGCCGCCCGTGCTCGCCGACCCCGACCTCAAGACGGCTCGCCGCCGCCCCGTGGCAGGCCGCGCCGCCGCCTAGGCCGCGCCGCCGCCCGGGCCTCGCCGCGCCCGCGCCCGGCGTCGCGATCGCGGGGCGGCGGGGGCATGGTGCCGACGTGCGGCGCGGACTCCGGCCAGACCAGCAGCACCGGGCACGCGGCGTGGTCCACGACGAAGCGGGCGGCCTTGCCCAGGCTCTTCGGGCCGAGCCGCGACCGGTCGCCGTCCCGCGCCATGACCAGCAGGTCGGCGTGCACGGAGGCACGCACCACCTCTCGTTCTGGAATTCCCTGAATTTCCAGCCGCGCGCAGCGGCGGCCGAGCCTGCGCTCGGCGGCATCGAGCAGCCCGGTTGCCGATGCGGCGGCGAGCTCACCCAGCCGCTGGCCGGGGTCGGGGCCGCCGCGCCCGAACAGGCCGAGGTAGGCGCCGTGCGCGGCGTCGGCGACCTCGCTCGGCGTGACGTGCAGCACGGTGAACCCGGCTCCCGCGGGCGCCAGGCGCAGCGCCGCATCCACGCTGGCCCGCCACGTTCCCTCGGCGACCCAGATGAATACCGAACGAATGGTGGTGTCACGGTCAGTCAACGTTGATCAGCCTCCGATGCCGTGCAGCGCGGCCCACAGGGCAAGCACGGCGAGCGTCAGGCCGGCCGGCACGGTGAGCAGCCCCAAGGTGGTGAATTCCCGCAGATCCGGAGCTGACCCGTGCCGGTGCACCACGCGCCGCCACAGCAGCGTGGCGAGCGAGCCGGTGTAGGTCAGGTTCGGGCCGATGTTGACGCCGAGCAGCACGGCGAGCACCGCGGCGTGGCCGCTGGGCGCGGCCAGCGGCAGCAGCACCAGCACGGCCGGCAGGTTGTTGGTGAGGTTGGCCAGCGCCGCGGCCAGCGCCGCAATGCCGAGCAGCGCGGGCAGCGACGTCCCGCCGGGCAGCAGCGGCGCCAGCGCGGCGCCGAGCCCGTCGTCCACCACCGCCCTGACCACAATGCCCAGGCTCAGCACGAAAATCAGAAAGGCCGGGTCAGCGGCGCGCACCAGGGCGGCGGGACCGGTGCGGCGCCGGGCCAGCGCCCGGGCCGCCAGCACCGCGGCGCCGGCGAAGGCGGCCCACGCCGGGCTGATCCCGGCCGCGGAGGCGACCACGAACCCGGCGAGCGTCAGGCCGACCACGGCCAAGGTGAACACCGGCAGCGCGGCTTGCCCGGCGGCGCCGTCGCCGCCGGAGCTGGCGAGGTCAGCGGCGAAGAACCGGCGGAACACCGCGTACTCGGTGCCGATGACGGCCAGCCAGGGCAGCGCCATCAGCGCGGCGAACCGGCCGAACGCGAGGCCACTGGCGGCGAACGCCAGCAGGTTGGTCAGGTTGGACACCGGCAGCAGCAGCGATGCGGAGTTGGCCAGGTGCGTGCACGCATAGACGTGCGGCCTGGCCCGAACGTCCAGCCGCGCCGCGGTGGCGAACACCACCGGCGTGAGCAGCACCACCGTGGCGTCCAGGCTCAGCACCGCCGTGGTCACCGACGCCGTCAGGAACACCTGTGCCAGCAGCCGGCGCGGCCGCCCCGCGCTGGACCCGGCCATCCGCGCTCCGGCGGCCCGGAACAGCCCGTCGTCGTCGCACAGGTGAGCCAGCACCAAGATGGCGGCCAGGAAGCCGATCACCGGCGCGAGCTGCCGGGCCTCCGCCGCCGCGGTCCCGGCCGCGATGGCGCCGGCCGCGATGAGGATGATCGCGGCCGGCGCCCCCACGACCGCCTCCGGCAGGCCACGTGGCCTGGTCACCGCCCACGCCAGCACGGCGAGCAGGGCAATCACGGAAACCGTCTCGCCGACGGCGGCGTTCAGCGCGTCCTCCAGGCTGATAGGCAGCTACGGCATCATACGGCGCGGTTCCATCGGGATTGACGATGGAACGCCTTCCCGCAACCCTGGTGGCGTGACAGCCGACCAAGCGCAGGCCGAGCGGTTCGCGGAGCTGTTCCGGGCCGTGTACCTGACGTTTCACCGGCGCGACGGGCCGCGCAACCAGCTCGCGGGCGCGTCCCGCGCCGTGCTCGAGCACCTGGCGCTGGCTGGCCCGCTCACCATCGGCGAGGCCGCGGCGCACCTGGCCCGGGCCCAGTCGGTGGTCAGCGAGATCGTGACCCACCTGGACCGCCAGGGCCTGGTTGAGCGCGAGCCGGATCCGGCCGACCGGCGGCGGACGCTGGTATGGCTGACTCCGCTTGGGCACGACACGCTGCACCGGGACCGCGAGGTGCTCAGCGTGGACCTGCTCGCGGATGCGCTGTCCCGGCTGCCGTGCCGCCGGGCCGATGAGCTCGTCGCCGGGCTGCGCGCACTGGTCGACGCCGCCCCGCCGGTATCCAGGCCGTTAGGAGAGGAGCACATGGCCATGGCCACAGCACGAGCCTGCGAAAGCTGCGGTATGCCGATCGAGACCGGCCGGTACTGCGGCTACTGCACCGATTCCAGCGGCGCGCTGCAGTCGTTCGAGGAGCGTTTCGAGCGGATGGTCGCCTGGCAGCAGCGGCGCAACCCCGGTGCGACCAGGCAGGATCTAGAGCGCCAGACGCTGGAGTACATGTCGGCCATGCCGGCCTGGCAGGACCACCCGCGGGTCACCGCGCAGCGCTCCAGACAGCACTGAGCGGCCGCGCGGCGGCTTGCCCGACGCGCGCGCTCCAGAGAGCACTGAGCGGCCGCGCGGCGGCTTGCCCGACGCGCGCGCTCCAGAGAGCACTGAGCGGCCGCGCGGCGGCTTGCCCGGCGCGCGCGCTCCAGAGAGCACTGAGCGGCCGCGCGGCGGCTTGCCCGGCGCGCGCGCTCCAGACAGCACTGAGCGGCAGGGTTCGTCTGTCGTCTATGTACGATAGACACCGTGCCGATAGACACCGAGCTGCTCCAGGCAGCGCGGGCGGCCGAAGGCCGCCTCATCGATGCCGAACGCGCCGTCGACATCGCCCGCGCGGACTTCCACCACGCGGTGCGCCGCCTGCACCTGGCGGGCGGCTCGCTGCGCGAGACCGCCGAGGCGCTCGGCCTCAGCCACCAGCGGGTGCACCAGATCGTCGAGGGAGCGGGCGGGGCCAGGAGCTGGCGCCTGCGCCGGGACCGGCCGGGCACGACGCTGAAGTGCTCGTTCTGCGGTGCATACCAGCGGCAGGTCAGGAAGCTCATCGCAGGCCCGGGCGTGTACATCTGCAACGAGTGCATTGACAAGGCGGACCGGGTCATCGCGACCGGCGAGGCGGCCGCCACGGCACTGTCCGCGATGAAGCCCGTGGGCGAGGACGCAGCCACAGCCAAGTGCAGCTTCTGCGGCAAACGCCGCCACCAGGTGTCCGGCCTCGCCGCCGCCGCCGGGGGGACGATCTGTACCGAGTGCCTGGTGCTGTGCCACGAGATCGTCGCCGAGGAACTGACCTGAGTGTCCGCGGCCATGACCACGACGCGCATGGTTGCGCAGTAATGTGCAGAGGGCTGCCTTGGCGGTGACGGCGATCAAACAGGCACGGAAGGCGAGACAGCAGTGAAGGTACAGCTGGCCGTCAACGGCAGCGAGGTCTCCGCGGACGTCGAGGACCGCCTGTTGCTCGTGCACTTCCTGCGCGACGTAGCGGGCCTGACCGCGACGAACGTCGGCTGCGACACGACATCGTGCGGGGCCTGCACCGTGCTGCTCGACGGCGAGTCCGTCAAGTCCTGCACGGTGCTTGCCGCCCAGGCCGGCGGCCACGAGGTCACCACGGTCGAGGGGCTCGCCAGCGACGGCGAGATGCACCCGGTGCAACGCGCGTTCCACACCCGGCACGCCCTGCAGTGCGGCTTCTGCACGCCGGGCATGGTGATGGCGATCGTGTCGCTGCTGCGGGGAGAACCCGCACCCCACCGAGGAGCAGGTACGCGTCGGCCTGGAAGGCAACCTGTGCCGCTGCACGGGCTACCACAACATCGTCGCGGCCGCCCTCGCCGCAGCGCAGGCGCAGGCCCCCGCGGAGAAGGCCCGGGGAGTGTCCGCGTGATCCCGTCGTCGTTCACCTACAGGCGCGCGGACTCGGCTGCTGAAGCGCTTGACCTGGCCGCCGAATACGGCGAGGACGCGAAGTACCTCGCCGGCGGCCACTCGCTGCTGCCGCTGATGAAGCTGCGGCTGGCCGCCCCCGGGGTGCTCATCGACCTGGGCGGGCTACGCGACCTCAGCTACATCACCGACCATGGGCCGCATATCGCGATCGGCGCGCTGACCAGGCACCACGACATTGAGCATTCTGAGCTCCTCGGCAGCCAGCTGCCGCTGCTAGCTCATGCGGCCGGCCAGGTGGGCGACCCGCAGGTCCGGCACCGGGGCACGATCGGCGGCTCGGTGGCGCACGCTGACCCCGCCTCCGACCTGCCCGCGGTGCTGCTCGCGCTGGACGCCACGCTGGTGGCCAGCGGACCCGGCGGCGGACGTGAGATCCCGGTGGCGGAGTTCTTCCGCGGCTTCTTCGAGACCGCACTGGAGCCGGGGGAGCTGCTCACCGAGATCCGAGTGCCCAAGCCCGCGCCCGGCTCGCGCGGCTGGTCGTTCCAGAAGTTCACCCAGCGAGCGATCGACTGGGCCATCGTCGGCGTCGCGGTGCAGGGCGGCAACGTCGCGCTGGGCAACATGGGCCCGGTGCCGCTGCGGGCCGCCGCGGTGGAGGCCGCGCTGGCCGGCGGGGCTCCACCCGCCGAGGCCGCCATGCACGCCGCCGACGGCACCAGCCCGGGCTTGGACATCCGCGCCAGCAGCGGCTACCGCGAGCACCTGGCCAGGGTCCTGGTCTCCCGCGCGCTGGCCCAGGCAACCTCAGGCTCGTGATCGGGGCAGTCGTCTTCGACCTGGACGGGGTGCTCGTCGACTCCGAGCCGGTGTGGGAGCAGGTACGCCGCGCGCTGGTGGCAGAACGGGGCGGCCACTGGGCTGCTGACGCCCAGCGCAGGATCATGGGGATGAGCACCCCGGAGTGGGCCAGGTACCTCAGCGAGGACCTGGGCGTCGGTCTGCCTCCCGATGAGGTGGCGGCCCTGGTCATCGAAAGGATGGCCGCCAGGTACCGACGGCAGGTGCCGCTGATGGACGGCGCGGTGGTGGCGGTGCGCCGGCTCGCCGAACGCTGGCCGCTCGCCGTGGCCAGTTCGGCGCCCACGGTGCTGATCGAGACCGTGCTCGACTCGGCGGGTCTGCGGGGCTCGTTCTCGGTGGTGATGTCGACCGAGCAGGTGGCGCACGGGAAACCAGCCCCGGACATATACCTGGCCGTGACTGCCCGGCTCGGCTACTCCCCGCCGGAGTGCGCGGCGGTGGAGGACTCCACGAACGGCCTGCGCTCCGCCGCCGCGGCCGGCGTGCACGTCATCGCGATCCCGCAGCCGCGCTACCCCCCGGACCCCGGCGCCCTGGCCGAGGCCAGCCTGGTCCTGCCCGACCTCCAGGACCTGACCACGGAGGCGGTCGCGGCCCTCGGCGACCCGGTGACGTAACGTGCGGGCTCACCAGGAGCCCCATCTCAGTGCCGGTTCCGGCAGCGGCGGGGGCTGCAGGAACGCAGGAGGGCTCGCCAGGTCGAGCATGCTCAGCGGCGACGCTGCCGCGGCATCGCGGGCGGTCAGCGGCGGCAGGTTCCATTTCTGCTCGACGAGTTTGAGCACCGAGGTGTGGTCGAACACCTCGCTGCAGACGTAATCCCTGCGTGCATACGGTGACACGATGACAGCGGGCACCCGGAACCCGTAGTGATCGTAACTGCGGAATTCCCTGGGCAGGTTTTCTGCCTCCTCGATCGCTTCGGTGAAAACCGGCCGCAGCACGGCGTGCAGCCATCTGGGCGGATTGACCAGGCTGCGGCCCTCAACCGTGTCGGGCGGCACCGCCGGCGGCGGCGCAACGTGGTCGTAGTAGCCGCCGTGTTCGTCGTAGACCCAGATGAGCAAGGTATGCGGCCAGCCCTTGCCGTACATGACACGGTTGATCACCTCGGCCGCGAAGCTCTCGCCTTTCCGGATGTCCTGCGGGTTCTCCTCCGAGAACGCCCTGAAGTCGGGATCGACGATGGCGAAGGCAGGCAGGGTACCGCGTTCGGCGTCGGCGAAGAACTGCGCGATGCTGTGCACGTGCGCCATGTAACGGCCGATGCCGAGCGGGAAGACATCGGCTGTGAACTGAATGTCCTTTTCGGCGTTGTTGGCCACCGCCGGTACTATCCGCCCGACCGACAGCATCCGCCGCCGCGCCATCCGCCGCTTGTGCCGGGCGTAACGGCGAAACTTGGACTTATCGCCGGGCACCGGATGGTAGTTGCCCCAGGAGATGCCGTGCCTGCTGAGGCTGTCCAGAATCGTCCCGGCGGCCGGGTAGTCAAGCAGGTTGTAGGACGAGTCGTCAATGAGCCCGTGCGCGGTCCCGGCGATCAGGAAACGGCGGTTCGGGAAGGTGGGCCCAAGGCACGAGCTGAACCAGTGGTCGGCCAGCGGGAACGTCCGCGCCAGCCCGTAATAAAACGGCAGGTCCTCTTCGGTCCAGTACCCCATGGCTGCTGCCAGAGCCGCTTTGTCGGCCGACCCGTCAGCAGCCGAGGCGACCGCCTCGCAGCTGGCGACAAACCCGTCGCATTTGCCGTCGTTCCACTGCTGATGCGTCGCCTCCCAGCTCTGCGAGGGAATTCCGGGCAGCTGAACGGTGGAGGACAGATGATGTGCCCGCACCGGACTGCCGTCCGCGGCCAGGGGCCAGACTACCGGCTGGCCGTCGGCACCGAGCGGGAAGCCCTCCCCGCGGCCCCGCAGCATGCCCAGATAGTTGTCATAGGAGTGGTTTTCCATCATCAGCACCACGATGTGCCGGATCTGCGGCAGCAGGTCGGACCCGGCGGGCCGCGCCGTATCCGGCAGCGGCCCCGCAGCGTGGCCGCTGTGCTTGCGGGCGCGACGCCCAATCTCGAAGGCTTCGAAACGGTCCCACATGGTCACGCCACCTTCCGCGCCGGCTGCGGCGACATCCTCTCACGGGCGGATGGAGCGGCAGGCGCCGGCGATAGCTTGCCGCGCGGAGCCGGAGCCGGAGCCGACGCTGGACGTGTCGCGCCGAGCCCGCGGGCGGCCGACAATGGATGACGTGCGAGTGAGCAAGGCGCTGCGGAGGATCGGGCGGTGGCTCTGGTCGGTGCGGCGGCTGATGTTGCTCGCCGGGGCGCTGCCGGTGCTGTCCTTTCCCGACCCGAACCTGGAGTGGCTGGCCTGGTTCGGCCTGGTGCCCGGGCTGCTGCTCATCGCCAGGTCCCCCACGCCCCGCGAGGGCGGGGTGCGCGCCTGGTGGCTGGGCGCCGGATACCTGATCGCGGCGCTGTACTGGATGGCGCCGGAGATCGGGCCCGCGGTGCTGCTGGCCGGCGCGGCGTTCGGCGTGCTGTGGGTGCCGTTCGGAGTGGCCGCCCGTGCGCTGCTCCGGCCGCCGGTGACGGTGCCGCGGGCGCTGTCCGCCCTGGTGGTGGTGCCGAGTTGCTGGCTGCTCACCGAGTGGCTGCGGTCCTGGCAGGCGCTCGGCGGCCCATGGGCGGTGTACGGCGTCAGCCAGTGGCAGCATCCCGCCGTGCTGGCGCTGGCCGCGGTCGGCGGGGTGTGGCTGGTCAGCTTCGCGCTCGTCCTGGCGAACGTTGCGATCGTGCTCGCCGTCGAATCGCTGCCACGGATCGGGCCGGCCGTGATCCCCGGTGCGGCCTGGCGGCCGCTGCTGGTGACTCTCGGCGCTCTGGGCGTGCTGGCCAGCGTCGGCGGCGGGCCGCTGGCGTTCGCGCTCACCCCGCCCAGCCCGGCGGTCCGGCAGGTCACGATCGCCATGGTGCAGCCCGGCGTGGTCAGCGACGCGAGCCTGCGCGCGCACGCGTCGGAGACGTTGACCGCCGAGCTGAGCGGCGGCGGCACCCTGGGCGGCGTGCGGCCGGACCTGATCGTCTGGGGGGAGAGCAGCATCGCCGAGGACCTCACGCTGCCGGAGTCGCATGCCCTGCTCAGCCAGATCGAGGCGCTGTCCGCCGAGGATGGCGCAGAGATCCTGGTCAGCCAGGACACCACGGTCCCCGGCAGGGGCCACGAGAAGTGGTCGGTCCTGGTCAGCGCCGTCAGGATCAGGGGCATCTACATCAAGACGCGGCTGGTGCCGTTCGGCGAGTACATACCGTTTCGGCAGCAGCTCGGCTGGCTCACCGAGATCAGCCGGGCGGCGGCGTCGAACATGGTCCCGGGCACCGGCGCGCATCTCCTGCACGCGACCGACCGGACCGGCCGCCCGCTGCCGATCGGCGTGCTGATCTGCTTTGAGTCCGCCTTCCCCGACATGTCCCGCGCGGACACCGACAAGGGCGCCCAGCTGATCGTCTACCAGTCGGCCACGTCGACCTTCCAGGGCACCTGGGGGCCGGACCAGCACGCGTCGCTGGGCGCGGTGCGCGCTGCCGAGACCGGACGGCCGGTGGTCCAGGCGGCGCTGACCGGCGACACCGTCGCATTTGATGCCAGGGGCAGGCTGCTGGCGTGGATGAGGCAGCCCGCGCACGGCGTGGTCGCCGTCCGCCTCGGGCTTCCTGCCGCCTCGGACCGGACCATCTATGACCGCCTCGGTGACTACGTCCCGTGGGCGGCCGTGGCGGTCACCGTGGCCGCCGCGCTGGTCATGTTCGCGAATTCTCGCCGTTTTCCTGCCGAGAAGGTTGGTACCAGCGGCGGCGATGAGGCACAATATGTTCCTGGGCACTCCGTGCCGAGCTGATGAGGGCGCAGGGGAAGGCGACCCTCGTCTTAGGAGGCACGGTGTCCGCACATGGTGTTCTGTACGTTCATTCCGCGCCCCCGGCGCTCTGCCCGCACATCGAGTGGGCCGTAGCCGGAATCGTGGGGGCGCCGATCAGCATGCCCTGGGTCGGCCAGCCGGCCGCGCCGGGGGCTCTGCGGGCCGAACTGGCCTGGCAAGGGCGCCCGGGCACCGGGGGAGCGATCGCATCCGCGCTTGCCGGATGGAACAGGCTCCGGTTCGAGGTCACCGAGGACAGCTCGCCCGGCTGCGACGGCGTGCGGTACTGCTACACCCCGGAGCTGGGCACGTTCACCGCGGTAACCGCCGCCAACGGTGACATCCTGGTGCCGGAGGGAAGGCTGCGCTCCGCCCTGACGCTGGCAGGCGGGGACACGTCGCTGGAGGACGAGATCGGCCGGCTGCTCGGCGCGGCGTGGGACAACGAGCTTGAGCCGTTCCGCCGCGCCGCTGACGGCGCCCCGGTCCGCTGCCTCAACGCGATGTTAGCGCAGGGAGGACGCCCCCCTGGCACCCCCGCATACCCGCCGTGCCTCTCGCCGTGATACCGGGGGGACGCCGGCCCCGCCGCGCGGTCTGGGGCCCACAGGCCCCGGTAGATGGGGGCGGGGGGCCACAGACCCCGCCAGACGGGGTAACGGGCAGGACCTGGTGGTCACGGCTGCCCGTCACCAGCTCGTCGCGACCGGCATGCCCTCGCCGAAGCCGGAGGCGCTCTGCACGCCGACCACGGCCCGCTCCGCGAACTCGGCCAGGTCCCGCGCGCCCGCGTAGCTGCACGCAGAGCGCAGGCCGGCCACGATCATGTCGATCAGGTCCTCCACGCCGGGGCGGTCCGGGTCCAGGTACATCCGCGCGGAGGAGATGCCCTCCTCGAACAGTTCCTTGCGCGCCCGCTCGAACGCGGAGTCGCTGGCCGCCCGCAGCCGCACCGCCCGCGCCGACGCCATGCCGAAGCTCTCCTTGTACAGCCGCCCGTCCGGCGACCGGAACGCGTCGCCCGGGGACTCGAACGTGCCCGCGAACCACGAGCCGATCATCACGTTCGAGGCGCCCGCGGCCAGCGCCAGCGCCACGTCTCGCGGGTGCCTGACCCCGCCGTCCGCCCAGACGAACGCGCCGAGCCGCCGTGCCTGCGCGGCGCACTCCAGCACGGCGGAGAACTGCGGCCGCCCCACACCGGTCAGCATCCGGGTGGTGCACATCGCGCCCGGCCCGACGCCGACCTTGACGATGTCCGCCCCGGCGGCCACCAGGTCGGCGACGCCCGCGGCCGTGACCACGTTGCCAGCCACCACCGGGACGCCGGGATCAAGGCCGCGCACCGCCCGTAGCGCGCTGATCATCTTCTCCTGGTGCCCGTGAGCGGTGTCCACCACGAGCAGGTCCGCCCCCGCGTCCAGCAGCAGCTTGGCCTTTGCCGCCACGTCGCCGTTGACGCCGAGAGCCGCGCCCACCCGCAGCCGGCCCGCCGCGTCGACGGCGGGGGAGTACAAGGTGGCGCGCAGTGCCCCGGTCCTGGTCATGATGCCCAGGCAGCGGCCGGAGGCGTCTGTGACCGGCGCCAGCCGGTGCCGTCCGTCGTGAAGCAGGGCGAACGCCTGTTCCGGCGGGATGCCTGCGGGAAGCGTGAAAGGGTCGGCGGACATCACCTGGCTGAGCTGGGTGAACCGGTCCACTCCCTGGCAGTCCGCCTCGGTGACCACCCCCACTGGCCGCCCGCCGCGGACCACGACGACCGCGCCGTGCGCCCGCTTGGGCAGCAGGCTCAGTGCCTCGCCCGCGGTGTCGGCCGGTGCCAGCGTCAGCGCGGTCTCCACCACCGGGTCACGCGACTTGACCCAGGCGATCACGTCCGCGACCACCTCGACCGGTATGTCCTGCGGCAGGATCGCGAGGCCGCCGCGCCGCGCGGCGGTCTCGGCCATCCGCCGCCCGGAGACGGCCGTCATGTTGGCGGCCACGATGGGTATGGTCGCGCCGCTGCCGTCGCTCGTGGCCAGGTCCACGTCCAGCCTGGAGCCCACGGCCGACCGGCTCGGCACCATGAACACGTCGCTATAGGTCAGCTCATGACCGGGGACCGTCCCGCTGAGGAATCGCACCTACAGATTCTTACCGAACGACTTCTTCCCGAACGACCGGGGGCTATCGCGCCGCTTAGGTGACGTTGAGGCCGAACGCGGCGAACATGATGTCGGCGATACGGTCGGCCATCTCCTCCTCCGGCAGCCTTACCTCCGCGCTGATCAGGTAGTTCACCCGTTCCAGCATCATCAGGCAGGCTACGGCGGTCAGCTCCGCGTGTTCCTGGTGCCGCCCGGCCGCCTGGGCGGCGGCCGTCATGCCGGTGGTCATGGCCTCCGCGATGCTGAAGAAAAGCCGCAGCCCGTCGCCGAACACCTCCTCGGGCACCAGGTCCGCCTGGCTGAGGATCCGGATCACGGTGGCGTGCGCGGCATAGGCCCTGAAGAACTTCCGCACCCACTGGCGCAGCACCTTCAGCCCGGTATCGTCGCTGGTGACGACCGGGAAGTCGCCCGCCACGGTTTCCATGTCGTGCAGCGCGTCCCGCAGCAGCGCCTTGAAGAGGTCTTCCTTGTTCGAGAAGTACAGGTAGAACGTGCCGTGCGAGATGCCGGCCCGGCGCACCACGTCGTCGACCCGGACACCATGAAACCCGCGCTCCTCGAACTCGATCATGCCGGCCTCGAGCAGCCTGCGGACGGTTTCCCGGCCCTGGGCCCGGAGCTCGCGGTCCTGGGCCGGGGTGCCGCCGCCGAGCGACGGTCTGGCGGGCTGCTGCCTCGGTGGCCGCGCGGTCCCGGGTGGCGTGGCTTCGGCGGGGCCGCTGCTTGCCTCCTGGCTCATAGCAAGAGGGTAGCCGTTGCCTGTCGGTCTGAGGTGATGAGAGTGCCGACGGCTGCCGCATGTTGCCGCGCCGCGCGACATCAGGGTTCGATCCCCGAAAGGTTAAGAACTCTCATGGGGCCTTTCTGCCGGCGCGCACCGCGTTGTACCGTCTTATACGTTGTGCGAGTGCTACGCCGTGCTGTCCTGAGCGCCGCCGGAACCGCAGCGGCGGCTGCCTGCGTTGTCGCGTTCGCCGCCCCGCCGAGCCAGGCGAGTATCATCCCGTCGGCCGCTCATGCCGCCCCGCCGCCGGTCGCCGGCATCCCCGGTTCTCCGGGCTCGGCGGGGGCTCCGCCCCGGCAGCTGTTCGTGCCGGACCTGATGGCGGCCGTACCTGGCGGGATCACCGCAGCGCAACTCGCCAAGGTCCGCAAGCTGGCCGACGTCCTTGCGGTGCTGCCCGTCGACGGCGGGAGGATCACCGTCAACGGCAGCAGCGCCAACGTGCTCGGCGTGTCGCCGCAGGCGTTCCGCTCCTGGACGCCGCCGATGACGGCGGCGTCGGCCGCGGTCTGGTCGGACCTGACCAAGGGAAGGCTCGTCACCACCCGCGCCGCCGCGCGCAAGCTGCACCTGGCCGACGGGCACGCCTATCCGGTGTCGGCGGCGATCACCGCTGCGGTGCCGTTCGGCACGCAGGCCGCGCTGAGCGTGCCGGGCGCGGACGCGATCGTGGACAAGGCACGGTCGGCCCAGCTGGGGCTGGCGAAGAACTTCGCCGTGCTGATCAACGCGCCCGGGGCGGACCTTGGCGCGCTGAAGGCCAAGGTCCAGTCGGTGATCGGCACCCGCGGTCAGGTGGTCAACCTGGTGCCGTACATCAAGGAAACCCCCGGTGAGCTGCCCGTCGTCACCGACGTGCCGACACCCGCGGCGGGCGCGCCGGCGAACTACCTGCTGCTCTACCAGGAATCCGCCAAGGCGTACTGCCCCGGCATGTCGTGGACGGTGCTGGCCGCGATCGGGGAGATCGAGAGCGGCAACGGCGCCAACGACGGCCCGTCCAGCGCGGGGGCGCTCGGTCCGATGCAGTTCATGCCGGCTACCTGGGCGGTGTGGGGCATCGACGGGTTCGGCCAGACCGGGCCACCGAACATCATGAACCCGCTGGACGCGGTGCCGTCGGCCGCGCGGATGCTGTGCGCCGACGGCGCAGCGAGCCCTGCCACGCTGAGTCAGGCGATCTTCGACTACAACCACGCCACCTGGTACGTCAACGAGGTGCTCGCACTGGCCAGCGAGTACGCCAGGAACTACCCCGGAGTCTGACTCCGCTGCGCTGCGGCGGCCGGGGCCCGCAGCCGCCGCAGGCCCAGCAGGCACGTCGCGGCGCTCGCCGCCCCGCATGCCGCAGCGAACGCGTAGCCGACCCGCGGGCCGTGCGCGTCGATGACAAAGCCTGTGACCGACGCTCCGACGGCCACGCCGACGGCTATGGCGCTGGACAGCCAGGTGATCGCCTCGGTGCGCCTGGCCGGACTGGCCTGCGCCTCGAGCAAGCTGACGCCGGCGATCAGCGTCGGCGCGATGGTGAGCCCGGACAGGTAGGCCACGCAGGCAAGCGCGATCAGGTTCGGCATCGCGGCGAACGTGCCCACCCCGAGCGCGGTGAGCGTGAGCGTGACCGCGAACCTGCACTCCGCCGCCGCCTGCCACTGCCTGGTCCCGTACCATAGCCCTCCGGTCGCGCTGCCGAACGCGTACGTGGCGAGGATGAAGCCGGCCAGCGGCTTGTGCCCGAAGTGCTGCGCGAACGCGACCGTGCTCAGGTCGACCGAGACGAACATGGCGCCGAGCAGCAGGTACACCGGCGCCAGCACGGCCAGCCCGGGCGCCGGCAGTCCCCCGGCGATCGTGGCCCCGCGCGCCTGCCGGCCCTTACCGGGCCGGTCCGGGCCGATGACAGCGGGCTCGGTGCTCCGCTGGGCGGCGAACCACAGCGATCCGGCGACGCATAGCACGGCGGCCGCCCCGACGCCGGCGGCAGGAAACACCTCGGTGGCCAGCAGCGTCACCGCCGCGGGCCCGAGGATGAAGCACAGCTCGTCGGCGACGGACTCGAAGCTGAAGGCGGCATGCAGCCGGGGCGAGTCGGCAAGCAGCATGCTCCACCGGGCACGGACCATGGCGCCCAGCGACGGCATAGCGGAGCCCGCAACCATGCCGGCCACGAAGAAAACCCAGGTCGGCGCGTGTGCCTGGACAGCGGCGATCAGCGCGGCGGTGGCTGCCGCGAACACCGTGACAAGCGGCAGCAGCACGCGGCGCTGGCCCTGGGAATCGACCAGCCGGGCCACCAGCGGCGAGCAGAACGCGTAACCGAGCGAGCCGGCCGCGGACACCGCGCCGGCCACGCCGTACCCGCCGGTCACCGCCGAGATCAGCAGCACGGTGCCCAGTCCGAACATCGACATCGGCATCCGCCCGATGACGCCGGCCACCGAGAACCGCCAGGCGCCAGGGATCCGGAAGACGTCCCGGTACGGCTGCAACGGCCGGGCCAGCATGACACGCGGAGAGGGGGAAAGGTGGGCGGGTGCCCGCGTCGTCGGCCCCCGTCATCCGCAGCGCTGCCCCATGCCACCACGATATCGCCGGTCGCGGGGCCGGCCAGCGGACGACTCCGCCCCGATACCCTGAGGGCGTGTCGGCCTATGATGCGTTCCTGCTTGTGTCGTTCGGCGGCCCGGAGCGACCCGAAGACGTGCTGCCGTTCCTGGAGAACGTCACGCGCGGCCGGGGCGTCCCCCCGGAACGACTGGCGGCCGTGGCCGAGCACTACTATGCGTTCGGCGGGATGAGCCCGATCAACCAGCAGTGCCGGGACCTGCTGGCTGCGCTGCACGCCGACTTCGCCGGGAACGGCCTGCGGCTCCCGCTGTACTGGGGGAACCGGAACTGGGCCCCGTACCTGGCCGACACGGTGCGCACGATGGCCGCTGACGGGGTGCAGCACGCCGTTGCCTTCGTCACCTCGGCCTACAGCTCGTACTCCAGCTGCAGGCAGTACCTGGACGACATCGCGCAGGCTCGCGCCGCCGTCGGTGCCGCCGCGCCGCGCATCGACAAGATCAGGCGTTTCTTCAACCATCCCGGCTTCATCGGGCCGTTCGCCGAGCATGCGCGCGCCGCGCTCGCCACGCTGCCGGCCGGCCTGCGGGACGGCGCACACCTCGTGTTCACCGCGCACAGCATCCCGGTGGCGATGGCCGATGCCAGCGGTCCCCCGTCGGCGCCGCCGACCACAACAACCCCGTCGGCACAGCCGATCAAGCCAGCAGCGCCGGCCGGGCACAGGTACGTGGCCGAGCTGACCGAGGCGGCGCGTCTTATTGCCGAACGAACCGATGGCGGCGCGCACCCGTGGACGCTCGCCTACTCGAGCAGGAGCGGCCCCCCTTCGCAGCCCTGGCTCGAACCCGACGTGGGCGACCATCTCGCCGAGCTGGCGAGGTCCGGGGTCAAGGCCGTGGTGGTGGTCCCGGTCGGCTTCGTGTCCGACCACATGGAGGTCCGGCATGACCTGGATGCAGAGGCGGCGCATGCGGCCGGCGTCCTGGGCCTGGCGTTCGCGCGGGCGGCCACCCCTGGCGCCCACCCCGGCTTCGTGTCCATGGTCACCGACCTGGTCCGGGAACGGATCGGCTTGCCGCCCGGGCACGCCGCCGCCCTGGGCAGCATCGGGGTACCGGACCAGGATTGCCTGGCGGACTGCTGCCGGTATCAGTCCGCGGCACGGCCGGGATGACCGCGGATCCGGAAGCCCTGCTGCGGATCGCCGCTGCCGCGGCCAGCGAGGCAGGCGGCCTGCTCGCCTCATGGCGGGGCGACGTGCGCCCCGCGGTTGTCAGCACCAAATCAAGCCCCACCGACGTCGTGACCGCGATGGACCGCGCCGCCGAGGCGGTGATCGCCGGGCGCCTCCGCGCGGCCCGGCCAGGCGACGCCATCCTCGGCGAGGAGGGCGGCCAGAGCCATGGGGCGGCCACCGGGCGCCGGGTGCGATGGGTGGTCGACCCGCTCGACGGCACCGTCAACTACCTGTACGGCCTGCGTGACTGGGCGGTATCCATAGCCGCCGAGGTGGACGGCGCGGTGGTGGCCGGCGTGGTGGAGGTGCCCAGATTCGGTGAGACCTTCACCGCCGTGGCCGGGGGCGGAGCCTGGCTGCGCCGCGGCGGCGATCCGGGAACCGGGATCCGGCTCCGGTGCACGTCGGTACGGGCCCTGGAGCAGGCGCTGGTGGCGACCGGATTCGGTTACTCCGCGGCGCGCCGGCGGGTGCAGGGCGAGGTGATCGCGGCCGTGCTGCCCCAGGTGCGGGACATCCGGCGCGGCGGCTCAGCCGCCGTGGACCTGTGCTCGGTGGCGGCGGGGCGGGTCGATGCGTTCTTCGAACGCGGCCTGAACTACTGGGACTATGCGGCAGGCGGCCTCATCGCCCGCGAGGCGGGTGCGGTGGTGGGCGGCCTGTCCGGCAAGCCGGAGAGTGGCTCGATGGTGCTCGCCGCGAGTTCCGGGCTGTACCGGCAGCTTGACCGCTTCCTGGCCAGCCTGGACCCGGAACGGGAATAGGTCCCCGCGGCCGTGCGATTATCTTCGGCGAGCCGCGTGTGCGCTTGCCGCGAACGTGACAGAATTCCCGGCCGGAATCGGGCACAACTACGGCCGTGAAAGCGTTACAACCGCGCAGCCACGTGATGAAGGGGGATGGACCACCCAGATGGCCACCGATTACGACAGCCCGCGGAAGACCGACGACGACCTCACTGAAGACAGCCTCCAGGAGCTGCAGGCTCGCCGGATGGACAAGTCATCGAGCACGATCGACCTTGACCCTGACGATGTTGCCGAGTCACTGGAGCTGCCGGGTGCTGACTTGTCGAACGAGGAGCTTTCATTCCGGGTGATACCGCGGCAGGCGGACGAGTTCACCTGTTCCCGTTGCTTCCTTGTGCACCACCGCAGCCAGCTTGCCGAAGACCGCAATGGCCAGCTTGTCTGCCGGGAGTGCGCAGCTTAGCGGCCGGCCGCCGCGCCGGCGGGCTCGCGAGCCTCGCTGTGCTTAGCCCTGCCTGCAGCAGCCCGGGTTGCGAGCAGCCGCGCCGCCTCGACGGCGACGCCGGTCAGCATGGCCCAGCCGAGGGCTTCGGCGAGCGCCACCTGCGGGTCCTCCGGGTGCGTGGGAGGTTCCTTGCCGGTGACCTTGGTCCAGGCAAACGTGATCACCTTGCGCGCCACAAAGGCGGCAGCCATGGCCGCCAGTGCGGTGGTGACCCTGGTGCCGAGATCAACCTTGCTGTCTGCCATCCCACTGCCTTCCCTCACAGCCTTCGGTACCTTGCGTCCGCGCCATCATGCCACTAACCCGTGGCCGGCCTGCACCCGGCACCGTTCGATCGCATCGGCCAGCTCCGCCGGATGCCTGGTGCCTATCAGCCAGTAAGGGGCCTTGGAGCCTCCCGGTGCCGGCGAGTCCACGGCCACGTAGACGGATTGCTTGAGGTAGGGTCGCAGATACAGGCGGGCGGCCGGGTCCCCTCGCGGGCCGCGCAGACGCGTGGACTGCTTTTCGTCCAAGGCGATCACCTCGCTGACGGCGGTCAGCGGCAGCACCGCACCTCCGGCGCGCAGCGTCCCGTCGCCGACCTCGATCGTGGCCCTGCCCAGAGCCACCAGCATCGCCGCGCAGCCCGCGGCCAGGCCGCCGATGATGATCGCCGGCCACGGCCACGGCAGGCCGGCGATGGCAGTGCTGCCGAGGATGAGGACGGTTGGGACGGCAAGCAGCCACCAGGCGAGCGGTACGTTCAGCCGTTCGCGGTAATCGCGCATGCACTCGAGGGTAGTGGGTGTGATGCGGTCGTGGCGGGAGCGGCTCACGCCGGGCCGCCGCAGCGCAACCGGCCCTGACGGCGCCGGCAGGCGCGAGGACCGCGGTGAGGAGACGGCAGGCGGAGTAATTCCCGCCAGCAGCGGTAACGGTAACATCATGACCGCACGGGATCCGGTGGCCCGCGAGACGATCCGGCGTTCCCAGCAATCCGCGATGCCGGACGGCCGCGAGGCCGCGGCGCCGGACGCCCACGGCGCCGGGGGGGCGCACAGGCAGGACCGGGTGCCTGGCTGGCTGCAGACCGGTGCCGGATGGTCCTGGCGGCTGCTGATCATCGCCGTCGTCGTGTACCTGGTCGCCCGCGTGTTCGGCGTGCTGTACATCGTGGTGGTGCCGTGCGTCGCGGCGTTGCTGCTCACCGCGCTGCTGCAGCCGCTGGCAGGCAGGCTGCGCCGGGCCGGGCTGCCGGCGCTTGCCGCCACCTGGTGCACGCTGCTGATCGCGGCCGCCGTGCTGGGCGGGCTCGGGTGGCTCATCAGCGCCCGGGTGAGTGCCGAGTACCCGACGCTGGTGGCCGAGGCGAAGCACACGGCGACGCAGATCGAGTCGCTGCTGTCCGGCCCGCCCTTCCATCTCAAGAACACCAACGTCAAGAACCTGCTGAATAACATCCCCAAGTACGTCAGCACGCACAGATCGGTTATCGAGGGCACGGTGGTGACCGGCGGCAGGATCGCCGCAGAGTTCTTCGGCGGCCTGGTGCTGATGCTGTTTGTCATGTTCTTCCTGATCAAGGACGGGGAGCGGATCTGGAACTGGCTGATCGGCAAGATGCAGCCACACAACGCGCGCCGCTGGGACCGGGCCGGGCGCGCGTCGTGGACCGCGGTCGTGTATTACATGCGCGGCACGGTCGCGGTGGCCGCCATCCACGGGGCCGTGGTCGGGATAGCGCTGTGGATCATGGGCGTGCCGCTGGCTCTCCCGCTGGCCGTGCTGGTGTTCATGGCGGCGTTCGTGCCCCTGGTAGGGCTGCTGGTGGCCGGGGCGCTGGCCGTCCTGGTGACGCTGGCCACCAAGGGCTGGCTGGACGCCGTCATCCTGGTGATCGTGCTGGTCGTCGAGGACCAGCTCGAGGCCCACCTGCTCCAGCCGCAGGTCGTCGGCCGGGTGATCCGGCTGCACCCGCTCGGGATCATCCTGGCGCTTGCCGTCGGCGGCGTGCTGGCCGGCATCCCCGGTGCCTTGGTCGCCGTCCCGGTGGTCGCCGTGATCACCCGTGCCGTGCCCGAGCTGCGGCGCCGCGAACCCCCGGACTCCCCGGACCCGCCCGATCCCGGCGACCCGCCGTGAGCGCGGATGTCGGCTATGCTCGCCGTCCGTAGGAGGGAGTCCCCGTTGCGAGCAGACTGCCGCGGCCCCGATGTGCTGATAAGGCGCCTCGATCCGGGCATGCCGCTGCCGTCGTACGCCCGGCCAGGCGATGCCGGCGCGGACCTGGCTTCGGCCCAGAATGTCGAGCTCGGCCCCGGCGAGCGCGCGCTGGTCGGCACGGGGCTGGCCATCGCGCTTCCCGCCGGGTACGCGGCGTTCGTGCTGCCTCGCTCCGGTCTGGCGGCGAGGTACGGGGTGACGCTCGTCAACGCGCCGGGGACCGTCGACGCGGGCTACCGCGGCGAGATCAAGGTCACCTTGCTGAATACCGACGCCGAGAACCCGGTCAGCTTCAAGCGCGGGGACCGGATCGCCCAGCTCGTCGTCCAGCGGGTAGAGCGGGCGGTGTTCCACGAGGCGGCGGTGCTCCCCGGGTCCGCCCGGGGCGACGGAGGCTTCGGCTCAACGGGCCAGGGAGCCCCGCCGGGGCTATAGCGAAGGAGAATGCGCAAGTGTTTCGGCGGCGACATCGCGCGGATGCGGACCAGGACCCGGGGGACGAAGAGCTTGACGAGACCGGGCAGAGCCCGGCGCTGCGCGCCGGGGGCGGCCCGTGGGATGCCGCGGAGCCGCATCCGGCGCGGGAGCGGGTCGATCTCGGCAGCCTGCGGGTGCCGGTCGGCCCCTTCCACGAGATCCAGCTTGTCCTGGCCGAGCAGCACGGGGCCTGGGTAACGGTCAGGCAGGGGGACAGCGAGCTGCAGGTACAGGCGTTCGCGGCGGCACGCGGCAGCGCGCTGTGGGACGAGGTCCGCGCCGAGATCGCCGCCGAGGTGCGCGCGGCGGGCGGCCGCAGCCAGGAGCTGCCCGGATGGTTCGGCACCGAGCTGGCCGCCGAGGTCCCGGCGGAAGCGGGCCGGCCGGCGTCCGGGTCGCGGCTGGTCAGGTTCGCCGGCGTCGACGGCCCGCGGTGGTTTCTCCGCGGCCTGTTCACCGGCCCGGCGGCCCGCGGCGGCGAGCCCGCCGCCCTGCTCGAGGAGGTGCTCAGGGACATCGTCGTGGTGCGCGGGGATCACCCGGTGCCGCCGCGGGACCTGCTGGAGTTGCGGCTGCCGCCGGAGGCGCAGCAGGCGCTCGACGAGCAGCCCGCCCAGGAGCAGAACAGGTTCGCCACCGAGCTGCACCCGTTCCAGCGCGGCCCGGAGTTCACCGAGACTCGTTAGCGCGCAGCAGGCGCGCGAGCTCCTCCTCCACGTCCTCCCCGGCCACGAAGAACAGCTCGTCGCCGGCCTGCAGCGGATCGTCGGGCTGCGGGACCAGGACCCTGCTCTCGCGCAGGATGGCGACCAGCGCCGTGTCCGACGGCCATTCGATCCCGCCGACCCGCTGTCCGACCAGCGGCGCGTCGGCGGGCATGGTCAGCTCCACCAGGCTGGTCTCGCTCTGGCCGAACGTCATCAGCCGCACCAGGTCGCCGACGCTGACCGCCTCTTCCACCAGCGCGGACAACAGCCTGGGCGTGGAAACCGCGACGTCGACACCCCAGGACTCGTTGTACAGCCACTCGTTGTCCGGGTTGTTCACCCTCGCCACGACCCGGGGAACGCCGTACTCGGTCTTGGCGAGCAGCGCCACCACCAGGTTGACCTTGTCGTCACCCGTCGCGGCTATGACCACGTTGGACCGGTACAGCTGCGCGTCGTCCAGCGAGCTGATCTCGCAGGCGTCGGCGAGCAGCCACTCGGCCCGCGGCACGCTGTCCACCTTGATCGCCGCGGGATCGTTGTCGATGAGCAGCACCTCGTGGCCGTTCTCGATCAGCTCCTCGGCGATCGAGCGGCCCACCGCGCCGGCCCCCGCGATCGTGACCCGCATCAGCGCTCGCCGCCCCGCGTCGCGAACGCCGCGGCGATCCGGTCCAGTCCGTCTTGGCCGGCGATCACGTGCACCACGTCCCCTTCCTGCAGCACGGTGCCGTCGTCGGGCACGAACGCCTCCCCGAGCCGGTCGATGAACGCGATCCGCGTCTGCGTGCTTCCTTCCAGCGCCCTGACCTGCTCGCCGATCCAGGAGGGAGAGAAGGCCACCTCGGCCAGCGCGATCTTGCCGGTCGGGTCCCGCCATAGCGGCTCGCCCTCCTCCGGCAGCAGCTTGCGCAGCATCTGGTCGGCGGTCCAGCGCACCGTGGCCACGGTCGGGATGCCGAGCCGCTCGTAGACCTCGGCCCGCCGCGGGTCGTAGATCCGTGCCGCCACCCGCTCCACGCCGAACGTCTCGCGGACCACCCGCGCGGAGATGATGTTGGAGTTGTCGCCGCTGCTCACTGCAGCGAAGGCATCGGTACGCTCGATGCCGGCCTGGATGAGCACGGCCCTGTCGAACCCGATCCCCGTGACGCGGTCGCCCTTGAAGGCCGAACCGAGCTTGCGGAACGCGTCCGGGTTCTTGTCGATGACCGCGACGCTGTTGCCGCGGTCCTCGAGGATGTGCGCGAGCGTCGATCCCACCCGCCCGCAGCCCATAATCACGATGTGCACGACCGTCCTCCACGTTGCGCGGGTTTCCCCGATCGGGGAACCTCGCCCAAGGTATGCCCTCCGTTGCGGGAGTTCGACCGCACGAATTAGCTTCCGGCACAGGTCGCCGGCTGGCACGCCACGTGGAGCGCGTCGCCCTCCGCACGCGGCGGGCGCGCTGGCCCCCCGGCCTGGCCGCTGGTCAGCTACGGGGCCCCGCGGCGGCCTGGTCACCGGGGGCGGCCTTGACGTAGTAGCCGAGCCCGGGGATGCGGGTGAGCAGCCCCTCGTCCTCCAGCATGCGCAGCGCCTTGGCGCAGGTCTGCCGCGCGTGCCCGTACTGCTGGCTCAGCGTCGTGATGGACGGCGTGGGCATGCCGGGCGCGAGCTTGCCGTCGGCGATGTCCCGGCGCAGCCGCACGGCCAGCCGCATGTACGCCCTAGGGTCCGATTCGTCACTAATCGACACACTTGTACCGTACTCGATTGGCAATATTGCCAATCGCAACACTTCGACAGCAGTCGAGATTGGACGAGAGAGCAAAGGAGCGTTAACGTCGGAATCCATCAGGGGCCGCAGGGCCGCGCCACGCCAATTCCTGGACAGGTCATGATCTTTTACTCCTGGACGGCATTCAGCGGGGGAGCGTGCCAGTGCCGGCGGCGCGAGGCAGCGCCGGTCGGGACGACCGCTGCGGTCGCCATGGGCATCACCGATGACCGGGCACGGGCAATGCGGGCGGGCGAGGAGATCCTCGCCTCCGGGGCAGCCATCGTGGTCCTCATCGAAGCGGTGCGCCCGGGGATGGCCGCGCAATCGCTGACGCCGTGCTACGTGCGCGCCGGCGTCGGCTGGCTCGGCAGGCGCACGCCGGCGGGCCGCGTGTCCTGGACCAGGTTCTTCGCCGAGGGCGATAAGGACGGGCCGAGGCGGCCTGGCAGGATGGCACCATGAAACTCCGGATCTTCACCGAGCCGCAGCAGGGTGCCGACTACCAGATGCTGCGCAGGGTGGCGGTCACCACCGAGGAGCTCGGGTTCGACGCCTTCTTCAGGTCCGATCACTTCCTGAGCATGGCGGGCACGGGGCTGCCAGGTCCGACCGACGCGTGGGTCACGCTGGCGGGCCTGGCCCTGGAGACCAGCCGCATCCGGCTGGGCACGCTGATGACCGCGGCGACGTTCCGGCTGCCGGGTCCGCTGGCGATCACGGTGGCCCAGGTCGACCAGATGAGCGGGGGGCGGGTGGAATTCGGCCTGGGCGCTGCATGGTTCGAGGCCGAGCACGTCGCGTACGGCATACCGTTCCCTGCGCTGGGGGAGCGGTTCGAGCGGCTGGAGGAGCAGCTTGAGATCATGACCGGGCTGTGGGGCACGCCGGAAGGCGAGACGTTCTCCTTCAGCGGCACGCACTACCAGCTGGCGGACTCGCCGGCGCTGCCCAAGCCCGCCCAGCGCCCGCGCCCGCCGGTCCTGCTCGGCGGCGGCGGCGCCCGCCGCACGCCGCGGCTGGCGGCCAGGTTCGCCGACGAGTTCAACGTGGCGTTCCGGTCGCCGACCGACGTGGCCGCCGGGTTCGCGCGCGTCCGCGAGGCATGCGAGTCGGCCGGGCGCTACCCGTCATCGATGCTGTTCTCGGTCGCCGAGACGGTGTGCTGCGGCAAGGATGAAGCCGAGTTCCGGCGCCGGGCGGCCGCCATCGGCAGGGATCCGGAGGACCTGCGCCTGGGCGCGCTCGGCGGGACGCCGGGCGAGGTGGCGGCCAAGATAGCCGCCTTCGCCGAGATGGGGGCGGACCGCGTCTACCTGCAGCTCCTCGATCTGCACGACCTGGATCACCTGGAGCTGATCGCGTCGGACGTCGCGCCGCAGGTCTAGCTCAGCGGTAGCGGCGCCCCGGCGCGCACGGCAACGGGAGCCGGGCGGGGAGGCCGCCTGGCTTGCGGGGCGCAAACCGCGATGGGATCGTTGACCAGTGCGCTGTGATACCGCCACTACCGGCAGGGTACGGCGGGTGCGGCTCGGCATCATCAGGTCGGCCGCGGGAGCGGCAGGCCCAGCCGCGGAGCAACGGCAGGCATGACCGGGCCGGTCGTTGCCGTGCTCGGCCTGGGCGAAGCCGGCTCACGGATCGCCCGCGACCTGCTGGCGGCGGGGGCGGTGGTGCGCGGGTATGACCCGGCGGTATCCGCCGCCGCGGTCGCCGAAGGCATCGAGGAGACAGCCAGCGAGGCCGCGGCGGCCCGCGGAGCCGACCTGGTGCTGAGCGTCAACAGCGCCAAGGCCGCGGTGGAGGCCTTGCAGGCAGGGCTGCCCGGCCTGCCGGTGCACGCCCTGTGGGCCGACCTGAACACGGCCTCGCCCGGCACCAAGCTCCAGCTGGCCGGGATCGCCGAGGCCGCGGGCGTGCCCTTCGCCGATGTCGCGATGATGGCGCCGGTGCCCGGGCGCGGCCTGCGTGTGCCGATGCTGGCCAGCGGGAACGGCGCCGCCCGCTATGCGAGCCTGCTGTCGCCGCTCGGCGCCGGCATCGAGGTGATCGACGGGCCGCCCGGGCTGGCGGCCGTGAAGAAGCTGCTGCGCAGCGTCTTTTACAAGGGCATGGCGGCCGCGGCCGTCGAGGCGCTCGACGCCGCCAGGGCCGCGGGCCACGAACGGTGGCTGCGGGAGCATATCGCCGCCGAGCTTGCGGCGGCGGACGCCGGCACGCTGGCGCGGATCGTCGGCGGCACCAGACGCCACGCGCTGCGCCGCACCGCCGAGATGGAAGCGGCCGTCGGCATGCTCGCCGAACTCGGCGTCCCCCCGCTCATCGCCGAGGCCAGCCGCGCCGTGCACGCGCGCCTCAGCGAGGCCGAAGGCGGCCGGCCGGCGCTGCCCCGCTTGTGAAGTAGCTTGATATCGAGATACTGTACATTGAGACGCAGGGCCGCCGGGCCATGCGGCCCGCGGCCCTGGCGGACCGGCGCACAGCGCGAGGAACGAGACAGCGCGAGGAGCGAGGAGGCTCAGCAACGATGACCGGGAACAGCTTCGGCAGCCGGGCGGCGCTCCGGGTCGGGAACGAGCAGTACCAGATCTTCCGGCTGGATGCCGTGCCGGGTTCGCAGGACCTCCCGTTCAGCCTGAAGATCCTGCTGGAGAACCTGCTCCGCAACGAGGACGGCACCAACGTCACCGCCGACCACGCCACCGCGCTCGCGCGCTGGGATCCCCGCGCCAAGCCGGACACCGAGATCCAGTTCACCCCCGCCCGGGTGATCATGCAGGACCTGACCGGGGTGCCGGCCGTCGTGGACCTGGCCGCCATGCGCGAGGCGATGCAGGCCCTGGGCGGGGACCCGACCAAGATCAACCCGCTCATCCCCGCCGAGCTGGTCATCGACCATTCCGTGGTGGCAGACGTGTTCGGCCGGCCGGACGCTTTCGCTCGCAACGTCGAGCTGGAGTTCAGCCGCAACCGGGAGCGGTTCGCTTTCCTGCGCTGGGGCCAGCAGGCGTTCAGCCAGTTCAAGGTCGTCCCCCCCGGAACCGGCATCGTGCACCAGGTCAACATCGAATACCTGGCCCGGGTGGTGATGGCGCGCGACGGCGCGGCGTACCCCGACACCTGCGTGGGCACCGACTCGCACACCACGATGCAGAACGGCCTGGGCATCCTCGGCTGGGGCGTCGGCGGCATCGAGGCGGAGGCCGCCATGCTCGGCCAGCCGATCTCCATGCTGATCCCGCAGGTGCTCGGGTTCCGGCTGACCGGCGAACTGCCCAGCGGCGCGACCGCCACCGACCTGGTGCTCACGATCACCGAACTGCTGCGCAAGCACGGCGTCGTCGGCAAGTTCGTGGAGTTCTTCGGCGACGGCGTAGCCGCGGTCCCGGTCGCGAACCGCGCCACCATCGGGAACATGTCGCCGGAGTTCGGCTCCACCTGCGCGATCTTCCCCATCGACCAGCTCACGCTCGACTACCTCAGGCTCACCGGCCGTCCGGCCGACCGGCTGGACCTGGTCGAGGCCTACGCCAAGGAACAGGGCCTGTGGCACGATCCGGGCCGCCAGGCCAGGTACTCCGAGGTGCTCACCCTGGACCTGTCCACCGTGGTCCCGTCGATCGCCGGACCGAAGCGGCCGCAGGACCGGATCGCGCTCGCCGACGCCAAGCAGGCTTTCCGGGACGCGCTGCCCGACTACGTGCCGGAGGTCACCGTGGACAATGGCCTGACCGGCACGTTCCCCGCCTCCGACCCGGTGGCATCCGACGACGGCACCCGCCCGTCCAAGCCGGAGCGCGTCACCCTGGAGGACGGCACCGAGACCTTCGTCGACCACGGCTCGGTGGTGATCGCCGCGATCACCTCCTGCACGAACACCTCCAATCCGTCGGTCATGGTCGGCGCCGCGCTGCTCGCCAGGAAGGCGGTGGAACGGGGCCTGAACCGCAAGCCGTGGGTGAAGACCTCGCTCGCGCCAGGGTCCAAGGTGGTGATGGACTACTACGAGCGGGCCGGGCTGCTGCCGTACCTGGACAAGCTCGGCTTCAACCTGGTCGGCTACGGCTGCACCACCTGCATCGGGAACTCCGGGCCGCTGCCGCCGGCGATCAGCCAGGCGGTCAACGACAACGACCTGGCCGTGGTCTCGGTGCTGTCAGGGAACAGGAACTTCGAGGGCCGGATCAACCCGGACGTGAAGCTGAACTACCTGGCCTCGCCGCCGCTGGTGGTCGCCTACGCGCTGGCCGGCACGATGGACATCGACCTGGACACCGAGCCGCTCGGCTCCGACGCCGAAGGCAATCCGGTCTTCCTCGCCGACATCTGGCCCTCGCCGGAGGAGGTAGACGCGGTCGTGCGCGACGCGGTGGCCGGGGAGATGTTCACCAGCGACTACGCCGACGTGTTCGTCGGCGACGACAACTGGCGCGGCCTTGACGTGCCTGAAGGCGACACCTTCGCCTGGGACGAGCAGTCCACCTACGTGCGCCGCCCGCCGTACTTCGACGGCATGCCCGCCGAGCCGGAGCCGGTCCGCGACCTCCGCGGCGCCAAGGTGCTGGCCATGCTCGGCGACTCGGTGACCACCGACCACATCAGCCCGGCCGGGGCGATCAAGTCCGACAGCCCGGCCGGGGAGTACCTGACCGAGCACGGCGTCGAGCGCAAGGACTTCAACTCCTACGGCTCCCGGCGCGGCAACCACGAGGTGATGATCCGCGGCACGTTCGCCAACATCAGGCTGCGCAACCTGCTCGCACCCGGCACCGAAGGCGGCGTCACCGTCAGGGACGGCGAGCAGATGTCGATCTACGACGCCTCCCGCTCCTACCTGGACTCCGGGACCCCGCTCATCGTGCTCGGCGGCAAGGAGTACGGCTCCGGCTCCTCCCGCGACTGGGCCGCCAAGGGCACGCTGCTGCTCGGCATCCGCGCCGTGCTCGCCCAGTCCTTCGAGCGCATTCACCGGTCCAACCTCATCGGGATGGGCGTGCTGCCCCTGCAGTACCGGCCCGGGGAGTCGGCGGCCTCGCTCGGCCTGACCGGCAGGGAAACGTTCGACCTGACCGGCATCGAGGAGATCAATTCCGGAAATATCCCGAACGAGCTTACGGTGACCGCTGACGGCAAGCAGTTCCGGGCCCAGGTGCGGATCGACACCCCGGGCGAGGCGGAGTACTACCGGCACGGCGGCATCATGGCCTACGTGCTGCGTGCGCTGCTGAGGGGAACCGGCGATACCGCGGGCTGAGGAACCGGTCGCCGCCAGGCTCCGGGCCGCCGGGTGCGTCTTCGCCGAGGAGGAGGCGCGGCTGCTCACCGCCGCGGCGCGGACCGGTGAGCGGCTGTCCGCCATGGTGGGCCGGCGGGCGGCGGGCGAGCCGCTGGAGCACATCCTCGGCTGGGCGGAGTTCTGCGGCCTGCGGATAGCCGTCGAACCCGGCGTGTTCGTGCCCCGGCGCCGCACCGAGTTCCTCGTGCACCAGGCCGTGCAGCTCGCCGCGCCGGGCGCGGTGATCGTGGACCTGTGCTGCGGCACCGGCGCGATCGGCGCCGCGCTGGCCGCGGCCGTGCCCGCAGCCAAGGTGCACGCGGCCGACATCGACCCGGCCGCGGTGCGCTGCGCCCGCCGCAACCTTTCCGCTCAGTGCCTGCCGGAGCGCGCACGTCGGGCAAGCCGCCGCGCGGCCGCTCAGGGCTTGCCGGAGCGCGCACGTCGGGCAAGCCGCCGCGCGGCCGCTCAGGTCCATCACGGTGATCTGTACGCCGCGCTGCCGTCCGGGCTGCGCGGCCGGGTCGGCATCGTCGTCGCCAACGTGCCCTACGTGCCCAGCGGCGAGATCGCGCTGCTGCCCGCCGAGGCCCGGGCACATGAGCCGACGTGCGCCCTCGACGGCGGCGGCGACGGCCTTAACGTGCTGCGCAGGGTCGCCGCGGGCGCACCGCAGTGGCTGGCCCCCGGTGGTCACCTGCTGATCGAGACCAGCGCCCGGCAAGCTCCCGCCGCGGCCGAGGCCTTCACCGCATGCGGCCTGGCCGCCTCGGTGGCTGCCTCCGCCGAGCTGGGTGCCACCGTGGTCATCGGTACGGTCCCCCGGTAACCTTGAGGCCTCTGGGCATCACTGGCCTCTCTAACCGTCGGCTCGCTCACCAGTACGGACAACATGCAATTATCACGAAGGATTTGTGCCTGAGGTAAGAAAAGTGGTCATATCCGGCCGGTTTTCCTTCGTGAAGCACAAATCGTTCGTCCTGTTGCCCGGGCCGACAGCACCAGCAAGCTCTCAGGGATCACCGGGATCACAGGGCACACTGCCACCGCCCCGCAGCGGAGCCAGCCGTAACCCGGTGCCAGCCGCAAGCTTTGGTCAGAAACCGGGGAACAGCGGCCGCAGGTCGTCCAGGTCCACCCCGGTGCACTTGACCGACGGCGGTGTGTGCGCCGGGTCCAGGCGGCCGTAGACGAGGCGCACGAACGCCTCGGCAGGCAGGTTCACCTCGGGCAGGCCCGGCTCTGGCGGGCCCGCCGGGGCTGCCGTCAGCGAGACGCCGTCGCCGGTTTCCAGGATGAACTGCCGCTGCGGGTCCTTGCCGTTCCAGCGCTCCCAGATGGGGGCGAACGCCTCGCGGCCCGGGGGATCCTGCCCGCTCAGCGCGGCGTCGAGGAACAGGCCGGAGATCTCCGCCTGCGAGCCCATGTGCGCCAGGACCTGGGCGATCGACCACTCCTTGTCGTATGAACCCTGCCGGAGCTGGTCGAGGCCGAGCGGCTCCGCCATGGCCCGCAGCGCGTCGTGAGAGTGCCGTAGCACGCCGAGCGGGTCGGGGCTGGTTGTCATCGCCTTCTCCGTCGCTTACTAGCAGGCACTAGGTATCATAAGGTTCCTTCAACTGCGCCGGGCCGAAGGCCCGTGATGTGCGCGCGCCGCCTACTCGACGCGGTGGCGAATATTCTCTTAGTTGCCGGTAAGAAGACTTCAGGTCTGGTCAACGGGGGCCGAGCTGATCCAGCACGTGGAGGACGAAGCGGGCACGCTGGGCGTGAGCGCTACAGCACGGACGGTCGAGCGGGTACGGCCTGCGGCGCACGAGCCGCAGCCGCCGTGGCTCGACCGGCCCCGGCTCATGGCCGCCTATGCCGCGTTCGCGGCATACGCGCTGGCGTTCGCCGTCGCCTCGGGCGGCAGGGACAGGGTCTGGGCCATCTGGGCGGCGTGCGGCTACGCCGCAGCCGTGCTGCTGCTGTGGCGAACGCGGGCTACCGCGGCCGCGGTGGGCGCGTCGGTGGCCCTGGCGGTGGTCGGGCCGCTGCTGTGGCTATCCGGCGGGTACCCGCTCGAGGCGGGGATGGTGGTCATCGACAGGGCGGCCGGACTGCTAGTGCACCACGGCTCCCCGTACCTGCCTGCCGGCCAGGTGACGTCATGGCTGTCCTACAACCCGTACCTGCCGGTGATGACCCTGTTCGGCCTGCCCAGTGCGGCGGGCCTCGGCGGTCTGGTCGGCAACCCCGGCGTCTGGCTTGCCCTGTGCACGGTCGCCCTGCTGACGGCGGCGTTCCTGACCGCAGCGCCGCACCGGCGCTGCGCGCAGTGCCGTCGCGACGCACTGCTCGGGGCAGCGGTCGCCGTGGCCTCGCCGGTGATCGCGCTCAACCTGGCGGTGATCACCACCGACCCGCCCGTGCTCGCGCTGATGCTGTTGTCACTGGCGCTGGCCACCCGGCACGGCGCCAAGGCGGCGGCGGGTTCGGGTGCCGTCCTCGGCGTGGCCTGCGACCTGAAGTCCACCGCCTGGCTGGCGGTCCCGGTCATGGCCGTGATGTTCGCCTCCCGTGACGGGCTGCGGGCCGGGCTCCGCTTCGCCGCGGCAACCGCGGCCACCGCGGTTGCCCTCATTGCGGCCACGGCGCCGGCCGTCACCAGCCGGCCCGGCGCGGCCGCGGCGCTGGTGCGCGACAGCGTGCTGTTCCCCCTCGGCCTGACCCGCTTCAAGACCCCGGCGGGGAGCCTGCTGCCCGGACACCTGCTGACGGCGCTGGGCACCGCCGGGCATGCGGTGTCGGTGGGCCTGCTGCTCGCCGCGGCCCTGGCGGTGGCGGTCTCGCTGGCGGTCCGGCCGCCGCACGACATGCCCGCGGCAGCCCGGCGGCTGGCGTTCGGCCTGGCGCTGATGTTCGCGCTCGGCCCCGACGTCAGGTTCGGGTACTTCATCTACCCGCTGGGCCTGGTTGGATGGCTTGCCCTCACGGCACAGGTTCGTTCGGCTAAAGAATTTTTACGTTCATGTAGCTTTGGGTCCTGATGCCGGAACATCCAGCCGGCGTGCGCCGCCGGTACGCCACCGCACTGCTCGTCGTCGCCGTGGCAGCGGCCGGGCTGAACCTGCGCACCGCGATCACCAGCCTGCCGCCGCTGTTCCCGGAACTGGCGGCGCGGCTGCGGCTGTCCCCGGCCGCGCTGTCGCTGCTCGCCGCGGCGCCGGTCATCTGCTTCGGCGCGGTCTCCGGCTTCGCCCCGCGGCTGAACCGGAGGTTCGGCGAGGAGCGCGTCCTGCTGGCCGCGCTCGGCCTGCTCGCCGCGGGGCTGCTGCTGCGCGGCGCTGCGCCCGCAGCGCTGCTGTTCCCCGGCACCGTGCTGGCGGCCGGGGCGATCGCGGTGCTCAACGTGCTGCTGTCGCCCATGGTCAAGCGGCGTTCGCCGCTGCGGGCCGGCCTGCTGATCGGCATCTACCTGACCGCGCTGTCGGTCGGGTCGATCCTGGCGTCGCTGCTGTCGGTGCCGCTGTACCAAGCGTCCGGAGGCTCGCTCCGGCTGGCGCTCGGGCTGTGGGCGGCTCCGGCCGCGCTGGCGGTGCTGCTGTGGCTGCCCCAGCTCAGGCAGGCTGGCCCCGGGCACGGGCACCGGGCGGCAACGGGGCCGCCGCCGCGGGTGTACCGGCACGCGCTGGCCTGGCAGGTGACCGCGTTCATGGGGCTGCAGAGCCTGCTGTTCTATGCGGCGCTGTCCTGGCTGCCGACGATCTTCCGCGACCGCGGTGCCGCGGCGGTGCAGGCCGGCAACCTGCTGGCGCTGATGGGCGTCGGCGGCCTGGCCACCGCGCTGGCCGTCCCGGCGCTGGCTCACCGCATGCGCAGCCAGCGCGCCCTCGTCCTCCCGAGCATGGCCGGCACCGCAGTCGGCCTGGCCGGGTCGCTGTGGGCGCCGCTCGGCCTGGCCCCGCTGTGCGTGCTTGTGCTCGGCATCAGCCAGGGATCCCTGCTCGGCCTGGCCATCTTCTTCACCGTGGCGCGCGCCCCGGACCCGGGCACCGCCGCCTCGCTGTCCGCCCTGGCGCAGTCGGTCGGCTACCTGGTGGCCAGCACAGGGCCGCTGGCGGTCGGCCTGCTGCACGCCGCCACCGGCGGCTGGGACATCCCGGTCACACTGCTGCTGGTGCTGGCGGTGGGTGCGCTCGTCGCCGGGCTGCTCGCCGCCCGCCCGGCGATGCTGCCGGGCGGTCCCGGTGACACGCGCGTCGGGGACCATGCGGACTCAGGACTGTCACGGTCATAGACTCTGGTCGTTCGGCGTCCCAGCAAGCGCCGACTTCCGCGGAGGAGCGGCCGTGACCCTGCTCGAGTGCATCAACGGTCCCGAGGACCTGAAGGAACTCACCCATGACCAGCTCACCAAGCTGGCCGGGGAGATCCGCGACGTGCTCATCGAGACCGTGACCCGCACCAGCGGCCACCTCGGTCCCAACCTCGGCGTGGTGGAGCTCACCATCGCGCTGCACCGGGTCTTCGACTCGCCGAAGGACCGGATCGTCTTCGACACCGGCCACCAGGCCTACGTGCACAAGCTGCTGACCGGCCGCGCCGCCAGGTTCGGCACGCTGCGCCAGCGCGGCGGCCTCACCGGCTACCCGAGCCGGGCCGAGTCCGAGCACGACCTGGTGGAGAACTCCCATGCGTCGGCCAGCCTGTCCTACGCCGACGGCCTGGCCAAGGCCTACAAGCTGCGCGGAGAGCCGGACCGGACCGTGGTCGCCGTCATCGGCGACGGGGCGCTGACCGGCGGCATGGCCTGGGAGGCGCTGAACAACATCGCGGCGGCCCGGGACTCCCGGCTGGTCATCGTGGTCAACGACAACGGCTGGTCCTACCAGCCGACGATCGGGGGCCTGGCTGAGCACCTGGCCGCGATCCGGGTCAGCCAGCCGTATGAGAACGTGCTGCACTACATCAAGACCACCGTGTCCCGCACCCCGGTGGTCGGCCCGCCGCTGTACGGCACGCTGCACGGCATCAAGAAGGGCATCAAGGACGTGCTGCAGCCGCAGGTCATGTTCGAGGACCTGGGCATCAAGTACGTCGGTCCCATCGACGGGCACGACGAGCGGCTGGTGGAAAGCGCGCTGAGCAGGGCGCGTGACTTCGGCCGCCCGGTGATCGTGCACGTGATCACGAAGAAGGGGTTCGGCTACCCGGCCGCCGAGCAGAACGAGGTGGACTGCCTGCACCAGGTGCCTGCGGCCGGCGCCGCGCCCGGCACGTGGAGCCGGGTGTTCGGCGAGGAGATGGTGGCCATCGGGGCGCGCCGTCCCGACGTCGTCGCGATCACCGCCGCGATGCTGCACCCGACCGGGCTGGCGCAGTTCGCCGCGGCCTACCCGGACCGGGTCTACGACGTGGGGATCGCCGAACAGCACGCGGTGACCAGCGCCGCCGGCCTGGCCATGGGCGGCATGCACCCGGTGGTGGCGATCTACTCGACGTTCGCCAGCCGTGCCTTCGACCAGACGCTGATGGACGTGGCGCTGCACCGGCTCCCGGTCACGCTGGTGCTGGACCGGGCCGGGGTGACCGGGCCTGACGGGGCGAGCCACCACGGCATGTGGGACGGGTCGATCATGCAGCTGGTGCCGGGCATGCGGATCGCCGCGCCCAGGGACGCCGCGCGGGTCGCGGAACTGCTCAACGAGGCGGTCGATGTCTGCGACGGGCCCACCGTGGTCAGGTTCCCCAAGGGCAAGGTCGGCGGGGAGGTGGAAGCGGTGTCCCGGCTGGGCGGCATGGACGTGCTGCGCGCCCCCGCGCCCGGCTGCAGCAACGACGTGCTGCTGGTGGGCGTCGGCCCGATGGCGGTGGCCAGCATGGAGGTCGCGGACCGGCTCACCGGGCAGGGAATCGGCGTCACCGTGGTGGACCCGCGGTGGACCAAGCCGGCCGACCCCGCGCTGATCGGCGCCGCGCAGCAGCACCGGCTGGTGGCCGTGGTCGAGGACAACGGCCGGGTCGGCGGGTTCGGCGATGCGGTGGCCAGGCTGCTGCACGATCACGACGTGGACGTGCCGGTCAAGACGTTGGGGCTGCCGCAGGAGTTCCTGTCACACGGGACGCGCGAGGAGGTGCTCGCCGACGCAGGCCTGGCCCCCCAGGACCTGGCCAGGCAGATCACCGAGGCGGTCGCGAGCCGGTCGGCTGCACCATGGCCCGGGGGGGCGGCGGCGGAACGCGCGGAACAGCCGCCGGCGGGGTAGCGTTATCTTCCTATGCTGAACGTAGCCGTGGTGGGCTCCGGCCCTGCCGGGCTGTACGCCGCTGAGGCGCTGGTCAAGCAGGCAGCGGCGCTGCCGGAGCCGGTCCGGGTCCGGGTCGACGTCCTCGACCGGCTGCCTACCCCCTACGGGCTGGTCCGCTACGGCGTGGCGCCGGACCACAAGTCGATCAAGTCGATCGCGCAGTACCTGCGCAAGGTGCTGGAAAGCCCGGATGTCCGCTTCGTCGGCGGGGTCCTCCTCGGCGAGAACGTCACCCGCGACGAGCTGCTGGCCGCCTACGACGCGGTCATCTACGCGACCGGGGCGATGCGGGACCGGCGGCTCGGCATCCCCGGTGAGGACCTGCCGGGCAGCTACGCGGCCACCGACTTCGTGAACTGGTACTGCGGCCATCCCGATTCGGACTCCGCAGCGTTTACCCTGGACGCCGAGTCGGTCGCGGTGATCGGCGTCGGTAACGTCGCCGTCGACGTCGCGCGGATCCTGGCCCGCGATCCCGCCGAGCTGCACGCCACCGACGTCCCGCAGCCGGTGCTCGACGCCCTGCACGCGAGCAAGGTGCGCGAGGTGCACGTGATCGGGCGCCGCGGCCCCGCGCACGCCAAGTTCACCACCAAGGAACTGCGCGAGCTGGGCGAGCTTGACGGCGTCGAGGTCGTCGTGCACCCCGACGAGGTCGACCTGAGCGCCTTCGACCAGGTCGGCGAGGGGACGGCGCTGGCGGAATCGGACCGCCGGGTCCGCGGCAACCTGGTCACGATCGCCAGCTGGGCGCAGCCCGCGCATACCGGGGGCGCGGCGCGGCGGCTGACGCTGCGGTTCTGGCTGCGGCCGGCGGAAATCCTCGGCACCGAACACGTCAGCGGCCTGGTCCTGGAGCGTACCGTCATCGACGCCGCGGGCAGGTTCGGCGGCACCGGCAGCTACGAGACGCTGCCGGTACAGATGGTGCTGCGCTCGGTCGGGTACCAGAGCGTGCCGCTGCCCGGCGTGCCCTTCGACGAGCGGGCCTCCGTCGTCCCGAACGCAGCCGGCCGCGTCCTGGGCCCCGAGGGGCAGCCGCTGCCCGGCGAGTACGTGGCCGGCTGGCTCAAGCGCGGCCCGACCGGGGTGATCGGCACGAACAAGTCCGACGCCGCCGAGACCGTCCGCTCCCTGCTGGAGGACCTGGCCGGCCTGGCAGCCGGCCCCGGCGAAGGCGGCACCCTGCTGCCCAGGCCGGGCCTGCTCCGCTACCCGGACCCGGTCGCCGAGGCCACAGCCGGCGGCGTGGCCGCCGCCATGGGCGCCGATGCCGCAGCCGGCGCCGAGGCCGCGGAGTGGCCGCTGGCGTCGGTGCTCGCCGGCCGCGGCGTCACCCCGGTCAGCTACGACGAATGGCTGTGCATCGAGGCCGCCGAGGCCGAGCTGGCGAAGGCGCTGGGCCGCGGCGAGCGGGTCAAGCTGGCCGGTCGCGACGCCATCTGGGCCGCCTGCCGTCGCCCAGAGGCGTTCTAGCCGGCTGCTGGCGGGAAGATCTCGAAGTTTCCTGTTCAGCCTGCCGCGGGGACAATAGATGTCATGAGCGTCACCCAGATCAGCGGTACGGACGGGCAGGAGGCCGAGCCGCACGGCAGCCTGCCGGAGGAACGGTACCTGGGCCGCGAGGAGAGCTGGCTGCGGTTCAACGAGCGCGTGCTCGAGCTCGCCGAAGACGAATCGGTGCCGCTGCTGGAGCGGGTGCGGTTCCTCGCCATCTTCGCGACCAACCTGGACGAGTTCTTCATGGTCCGCGTGGCCGGGCTGATGACCAGGATGGCGGCGGGCTTCCCCGCCGAGGGCACCGGGGTCCTGCTGCCGGAACAGGTGCTGCAGGACACCCAGGACCTGGCGGGCAGGCTGACCGTGCGGCACGCCCGGGCTTTCACCGAGCGGATCGCCGGCGAGCTCGCCGACCACCGCATCGAGATCCTGCGCTGGAAGGAGCTGTCCGCCGCGGAACGGGACCGCCTCGGCGACCTGTTCAGCAACAGGATCTACCCGGTGCTCACGCCGCTCGCGGTAGACCCGGCGCACCCCTTCCCCTTCATTTCCGGCCTGTCGCTCAACCTGGCGGTGATGATCGCCGACCCGGCGACCGAGTCCACCGTGTTCGCCAGGGTGAAGGTGCCGCCGCTGCTGCCCAGGTTCATCCAGGTGTCGCAGTGCCGGTACGTGCCGATCGAGGACATCATCGCGGCTCACCTGACCGACCTGTTCGGCGGCGCGGAGGTGATCGAACACCATGTGTTCCGGGTCACCCGCGCCAGGGACCTGGAGGTGAGCGAGGACGTCACCGAGAACCTGCTGCAGGCCCTGGAGCGGGAACTCGTCCAGCGCAAGAACGCGCCGGCGGTCCGGCTGGAGGTGGAGGACTCCATGTCGCCCGACGTACTGGACAAGCTGGTCACCGAGCTGGACATCGACGCCCGCGCGGTGTACCGGGTGCCCGGGCCGCTGGACCTGTCGGGGCTTTCCGCCATCGCCGACCTGAACATCGGCGAGCTGCGCTACCCGGCGTTCGTCCCGTTCACCCCCGCCGTGCCCCAGGACTCCAGCATCTTCACCGCCATCGCCGAACGTGACGTGCTCGTGCACCACCCCTACGACTCGTTCGCGGCGTCGGTGGAGCGGCTGATCGAGGAGGCCGCGGAGGACCCGCACGTGCTGGCGATCAAGCAGACCCTGTACCGGACCAGCGGCCAGTCGCCGATCGTGGACGCGCTCATCGACGCCGCCGAGGCGGGCAAGCAGGTCGTCGTGGTGGTGGAGATCAAGGCCAGGTTCGACGAGCGCGCCAACATCGCCTGGGCGCGCAAGCTGGAGCAGGCAGGCGCGCACGTCGTCTACGGCTTCGTGCAGTGGAAGACCCACGCCAAGATGGCGCTGATCGTCCGGGAGGAGCCGGACGGCACGCTGCGCAGGTACTGCCACATCGGCACCGGGAACTACCATCCGGGGACGGCGCGGATCTACGAGGACTTCGGCCTGCTCACCGCCGACCCGGACATAGGCGAGGACGTCACCGCCCTGTTCAACCACCTCACCGGGTACAGCCGTGTCAGCGCCTACCGGAAGCTGCTCGTCGCGCCGGAGGCGCTGCGCGCCGGGATCGTCAGCCGGATCGACAGGCAGGCCGGGCGGCGCCGGGCCGGCCTGCCGGCCAGGATCGCGTTCAAGGCGAACGCGCTGGTCGACGAGGTGGTGATCGACGCGCTCTACCGCGCCTCCCGGGCCGGGGTGCCGATCGACTTGTGGATACGCGGCATCTGCGCGCTGCGGCCCGGTATCCCCGGCGTGTCGGACAACATCAGGGTCCGCAGCGTGCTCGGCCGGTTCCTCGAGCACTCCCGCATCTACGCGTTCGGGCCCGGTGACGACGCCGACTCCGAGGTGTGGATCGGCAGCGCGGACATGATGCACCGGAATCTGGACCGCCGGATGGAGGCCCTGGTGCGGGTGACCGATCCCGGGCACCGGCTGCGGCTGCGCCGCCTGCTCGACCTCGGCATGGACGACGGCACCTCCTCCTGGTGGCTGAACGCGGACGGCTACTGGACCAGGCACAGCCGGGATGAGGCGGGCAACCAGCTGCGCGACGTGCAGGAGACCATGGTCGGCATGCGCCGGGTGCGTCCGGCCGATGAGTGAGGTGATCCTCGCGGCAGGTGCGGTGCTGTGGCGCCCCGCGGCGCTGGACCCGCAGGTCCTGCTGGTGCACCGGCCCAAATACGACGACTGGTCGCTGCCCAAGGGCAAGCGCGAGCCCGGCGAGCACGTGCTGCTGACCGCGATCCGCGAGGTCTTCGAGGAGACCGGCGTGCGCGCGGTGCTGGGTCCCAGGCTGCCTGCGCAGCATTACCTCGCGGGCAGCCGGCCGAAACAGGTCGACTACTGGTCGGCCCGCATGCGCAGCGGCGCGTTCACTCCCACCCGTGAGGTGGACCAGGTTGCCTGGCTGCCGCTGCGGCACGCGGGGCAGCGGCTGAGCTACGCGCATGACGGCGAGGTTCTTGCCGGCCTGCGCGCGCAGACGACCGTGCCGCTGATCCTGGTCCGGCACGCATCGGCCGGCAGCAAGGACAACTGGACCGGCGACGATGACCTGCGGCCGCTCGACGCCGACGGTGAGGCTGACGCGGCCGCGCTGGCCGGGCTGCTGGCCTGCTTCGCGCCGCGCGCCCGGGTGCTCAGCTCTCCCGCGCTGCGCTGCACCCAGACCGTGCACCCGTACGCGGCGAGCTTCGGCGGGACCGTCGAGGCCGATGCCGGCTTGGCGGTTTCCGGCCGCTCCCCGGGATTTGACCGAACGAGCAGTTATGACACGCTCAGGAAGCTGATTGCCGGCTCGATAGCGGCCCGCGAGCCGGCTGTGGTCTGCCTGCACCGGGAGAACCTGAAGTCGGCGCTGAACGCGGCGTGCGACGTGCTCGGCGCGCCGGTTCCGGCGGACCCGTCGCGGCCCAAGGGCGGGTTCTGGGTGCTGCACGCGGCGGCGGGCGCGCTGGCCGCCCTGGAAGGCTACGAGCCGCGGGCCCTGGAGTCTTCGGAGCCTTCCTGAGGCTGGGCTGACATGGAGACGCGGCGCCTGCGGCGCACGAGCCGCCAGGCGATGTAGGCAGCCAGCAGCACCGCGAGCGCGATCAGGAGATAGTAGCCGTACACCGTGATGTAGTGGTAGATCGTGGTGATGTGGCTGCCGGCCAGGTAGCCCAGGCTCACCCAGGTTCCCACCCACAACGCGGCGCCGAGCGCGTTGAAGACCAGGAAGCGCAGCCAGGGCATGCCGACGATGCCCGCGATGATGCCGTTGGCCTGCCGCAGCCCCTCGATGAAGCGGGCGAACACGACGATCCAGGCGCCGTGCCTGTCGAAGAAGCCCTCGGCCTTGTCCAGCCGTTTCTCGGTCAGGAAGACGTACCTGCCCCAGCGCACGGCCAGCGCGCGGCCACCGTAATGCCCGATGGCGAAGCCTATGTTGTCGCCGGTGACAGCCGCAAGGAAGCCGATGACGCCCACCAGCACGACGTTGAGCCGGCCCGCGCCTGCGTAGACCGAGGCGGCGATGAGCGCGGTCTCTCCCGGCACCGGAACGCCGAAGTCCTCGATCATGACGAACAGCGCGACGGCCCAGTAGCCGAAACGATCGAGCGGCCCGGCCAGCGCGTTGAGGAAGCCGGGCAGCTGCGGCGCCGTCCCGCTGGCGAGGAGGTGCATGCCCAACCCTATCCAGCGGCGCTGAGCGCAGCCGCGAGAGGCCCGGCGGTGAGCTCGATCTGCCAGGGCCTCGCGCCCCAGTCGGCCAGCGCCCGGGCCACGGCCTGCTCGTCACAGAGCCACGGCGGATCCCAGCTCAGCCTGCGGACCGCATCGGGGGACAGCAGGTTCTCCACCGGCAGCCCCCGGTCCGCGGCGATCGCGGTCACCGCCGCGCGCGCGGCCGCCAGCCGCGCGGCCGCGGCCGGATCGCGTTCGGCCCACCGGTGCGCGGGCGGCGGCCCCTCGGTCACCGGCCCCGCGGTGACCTCCGGCAGGTCGGGTTCCGCGCTCGCCCGGGCGCGCGCCATGGCGGCCAGCCACTCCCGCTCATACCTCCGGGCCTGGCGCCCGGTGAACCCGCTGATCCGGGCAAGCTGCGCGCGGCTGCCCGGCAGCGACCTGGCCGCCTCGACGATCGCCGCGTCGGGCAGCACCCGGCGCGGGGACAGGTCCGCGGCCAGGGCGATCCGGTCCCTGGCGGTCCACAGCTCGCGGACCACGGCGAGCCCGCGGCGGGACGGCACCCGGTGGATGCCCGAGGTACGGCGCCACAGATCCGGCCGTGCCGCGGCCGGCTTGGCCGCGAGCACGGCCGCGAACTCCTGCCGCGCCCATTCCGTCTTCCGCTGAGCGGCCAGCTCGGCGGCCAGGGCGTCGCGCAGCTCGATCAGCACCTCGACGTCGAGTGCCGCGTAACGCAGCAGTTCCGGGCGCAGCGGCCGGATCGACCAGTCGGCTGCCGAGTACCCCTTCTCCAGGTGGAAGCCGAGCACCTCCTCGACCAGCGTGCCCAGCGCTACCCTCGGGTAGCCAAGCAGACGGCCGGCGAGCTCGGTGTCGAACAGCTGCCGCGGCCCGTAACCGAGCTCGGCCAGGCACGGCAGGTCCTGCGACGCCGCGTGCAGCACAGCCTCCGCCTCGGCCAGGGCGGCATCGATGCCGGACAGGTCCGGGCAGGCAATCGGGTCGATGAGGACCGTGCCGGCCCCGGCGCGGCGCAGCTGAACCAGGTAGGCACGCTGCCCGTAGCGGTATCCGGAGGCCCGCTCGGCATCGACCGCGACGGGGCCGTCGCCATGGGCGAGCCGGCAGGTGACCTCGGCCAGCCCGTCGGCGGTGTCCACCAGCGGCGGCAGGCCGTCGCGAGGCTCGGTCAGCGGGACCGGAACCCTGGAATCCCCCGGGGCCTCCGAGCCGCCGAGTTCGTCAGTCACGGCGTCCTGGCGGCTGTGCTGGTGCACGACCCTGCGCGGCACCACGCGGGCGCAGCGCACGGGTGCCCAGTGGTTCCAGGCCGGCCGCGGCCGACATGCAGGCGCACCAGGCAGCGAAATGCGCCGGGAGATCCAGCGCGTCCAGGTCGGCGTCGGCGGGCTTGTTACCCGGGGACCCGGCCGGCGACCAGGAGGCGCGCAGCTCGAACTCGGTCGCGGGAAGCTCGTCCTGCTTGGCGCCGAACCCCTCGGTGATCACCCTGGTGACCGTGCCGCTCGGCACCGCGTATCCGGGCACGTGCGTGTCCAGCGACTCCGACAGCCAGCTCCAGCCCACCTCGCCCAGTAGCGGGTCGGCCGCGATGTCCGGCTCGACCTCGGCGCGGACGTAGGCCACCAGCCGGAACATGCCCTCCCATCCCAGCTGGCCCTCCGGGTCATACAACAGCACAAGACGCCCCCAGGCGACGTCGGTGCCGTCGCGCCCCACGGTGGCGGCGATGGCGGCGGCATACGGCGCCAGGCGCTTGGGCGCGGGCACCTCCTCGAACACCAGGCCCGGCCTGGCCTGGGCGTCGCGCCCGGCCATGAAGGCGGACACGGCAGCGGCGAATATCGCTTCCGATCGTGGGACCGCCATGCCCGTGCCATCCGCCTCCGCCCGCGTCAGCTCCGGCGGCTGGCCGCCCGGCCCGGCCGCCCGGGCGTACGTGTCACCCATCCGCTCCTCTGCGGTCTCACGCGGCCCTGGACGTGCCCTCGCTCACGGCAGGCTCCCCGGGTGGGAGGCCGATGATCAGCGCCTCTCCGCACACGATACATCCCCACTCCGCACACTCGCCGTCCGGGACATCGGGGCAGCCGACGGGGTCCGCGTGGAACTGCTCGAACGGCTGTTCCCCGCCGCATCCGGCGCAGTTCCGGAAAAGGAGCGTCATCCTGCGATAGTGGCACGGGCCTACGACATTGCGTGGGACCTCGGGCGGCGTGTCCGCGGCGATGTGAGACGATCCATGGGATGGCCGTTCACCCGCGCGATTCCCCGTTCCTGCGCGCCTGCCGACGGGAGCCGGTTCCCTACACGCCGGTCTGGTTCATGCGGCAGGCAGGCCGTTCGCTGCCGGAGTACCGGCGCGTCCGCGCGGGCGTCCCGATGCTCGAATCCTGCACTCGTCCCGACATGATCGCGGAGATCACCCTGCAGCCGATGCGCAGGTACCACGTCGACGCGGCGATCCTGTTCAGCGACATCATGGTCCCGCTGCGCGCGGCGGGCGTCGGCGTCGACATCAAGCCGGGAATCGGGCCGGTGGTGGACGATCCGGTGCGGACGTCTGCCGACCTTGCCCGGCTGCGCCCCCTCGATGCCGGGGACGTGCCCTACATCCCGCAAGCGGTGCGGATGATCCTGGCCGAGCTCGGCGACCGTCCGCTGATCGGGTTCGCGGGTGCTCCGTTCACCCTCGCGTCCTACCTCATCGAAGGCGGCCCGTCCCGGAACCACGACACCACCAGGGCGCTGATGTACGGCGACCCGGGGCTGTGGCACGCCCTGCTCGGCCGCCTTGCCGACATCACCATCTCCTTCCTGCAGGTGCAGGTGGCCGCGGGCGCGGCGGCCATCCAGCTGTTCGACTCCTGGGTCGGCGCGGTCAGCGCGGAGGACTACCGGCAGGCGGTCCTGCCGCACACCAGCCGGATCTTCGCCGCGCTTGCGGCGGCGGGCGTGCCGCGGATCCACTTCGGCGTCGGGACCGGTGAGGTGCTCGGGCTGATGGCGGAGGCGGGCGCCGACGTGGTCGGCGCCGACTGGCGCGTCCCGCTGGACGAGGCGGCGCGGCGGGTAGGTCCTGGCAAGGCGCTGCAGGGCAACCTGGACCCGGCGGCCCTGCTGGCGCCGTGGGAGGTCATCAAGGAGCGCGCCACCGACGTGGTCGAGCGCGGGCGCACCGCCGAGGGGCACGTGTTCAACCTCGGTCACGGCGTGCTCCCGGAAACCGATCCCGCCGTGCTGGCCCGGCTGACCGACCTGGTGCACGCCGAATCCGGGCTCAGCGGCCGACCAGGATGACCTCCAGCGTGCGGGGGCCGTGCACGCCTTCCACCCGCTTCAGCTCGATGTCGCTGGTGGCCGACGGGCCGCTGATCCAGGTCAGCGGGCGGTCGGCCCGCTCGGCCAGGCGGGCCACCGCCTCGGGCACGATTTCCACCACCTGGCCGGCACAGACGATGCACAGGTGGTAGTCGGGCACCAGGGTGATCGCCCGGCGGCCCTGGTCGGGCGAGCCGTCCAGCACGATGGTTCCGGTCTCGGCGATTGCCACGGCCGCGCCGGTGATCACCCCGTCGACGGCGTCCAGCTCGGCTGCGGACAGGCCGTCGTCGGTCACGATCTCGGTGCCGGCGGGCAGCGCCGCCCGGTCCAGGTCCAGGCCGGGCGGCACCACCAGCCGCCGCGCGCCCCGGTCGGCCAGGGCCGCGCCTATCGCGGCGCCCCGCTCGCCCGGCGAGGCCCGGCGGACCAGGGCCCGGTAGTCGGCCAGCCGCTCGGCCAGCAGGTCAAGCCGCGCGTCGGGCTCAAGGTGGCCCTGGGCGCGGAAGGAGATCCCCGGGCCGCTTCCGGCGCCGTCGCTGTCAGGTCCCTGCCCCGGGCCGGGCGGTTCGCCGCCGGCCAGCCCGGCGCGGATCCGGGCCAGGATCTCCTCGCGCGCGCTCACGACCGCTTCCCGTGCTCGCGGTGCGGCTCCCGGTGCGTGTCCGGCGGCGGCTTCCCGTGCTCGCGGTGCGGCTCCCGGTGCGTGTCCGGCGGCGGCTTCCCGTGCTCGTCGCGCCACCACTGGCGGAAGGTCTGCGCAGGCGGGACGGGCAGGTCCCGCGCCTGCGTCCACCGGGCCAGCGGCGGCGGCAGCCGGCCGATGCGGCCGCGGCGCCGGCCGAGCGCCCGCCCGAGCCGGTCCGCCCGCTGTGCGGCCGCGAACCGGCCGGGCCTCGCCATCACCCAGGACGCCGCCGCCATCATGATCGCCTCGGCGCCCGGCACCCGGCGCTCCTGCCGCTTTTCCTCCACGTGCCGGGCCCGCAGGTGGACCAGCACCGACGGGATGTCGATCTTGACCGGGCAGGCGTCGTAGCAGGCGCCGCACAGCGAGGAGGCAAACGGCAGGGTCGCGTTGTCCTCCACCCCGGTCAGCTGCGGCGAGAGCACCGCGCCGATCGGCCCGGGATAGACCGAGCCGTACGCGTGCCCCCCGACCCGCTCGTAGACCGGGCACACGTTCAGGCAGGCGGAGCAGCGGATGCAGTGCAGGGCCTGGCGGCCGACCGGGTCGGCCAGCGCGGCGGTCCTGCCGTTGTCGAGCAGCACGAGATGGAACTGCTGCGGGCCGTCGCCCGGCGTCACCCCGGTCCACATGGACGTGTACGGGTTCATCCGCTCCCCGGTCGAGGACCGCGGCAGCAGCTGCAGGAACACCGCGAGGTCCGCCCAGCTCGGCAGCACCTTCTCGATGCCCATCACTGTAATCAGCACCTCGGGCAGGGTCACGCACATCCGGCCGTTGCCCTCGGACTCGACCACGCAGATCGTGCCCGTCTCGGCGATGGCGAAGTTGGCGCCGCTGATGCCGACCCGGGCGGACAGGAACCTGCGCCGCAGGTAGACGCGGGCGGCCTCGGCCAGCGCGGCCGGCTCGTCGGTCAGCCCTGGATCCACGCCGGCCATCTCCCGCAGGAAGATCTCCCTGATCTCCGCGCGGTTGCGGTGGATGGCCGGCACCAGGATGTGCGACGGGCGGTCGTGGCCGAGCTGGACGATGAGTTCGGCCAGGTCGGTTTCGTACGCGGTGATCCCGGCGGCTGCCAGCGCCTGGTTCAGCCCGATCTCGTCGGTCGCCATGGACTTGACCTTGACGGCCTCCCGGCTCCCGGTCGCAGCGACCAGGTCGGACACGATCTGGTTGGCCTCAATCGCGTCCCTGGCCCAGTGCACCACCCCGCCGTGCGCACCGACCGCGGTCTCCAGCTGGGTGAGATACCGGTCCAGCTGCCTCATGGCCCCGGCCTTGGCCGCCCGGCCGGCGGCGCGTAGCTCCTCCCAGTCGGCCAGCTCGCCGACCACCGCGGCCCGCTTGGCCCGGATGGTCGCGGTGGCCATCGCCAGGTTGTGGCGCAGCTGGGTGTTGGCCAGCGCGCGCCGGGCCGCGACGGGGAACCGGTCGGCGCCGCGCAGGTGCCCCACGCCCGGCGGCGCGGTCGGCATGCCCAGGTAAGCCGTCGTCATGCCGCGTCCTTGGTGGTGGCCAGGGTGTCGGCGCGGTGCACGGTCTTGACGGTGTCCGCCAGGCAGGCCATGAAAAGCGCAATCCGCATGGGCACATCCTGCCCGCTCAGTTCCGGAATAGTTACAGTTCGTGCGGAATCGTGGTCTTGAGTCGCCCCGCACTGGGTAGTGAGCGCGAAAATAGTCGGAGGTAGCCATGGCAATGCCACCTGAACATGCATTCTCGCGCCTTATCGGCCGGGCGCGCGTCGTCGTGATGCTGACTGCCGCGCTGACCCTCGCCGGCGCCGCGAGCACGGCTCCGGCTCTGGCCGCGCCCGCTGCGGCGGCCACGGCCGCGCCATACAGTTGCGCGGCGAACGGGCCGACCGGAGGCCAGACGATCTACGGGACGTTCGGCGACGCGGGCGTCATCGGCTGGGCGGGCAATACCCAGGCGGTGGTGGCCTGCCTGGGCGGCAGTTTCTTCGTCGACACCAGCGGCCCGGGCGGCGGGCCGGGCAGCGGCAGCACCGCTGCGGTGACCGGCACGACGTACGGCTACGGCGTCTACGACGACAGCCCGACTACGTGGGCCAACGCCGACGGCTACCTGCCGGCGCTGGTGACGACGTTCCACCGGGACGGCGCCACGATCTCAATCACCAACTTCGGCGACGACGTGACCATCGGCGGCGATGCCTTCGTGATCATCTACAGCCGGGTGCAGGTGACCAACCCGACGGGCAGCCCGGTCACCATCGACCCCGAAGCGTCGGCCGGGCTGATCCCGCTGAACTCAGCGCCGGACACGGTGCCGCCGCACGGCACCGTGAACCACGACTACGCGGTGCCGTCGGACAAGTTCGGCGGCAGCTACCCGTATCCGTCCGACAGCGCCGTCGTCGCCGCGGGGGGCTTCGACCAGCACTTCGCGCACATGGCCACGTACTGGAACGGCCAGCTGGCCAGCATCGCCCAGATCCAGCAGCTTCCGGACCAGCAGCTGGTGGACGCCTACAAGACGGGTTTCATCTACACCCAGATCATCCGGGCCGGCGAAGAGCTGAAGACCGGCGCCAACGGCTATGACAAGGAGTTCAGCCACGACGTCATCGGCATCCTGGCCAACCTGTTCACCCAGGGCTATTTCACCGATGCGCACGGGCTGCTGGACCGCGCCCGGTACGTGATCGGGTCCCAGACCCAGTACGCCGACGGGGTGTGGACCTATCCCTGGGTCTGGGCCATCTACCTGCTCAAGACCGGGGACCTGGGCTTCGTCAAGGCGAACTTCAGCACCGAAGGGCCCAGCGGGGCAAGCGAGCCGAGCATCAAGGACGCCGCGCACCTGATCGCCACCGACCGCACCGGACCCGGCGGGATCATGGAGAAGACCAACGACGTCGACGCCAACGGCTACTGGACGATCGACAACTACGAGGCGCTGACAGGCCTGTGGGCCTACCACTGGCTCGCCGAGCAGGTCGGTAACACCAGCGAGGCGACCTGGGCCGCCTCCGAGTACGACAGCCTGCTGGCGGTGGTCAACACCACGCTGGACGCGACGATCTCCGCCTACCAGCTGAACTACCTGCCCTGCTCGATGACCGAGCCGAACACCGACAACCGCTGCGCCAACGCCGAGGACGCCAACTGGGCGGCGCCGTTCCTGTTCGGCCGCTGGGCATGGGACGGCTACTTGTTCGGCGCGCCGCTGTCCGGTCCGGGCCTGACCCTGATCGACGCCACGTACCGGTACGGCTTCGCCCGGCTGGCGGGCAAGCTGCCGCCGGACACGTTCGGCGGCTACCCGACCCAGTACTACAGCACTGCCTACAACGCCGGGTACGGCGAGTGGGGCCTGGCCAGCAACGATTACCGGGACCAGGGCATCTTGGGCTATCAGTTCATGATCGCCAACGGGCAGGACGGGCCGTATTCGTGGTGGGAAAGCCAGCAGTTCCCCAACCCGGGCTCGCCGTGGATCGGCGTTCACCCGGAGAACGGGAACGGCTCCTGCCCGCACGCCTGGGGCATTGCCAACGCCAACATGGTGCTGCTCGACTCGCTGGCCGCGCAGCGGTCCGACGGCAGCCTGGTCGTCGGGCGCGGCGTGCCGGACAGCTGGGTGCGCGGTGGCCAGGTCATCAGCGTGGCGAACTTCCCGACCACGGACGGGAAGCACCTCGGGCTGACCATCCGTGCCAGCGGCGCCTCGGTCACGCTGACGCTCAGCGGCGGCCAGGCTGCCGGGCCGGTGCTGTTCCAGCTGCCCGCCTTTGTGGACAACATCGCCCACGCCAGCTCCGGAACGGTGGACGAGCAGACCGGCACGGTCACCTTGCCGGGCACGGTCCGTTCCGTCACCGTCCGGCTCACCCACGCTGAGCCGTCCAGCTGAGCCGCCGAGCCGTCCAGCTGAGCCTCCGAGCCGTCCAGCTGAGCCCGGGCGCGCCGAGGGTGCCCCACGCCGGGCGGGAAGGTCGGCGTGCCCAGGCACGTCGTCATGCGGCGTCCTTGGTGGCGGCCAGGATTTCGGCCAGGTGCACGGTCTTGACCCCGGCGCGCAGCCGTGACAGGCCGCCGCCGATGTGCATCAGGCAGGAGCTGTCGCCCGCCGAGCAGACCTCGGCCCCGGTGCCCAGCACGTTCCGCATCTTGTCGGCCAGCATCGCGGTGGAGATGTCGGAGTTCTTCAGCGCGAACGTGCCGCCGAACCCGCAGCAGACCTCCGCGTCCGGCAGCTCCACCAGATCCAGCCCTTCGACGTGGCGCAGCAGCCGCAGCGGGCGGTCCCCGACCCGCAGCATCCGCAGCGAGTGGCAGGTCGGGTGATAGGTGACACGGTGCGGGTAGAACGCTCCCACGTCCTCAAGCCCGAGCACGTCCACCAGCAGCTGCGACAGTTCGAACGTGCGCTGCCCGACCGCCTCGGCCCGCCGGGCGAGAGCCTCGTCGCCGCGGCCCCTGGCCACCATCGGATGCTGATGCCGGACCGACCCCACGCACGAGCCCGACGGCGCCACGATCACCTCGCATCGTTCGAACGTCTCGACGTAATGGCGGACCAGCGGCAGCGCCTCCTTCTGGTATCCGGTGTTCACGTGCATCTGGCCGCAGCACGTCTGGGCCTGCGGGAATTCCACTTGATGGCCGAGGCGCTCCAGCAGCGTCACAGTCGCCCGGCCCACGCTCGGATACAGCGTGTCCGCCAGGCACGTGACGAAAAGCGCAATCCGCATAGGCAAATCCTGCCCGCCCCGCCGGCATCGCGGAAGCCCGTCGCCGTCGGCTGGCGAACGGATCACACGTCGTAGACGGTGGGCGTGGTGATGTGGGTCCGTCCGGCTGGGGTCCGCCACACTAGGACGCCCGGTTCCGGTTGTTGCAGTGACCACCCTTCGGCTTGCTTGCACCGGTGGTGGTGGCGGCACAGCGGGGCCAGGTCACATTGGCACGTCCGGCCGCCGTTCTCCCAGGCGGTGGTGTGGTCCAGGTCGCAGCGCCCGGCGGGTCTGCTGCAGCCGGGCGCGGCGCACCGGGCGGTGCGGGCGCGGACCAGGTGGGCCAGCGCGCGGCTGGGCCGGCACCCGTCCTCGGCCTGGCCGTGGTCGCACGGGCCGCGGATCACCGGGCGGAGCCTGATCTTCAGCCCGGCCAGGAACTCCGCGGCTCCTGGTCCGGGCGGCCCGGGGCCGCCAGGGGCCGGCGGGTGGTGTCGGCCGGCGGCGCAGCCATGCGCGGCGGCGGTACCGTCGGGGTGCAGGGCGGTCACGCACCAGCGGGTCCGCGAGTCGCGGATGGCCGCGGCCAGCAGGTCACGGGCGGTGTCCGGGTCGGCCAGGCCGAACCCGGCGACATCTGCCGGAGCTGCGGAATGGCCCACCACCGTGCCCAGCGGCACCGTGATCGTCACCAGCGCCGCCAGGCTCGGACTGGTGTTCCCGCCAGCGGCGCCATGCGGGCAAGTCCCGGCCGGGCGGCTTCCGCTGGGACCGCTGTCGCCGCCGCTGCCGCTCGGGCCGCTAACGCCTTGGCCGCTGCCGGCGTCCGGGCTGCCATCTTCAGGCCCGGCATCTGCAAAGCCGGCGCCGCTTTGGGCGGCCAGGGTACTGCGGCTGTCGCGTTCTTGCAGCAGGTCCAGCCAGGCGCGTACCCGCAGTTCCCGCAGGCTGCCCGCCATCCCCGCGGCGCGCAGGTCCAGCGCCCGCTGCTCCACGTGCTGCCAGGAGGCCAGCACCTCATCAGCCGGCAGCTCCCGGCCGATCATCCCGCCGTTACCGGACTGCTCCCGGAACGGCCGCACGTGCGCGTCGTTGCGGGCGGCTTCCTTGCGCCGCCGCGCAGAGTCCGGATCCAGCCGCAGCACCAGACGGTGCGCGGCATACCGCAGCTGCCCCCACGTCATGCCCGGTGCCGCCTGCGCCAGCTCCTGGTCCGCCTGCGCCGCGTCGGCGTCGGACAGCACCCGGGTCTCGTCCTCGATGATGTGCAGGTGCACCGGGTGAATCTTTCCCGCGGCCAGCGCCGCAAAAGTCCGCGGCAGCCGGACGGCCAGCGCCGACGCGTACGCCATCTGGTCGGCCGCGGCCTGCCAGGTCAGGCCGAGCTCGGCGGCCAGCTCATCGGCGGCGAACTGCGCCGGGCCGGGCGGCCCGGCCGCGCGGCGGGCGGCGAACTCCGCGACCGCGGCCAGCTGGGTCCACGCAGCCCGCGACTCCAGCCGCCGCGCCGCGGCGGCCAGGCCGAGCAGCTGGTCCCCGGTCAGCGCCGCCAGGCCCTTGCCGTCCTCCCCGGCCGCACCGTACACCAAAGCAGCCAGCACCGGGCCCGGACCCATCCCCTCCGCCATGCCACCGGGCGCGAACCCGGCCGCGGCATCCGCGATCCAGCCCAGCAGCTCCTCAATGGGGTCCTCGGGCGGCGCGTCGTATCGGCCAGCGTCTACCTGGGCGACCAGTGCGTCCAGCGCCTCCTCCCCGCCATCCCACTCATCCTCCGGCCACGGCCTGCGGCCGTCCCCGCGGTTCCCCGCGCCGGAAAGCGGCACGCCACGACCTGGCTGCTCGCCGTCAAATCCTCGGAAAACGTCCTGGGCCATGCGACACCATTCGTACGGAAGGGAGGAACCGAGAGACCGATACGAACGCTATATCAGCTATCGTGTCATATACCAATCATACTGAACTTAATTTCAATATAGTCAGCTGAGCATTCTTTCCTTGACCGCATGACCCTGACATCGACGACCCCGCGGGAGCGGCACTACTATCTCGGCCCGGCAGTATCGGCGCTAGAGCAAACCAGCGCTCCGCGAAACGACGCCACCAGCTCTGGTTGTGCGCGATGTTCCAATGCGAGACGAGTGGCATCGAAAAGACGCCGTCATGTAAGCGCCGCGAGGCCTTGGCGCGTTGAATTGGCGTGGAAGCCCGACCAACGGAATTCGCAGAGTTCTACCGCGCGGCCCGAGACGACTGCTTCCGCACCGTCCTGGTGAGCGTCGGTGACTGGGATACCGCGCAGGACCTTGTCGCCGAGGCCTTCGCCCGGGCCTGGGCGTTCTGGCGCACGGTCAGCAGGCACCCGGTGCCTGCGGCATGGGTGGTCCGCACCGCGCTCAACCTGAACGTCTCCAGGTGGCGCCGCCACCGCAGGGAGGTGCCGCTGCCGGACCCCGGCGTGGTCGCGGAACGGCCGGCCGCCGGCGCAGCCGCGGACGGCCCCATCGACTCCGAGATCATAGCGGCCGTGCTGCGGCTTCCTGATCGGCAACGTCAGGTGGTCGCCCTGCGGCTGTTTCTCGACTTGGACACAAGCCGCACCGCGGAGGTGCTCGGCATCGCGCCGGGCACGGTGACGGCCCACCTGGCCCGTGCCATCGCCACACTGCGCGAAGAGCTCACATCCACGCTCTATGAACGCGCGCCGCAGCGAGGGCAGAACCCATCATGAGCGCCGCAGGAGGCCCATCATGAATGACGACAACCTGATCACCAGGGTGCGGGAGCCGTTCACCGCGGTGCACATGGACACGCCGATCGAGCAGATCATTCGCCGTGGCCGTGCGGTCCGCGCCCGCCGCCGGATCCCCGGCGTGGCCGGGGCCGCGGCCGCAGTGGCCGGCGCGGCGCTCGCGGGGGCAGCGCTGCTGCCTGTCGGCCACCCGCCCAACGCCCAGCTGGCCGCCTACACGGTGAACAAGCAGGCAAACGGCACGATCGAGGTCACGATCAACGAGCTGCGCGACCCGAGTGGATTGCAGGCCACGCTCCGCGCGGACGGCGTGCCGGCCAGCGTCACCTACGTCGGCCAGCCGAACCCGTCGTGCCGGAACTACTTCGCAGGGAAGCCACCCAGTTATGTAGCAGGCCTCCTGATATGGAAGGTCATCCGACCCAACCGGCACAGTGCGTTCTGGCAGGCGTCCATCCAGCCCTCCGCCCTGCCGCGTGACGCCGGAGTCGACCTCGGCTTCAAGGCCATTGGCACCTCCGGCAACCCGAACGCGGCACTCATCGAGACGGGCCTGGTCTACGCCAGCCCTAAGTGCACCGGGTTATCTGGCCCGCTGGCCCTGCCGCGCCGGTCGGGAAGGTACGGCCGGTACCCCCACCGCCGGGCGTCTGACACGCTGTGGGTATGGACGGTGCGAAGGCGCTGCCGCACGTGGTGATCGTCGGCGGCGGGATATCCGGGCTGGCGGCGGCGTTCTTCCTGCGGGACCAGCCGGTGCGGGTGACCGTGCTGGAGGGGTCGCCGCGCCTCGGCGGCAAGCTGTCGGTGTCGGAGATCGGCGGCGTCGCCGTGGATGAGGGGGCCGAGGCGCTGCTGGTCACCCGTCCGGAGGGAACCGGGCTTATCGCCGACGCCGGGCTGTCCGGCCTGCGGGTGGAGCCGGGCACGACGGCAGCGGCGATCTGGACCAGCGCGGCGCTGCGTCCGCTGCCGCGGCGTCACTTCATGGGCGTGCCGTCGGACATGGCCGAACTTGGCATGTCAGGAGTGCTGTCCGCGGAGGGCGTCGCCCGGGCCGGCCAGGACCTGGAGCTGCCGCCGACCCCCCGCGCCGGCGACGTCCCCGTGGCGCGCTATGTGGCGGCGCGCCTCGGGCAGGAGGTCGTGGACCGACTGGTCGATCCGCTTCTCGGCGGTGTCTATGCCGGGCGTGCCGCGGAACTGTCGTTCGACGCTACCTTGCCTACGCTGGCGGCCGCCGCCCGCAGGCACCGGTCCCTCGCCGAGGCGGCCCGATCGCTGCTGGACGCGCCGAGACAGGCACGACCGAGCCAGGCCGCACCGGGCCAGACGGTACCGGGCCAGACGGTACCGGCCCGGACTGCACCTGGCCAGGGCGGCGTCCGGGCCGGCGGACAGGTGTTCACCACGCTGGTCGGAGGGCTTGGCACGCTGCCCGCCTTCGTGGCCAAGTCGTCCGGCGCGGCGGTGCGCACCGGCTCGATGGCCAGGGAGCTGTCCCGGACCGGGCGGCGCTGGCGGATCACCGTGGGCTCTGCGGCGGCGGCCGAGCACATCGACGCCGACGCGGTCATCCTGGCGGTCCCGGCCAGGCCGGCCGCGCGGCTGCTCGCCGGCGTGCCGGGCGCCGCCGGCGTCGCGGCGCTCGGTGAGTTCAGCTACGCGAGCATGGCTATCGTCACGCTCGGCTACCCGCGGTCCGCGTTCCCCGGCGGCGGCCTCGCCGCCCGCGGCTTGAGCGGGTACCTGGTGCCCGCCGTAGACGGCCGGGCGGTCAAGGCGGTTACCTTCTCCACGGTCAAGTGGCCGCATCTGGTCGGCCCGACCGCGCGATCGGATGACGGCATCCTGGAGATCGTGCGCTGCTCGGCCGGCCGGATCGGCGAGGAGGCGCTGCTGCAGCGGGCCGATGAGGACCTGGTGGCGGTTGCGGCGGCCGAGCTGGCCGAGGCGACCGGCGTTCGCGGCGCGCCCGCCGTCTCCCGGGTGAGCCGCTGGGGAGGCGCGCTGCCCCAGTACGCGGTCGGTCACCTGGACCGCGTGGCCAGGATACGCGCCGCGATCGCGTCCCAGCCGGGCCTCGCGGTGTGCGGCGCCGCCTACGACGGGATCGGCATACCCGCATGCGTCGCGACCGCGCAGGCCGCGGCAGGCCAGGTGATGACGTACCTGCGGGGGCGGGAGCCAGCGCCCCGGTAAAGTGAGCGGCCGCATGGCCGACAATGAAGGCATGGCCGACAATGAAGGCATGGCTGCGAACGATGACCTGGCGAGGACGGCAGAAACCGCCAGCAAGCCGAAGGCCCGCGACCTGAATGAGCTGATCCGCTACACGATGTGGTCGGTGTTCCGGGTGGCCGACCGGGCCGCGCTGGACGCGGCAGACCGCGAAGCCGGGGTGGCCGTGCGCGAGGCCGCCGCCGCGGAGGTAGCCGAACTGCTCGACCAGGCAGCGGGCAAGGGCATCGTCACCCGCGGCTGTTATGACGTCCAGGGCCTGCGGGCCGACGCGGACTTCATGTTCTGGTGGGTAGCGCCGGCCCCCGAGGACCTGCAGGACACCTACGTTCGGTTCCGCAGGACCCGGCTCGGCCGGTGCAGCGACCCGGTCTGGTCGGTCATGGCGCTGCACCGCCCGGCCGAGTTCAACAAGAGCCACATCCCCGCTTTCCTGGCCGAGGAGGAGCCGCGCGGCTACGTCAGCGTCTATCCGTTCGTCCGCTCCTACCAGTGGTATCTGCTCGACGCGGCCGAGCGCCGCAGGCTGCTCGCCGAGCACGGCAAGATGGCGCGCGAGTACCCCGACGTACGGTCCAACACGGTCGCCTGCTTCTCCCTCAACGACTACGAGTGGATCCTCGCCTTCGAGGCCGACGAACTGCACCGGATCGTGGACCTCATGCGCCACCTGCGCGGCGCCGAGGCCAGGGTGCACACGCGGCTGGAGATTCCCTTCTACACCGGCCGCCGCAAGCCGGTGCATGAGCTCATCGCCAGCCTGGCGTGACCGCCGCCCGACCCGTGAGCGCCGCCCGGCACCGACTAGGGAGCACGGGTCTTCAGGCCCGTGCGAGCGGCCGGTGGCCCGCAGGGCCTTCCGGGCGGCGCGAACATAGAAGCCAGCAGAGATGCCCGAAGACCTGCGGGTGAACGGCTCGCTGCAGATCCCCGGCAGCGAGCTGCACGAGCGCTTCTCCCGGTCCTCCGGGCCCGGCGGCCAATCGGTCAACACCGCAGACAGCCGGGTCGAGCTGTCCTTCGACCTCGCGCGTTCCACCTCGCTGCCCGGCTGGGCGCGCGCCCGGGCGGTCGAGCGCCTGGGCGGTCGTCTATCCGGGGGCGTGCTCACCGTAACGGCGTCGGAACATCGCAGCCAGCTCGCGAACCGGCAGGCCGCCAGGGCCCGGCTGGCTGCCCTGCTCCGGGACGCGGTCGCCCCGCCGCAGCGCCCCCGGGTGCCCACCCGGCCGGGCCGGGGCGCCAATGAGCGCCGCCTGGAAGCCAAGCGGCGCCGCGGAGCGACCAAGCGCGCCCGCCGTGCCAGCGCCGGGGAGCCGGACTAACGGAGCCGGACCAACGCAGCCGGACCAACGCAGCCGGACCAACGCAGCCCGGCTACTTGTCCGCCGGTTCGAGGGTCAGCGAGATGGAGTTGATGCACCAGCGCTGGTCGGTGGGGACGTCGTAGCCCTCGCCGGTGAAGACGTGGCCTAGGTGCGAGTCGCACCTGGCGCACCGCACCTCTGTGCGGGCCATGCCGAGCGAGCGGTCCTCGATGAGCACGACCGCATCGGTCTCCGATGGCTGGTAGAACGACGGCCAGCCGCAGTGCGACTCGAACTTGGCGTCGGAACGGAACAGCTCCGCGCCGCAGGCGCGGCAGCGGTAGACGCCTTCGGTCTTGGTGCCGGTGTACTCGCCCGTGAACGGCGCCTCCGTGCCCGCCTGGCGCAGCACGGCGTACTCCTCGGGCGTCAGCCGCCCCCGCCACTCGGCGTCTGTCCTGATCACCTTGTCCATGACACAGTGTCTATGCGAAAGTTCGCGTTATGCAAAGAGCCTGCCGTGGTTGCTGGCCGCTTGCCTGCACCGCTCACTCGCGCAGGCCCCAAAGGCCTGCACTCGCGAGTCGGTTGTGCATAACGCTCACGGCGCGTACCGCCAGGAGCTTAATCGAGCGGACCCCTGACTGCCCGATGGGATAATGAAGCCATGCTGCCTGAGGGACGCATGGTCGGGCGCGACGGCGAGCTCACCCGCCTGCTCGCCCTGCTCGACGATGCCGCCGAAGGTCGCACGGTGGTGGCATTGGTCAGCGGCGACGCCGGGGTGGGCAAGTCGCGCCTGGTCACCGAGGTGTCGCGGCTCGCCGCCGAGCGGGGCTTCGCCGTGCTGTCCGGCCAGTGCGCCGAACTGGGCGACAGCGTGCCCTACCTGCCGCTTGCCGACGCGCTGCGCGGCGCAGCCCAGGACCCGGCGGTCCGGGACGCGCTCAGCTCCCGCCCGGTGCTGAGTCGGCTGCTCCCGGAGAGCGGCGACTGGCACCTGGCCGACGAGGACCGTTCCGGCCTGGTCCGGCAGCAGATGTTCGGCGCCGCGCTCGGCCTGCTTGCCGAGCTGGCCGCAGCGGCACCGGTGCTGTTGGTGCTCGAGGACCTGCACTGGGCCGACGCCACCACCCGGGACCTGCTCACCTTCTTGTCCCGCATGCTGCACCGCGAGCGGGTGGCGCTCATCGGCAGCTACCGCGGCGACGATCTGCACCGGCGTCACCCGCTGCGGCCGGTGCTCGCCGAGCTGCAGCGGCTGCCCAGCGTCATCTCGGTGGACCTGGCGCCGCTGGGTTCCCCGGCCATGGCCGAGCACCTGACGGCGGCGGCGCAGGGCCGCGTGGAGGCCACCAGGCTGAACGACATCGTGGCCCGGGCCGAGGGCAACGCCTATTACGCCGAGGAGCTGCTGGCCGCGTCGATAAGCGGCGGCCCGGACGCGTGCGGCATCCTGCCGGCCGGGCTGGCGGCGCTGCTGCTGAGCCGGGTGGAGCAGCTGTCCGATGCCGCGCAGCAGGTGCTGCGCGCGGCCGCGGTGGCCGGGCGCCGGGCCGACGACGAGCTGGTGCGGTCCGCCTCTGGCCTGGCCGCCGCCGACTACGAGGCAGCGGTGCGCGAGGCCGTCGCGCACCAGCTTCTGGTCCCGGACGGCAATCAGGGCTACGTGTTCCGGCACGCGCTGCTGCGGGAGGCTGTCTACGGGGACCTGCTGCCGGGGGAGCGGACCAGGCTGCACGCCACGATGAGCTCGCTGCTTTCCGACGAGCAGCAGCTCGCCGTGCCCGGCACGGCCGCCGAGCTGGCCCACCACTGCCTGGCCAGCCATGACATCCCCGGGGCGTTCGCGGCGTCGGTGCGCGCCGGGCAGGAGGCCGAGCGGCTCGGCGCCCCGGCCGAGGCGCATCGCCACTACGACCGGGCGCTGGAGCTGTGGGAGCGCGTGCCCGATCCGGACAAGACCGCCGGCATGGCCCGCGCCAAGCTCGGCCTGCTGTCCGCGACGAACGCGGCCGACAGCGGCGACTACGAGCGCGCCGTGCACCTGCTGCGGCGGCTGCGGCACGTGATCAGCGCCCAGCCGGCGGATCAAGCCGCCGAAGCCCGAGACGCCAGCCTGGCCAGCAGGATAGGCGAGCGGCTCGCTTACTACCTGATGCTGCTCGATGACCCCAAGGACCGCGCCGAGGCCATCGACGTGGCACGTGCCACGGTCGATGCGACGCCCGCGGAGCCTGCGACCTGGCAGGGGGCCCGGGCCATCGCCACTCTCGCCAACGTCATGCTGGACGAGGACGACTACACCGAGGCCAGGCAGTGGGCGCAGCGCGCGCTGGCGGCGGCCCGCGGTGCCGAAGCGCCCTGGGTAGAAGCGGACGCGCTGGTGACGCTGGGCTATATCAGCAACAGGGAAGGGCGCAACGACGAGGCTATCGAGCTGCTGACCGCCGCGCACCGGCAAGCACGCGACGCCAGCGTCCTCGGCGTCGAACTGCGCGCCGCGTACCACCTGGCGCGGGCGCACCTCGAGTTCGGCGAGCTGGCCGCCGGCGCGGCAGTGGCACACCAGGGCACCAAACGCGCCATGGAGACCGGGCTGCACATGGCGCCCTTCGGCTTGGACGTGCAACACCTGCACTTCCAGTGCCACTTCGCCGAGGGACTCTGGGACCACGCGCAAGAGATCGCGGACGGCTTCCCGGTCCGGGTGGCCAGCGCCGCCGAGGCCTTCCTGTCCTCGATGGCCCTGTTCATCGACGTCGCGCGGGGCAATCCGGCGGCGGAGGAACGCCTCGCCTGGATCGAGCCGTTCTGGGCGGCGCACGGCTTCGATGAATACATCGCGCGCAGCCTGCTTGCCGAGCATGCCCTGTGGCGCGGAGACGCCGAACGAGCCGTCTGCGAAGCGGGCAAGGCGATCGAACTTGTCAACGAGCCGCCGTGGGGGTACCACCCGTCTGCCATCAGGCCGGCCGCGGTCGCCGTGGGCGCCCGCGCGGACCGGGCGGCCGCCGCCCGCGCCGCCGGCGATGACGAGGCCGCCGCCGCCGAGGTGGCCGCCGCTGAAAAGCTGCTCGGGGTTGCCCGTGAGGGCGCGGCTTTCGTCAAGCGGCCGAAGTACGTCCTGGGCCCGGAAGGGCACGGCTGGCTGGCCAGGGCCGAGGCGGAGTACCGCCGCGCCAGCGGCGGCAACGACCCCCAGGCCTGGCAGGCGGTCCTCGATGCGCTCGGCCCGGCGTACGTCTACGAGATCGCCCGCACCCGGTGGCGGCTGGCCGAGGCGCTCGCCGAGGCGGGCCGCAGGGACGACGCGGCGCAGCAGTGGCGGCAGGCCGCGCAGGCCGCGGAGCGGCTCGGCGCCCGGCCATTGCGCGCGGCGCTCGACGACCTCGCCCGCCGCGCCAGGATAGGCACGGCCACGCAGCACGACGGCAGCGGCGCGGCGCTCAGCGTCTTGTCGCCGCGAGAGCGCGAGGTGCTGCGGCTGATCGCCGCCGGCCGCAGCAACAGGGAGATCGCCGCCGCGCTGTTCATCGCGCCGAAGACCGCCAGCGTGCACGTGTCCAACATCTTGAGCAAGCTCCGCGCCACAAGCCGCACCGAGGCCGCCGCCATCGCCCACCGCGAGGGCCTCGGCTTACCCGGGGGCAAGCTCGGCCAGGATCTCCTCGGCGCGCAGCGCCGCGGCCTCGGGCGTCACGGAAACAGAGCCGACCTGCGGGTCCCAGTTGAGGTCGTAGAACAGCTCAGTGACCCCCTGCTCGCCGAGCCAGGCCGCGTCCGCCCGGATCTGGTCATAGCTGCCGGAAAGCAGCCGGCGCGCCCCGTCGGTGCCTTTGGCCTCCGTGCCCGCCAGCACCACGCCGCGGCAGATGATCCGCACCGCGCCGGGGTCCCGACCCGCCGCGGCCGCGGCGTCGCGCACGACAGCGGCCGCCGGACCGATCTGCGACAGGTCAGCGTGGCTGGAGGTGATCCAGCCGTCCGCAATCCGCCCCGCCCGCTCCATCGCCGGGCGGGACATGCCGCCGAGCAGCACCGGCGGCCCGGACCACGTGGACCCACCACCGCGCTGCACCGGCCCGGGATCCTGCCGCCCCGGCGGGATCTGGTAAAACGAGCCGCGGAACGAGCTGACCCCATCGGCCCATAGCGTGCGCAGCACCGCCACGTACTCCTCAGCCCTGGCGCCGCGCCTGGCCATCGAGGCGCCGGCAGCGGCGAACTCCTCCGGCATCCACCCGACGCCAAGGCCCAGGTCGAGCCTGCCGCCGGACAGCACGTCCACGGTCGTCGCCTGCTTGGCCAGGTAGGCGGGGGAGACGAACGGCAGGTTGATCACGGCCACGCCGAGCCTGATCCGCGAGGTGCGGGCGGCCGCGTACCCGAGCGCGACCATGGGGTCGAGCACGCTGCGGTACACCGGCTCCATGCCGGAGCCCTCCGGCACCAGCAGCCGCTGGAACGTCCACAGCGAGGCGTACCCGGCATCCTCGGCGCGCCCGGCGAAGGACGCCAGGTAGGCCGGGGTGGCCCATGCGCCCGCGACCGGCGCGCCGAACCCGATCCGCATGGCGCGTCACACCTCGCCGATGATCTCGGCGGCGATCCGTTCCATCTGCTCGCGCTGGTCGAACAGCGCAGTGAACAGGATCAGCTCCGCCCCGGCCTCGGCGACACGCCGCGCCTCGCGGGCGCAGTCGGCGGGCGTGCCCGCGATCGCGGCGGCCTCGATGGACGGCACCCGCTGGCCGTAGACGCGCTCCAGCGCCGCGTTGACCCGCTCCCGCGCCCGGGCGGCGTCGTCATCCACCGCGATGTAGATTCGCTTGGCGGTCCGGAAGCTGTCCGCCGGGCGCCCCGCGGCGGCCAGGGCTTCCCGCGCCACCTGCACCTGCTCGGCGAAGGTCGCGGTCGGGGTGGAGCCGGCGCCGAAGAAGCCGTCGCCCATCCGCACCGCCCGGCGCACCGCGGACGGGCTGGACGCGCCGAACCACAGCGGCGAGTACGGCTTGGTGAACGGTTTCGGCTCCATCGCGGCGTCTTCCAGCTGCCAGAACTCGCCCTCGAAGGTGACGCGGTCCTGGGTCCACAGCGCCTTCATCAGCGCTACGCCTTCGGCGAACCTCGCCAGGTACCGCTCCGGGTCCACGCCGAAGGCGGCGAACGGCCGCCGGCTGCCGCCGGCGGCCACCCCGATCTCGATCCGGCCGCGGCTGAGCTGGTCCAGCGTGGCGAGGCTCTTGGCCAGGTGCACCGGGTTGTGCAGCGTGGACACGAACACCGCGCAGCCGAGCCGCAGCCGCCAGGTGCACGCGGCCGCGTAGCTCATCGTCTCGGCCGCCCCGAGCTGCGGCCAGGTGCCCAGCCGTGACCAGGTGCCGAGCACCTGCTCCATCGCCCACGCGCTGTCGAACCCCAGGTCCTCGGCCCGCCTGACATAGGCCTGGAACAGCTCCGGATCGAACCCGTCGTCGCCGGACAGCTGCGGGAGGGCGATCGCGAACCTCATGAGCCGAGCTTAACGAGCCGAGCTTAACGAGCCGAGCTTAACGAGCAGACCGCCGCGGTGATCTCGGCGGCGCAGCCCCACGACAGCGAGACGCCGGCGCCGCCGTGGCCGTAGTTGTGCCACAGCACGCCGCCGTCGGCCGGCTCGGACTCCAGCCGCACCTCGGGCCGGTACGGGCGCAGGCCCACCCGGTGCCCCAGGATCCGCGCTCCCCGCAGCCGCGGCTCGATCGCGGCACACGCAGCCACGATTCGTTCTGCTATCTGGGGTTTGGGTTCTTCGTCCCAGTTGCCCTCGTCGTTGGTCCCGCCGAGCAGGACGGTGTCGCCGTGCGGGAACATGTACACGATCCAGGGCGGCTCTTCGTCCCTGTCGATGAAGAACTCCTCGATGCCCGGGTTGGCGGCCAGCACCACCTGGCCGCGGACCGGCGTCACCGCGGGGTCGGGCACCAGCAGGCGGGCGGCGACGCCGGAGCAGTTGACCACGACCGGGGCCACGCCTGCCAGCCCGGCAAGCGAGGTCACCGGCGATACCTCCAGCGTGCCGCCGCCGCGGGCGAACCGCGCGCGCAGGTAGCCGAGGTAGTCCGGCATGGTGGCGACCGGGGCGGTGTAGTGCCAGCCGCCGGCGAAGCCGCCGGGCAGTTCGTCCTCCCGGCACATCCGCAGCCCCGGCAGCAGCCTGGTCCAGGGGTGCGGTTCCGGCGCGCCGCGGGTGACCTCGCTCCCGCTGGCCATCCGCACTCCGGTGCCGGGCTCGGCGGCCAGGGCGGACATGACCTCGAGCCCGACCTTGCCCCAGCTCATTACCCGGTCCGGCGGCCCCGCCCGGACCAGGCCCCAGATTGCCCCCGCCGCCGCCGACGTGGTCCGCTCCGGCGGGCTGGCGGTGCGGATCGTCACGCTAAGGCCGGCCTCGGCCAGGCAGATCCCGGTGGTCAGGCCGCAGACCCCGGCGCCGATGACCAGAGCGTCCACCGTCAGATGTGCGTCCAGGCCTCGGTCAGCACCGCGCGCAGTACCTGCTCCATCTCGTCGAAGTGCTCCTGCCCGCAGATCAGCGGCGGGGCGAGCTGGATCACCGGGTCACCGCGGTCATCGGCGCGGCATACCAGGCCCGCGTCGAACAGGGCCTGCGACAAGAACCCGCGCAGCAGCCGCTCGGATTCGTCGTCGTCGAACGTCTGCTTGGTGGCCTTGTCCTTGACCAGCTCGATGCCGTAGAAGTAGCCGGCCCCGCGGATGTCGCCCACGATCGGCAGGTCGGAGAGCTTGCCGAGCGTGGCGCGGAACGCCTCCTCGTTGCCGCGGACGTTCCCGAGCAGGTCCTCCTTCTCGAACACCTCCAGGTTGGCCAGCGCAACCGCGGCGGACACCGGATGGCCGGCGAACGTGACGCCGTGCAGGAACGTCGCGGTGCCGGTGCTGAACGGCTCCATCAGCGCGTCGCTGACGACCATGCCGCCGAGCGGCGCGTATCCGGAGGTGGCTCCCTTGGCGAACGTGATGATGTCCGGGGTGTAGCCGTACCGCTGCGAGCCGTAGTAGTAGCCGAGCCTGCCGAAGGCGCAGATCACCTCGTCCGATACCAGCAGCACGCCGTAGCGGTCGCAGATCTCCCGGACCGCAGTGAAGTAGCCGGGCGGCGGCGGGAAGCAGCCGCCGGAGTTCTGCACCGGCTCCAGGTACACGGCTGCCACCGACTCCGGCCCCTCGCGCAGGATCGCCCGCTCGATCTCATCTGCCGCCCACCGGCCGAACGCCGCCTCGTCGTCGCGCACGAACTCCGGGGCGCGGTAGAAGTTGGTGTTCGGCACCCGGACGCCGCCGGGCGTCAGCGGCTCGAACGGCACCTTGATGGCGGGCAGCCCGGTGATCGCCAGCGCGCCCATGGAAGTGCCGTGGTAGGCGATGTCCCGGCTGATCACCTTGTACCGTCCCGGCTGGCCGCGCGTCTGGTAGTACTGCTTGGCCAGCTTCCACGCCGACTCGACGGCCTCAGAGCCGCTGGTGGTGAAGAACACCCGGTTCAGGTCGCCGGGGGCCAGCTCGGCCAGCCGCTCGGCCAGCTCGATGGCCTTCGGGTGCGCGTAGGACCACAGCGGGAAGTAGGCGAGCTCGGCCCCATGCCGGGCGCCGGCGTCGGCGATCTCCTCCCTGCCGTGGCCCGCCTGGGTGACGAACAGGCCGGACAGCCCGTCCAGGTACCGTTTGCCGCGCTGGTCGAAAACGTAGGCGCCCGAGCCGCGCACGATCACCGGGACGTCGCCGTCGGCGTAGGCCGACATCCGGGTGAAATGCAGCCACAGGTTGCGCTTGGCGGCCTGCTGCAGGTTCGGCGTGGCGTCGGAGGACATGCTCATCTCGTTCCCCAGGAGTAGGTCTGTTTGCAGAGCTTGAGGTACACGAACGTCTCGGTGCTGGTCACCGACGGGACGGCGCGCAGTCGGCTGAGGATCTCCAGCAGGTGGGCGTCGTTCTCGCAGACCACCTCGGCCAGCAGGTCGAACGAGCCCGCGGTGATGACCACGTAGTCGATCTCGTCCATCTCGGCGAGCTGGGCAGCCAGCTTCTCCAGGTCGCCGTCGCACTTGACGGCGATCATCGCCTGGCGCCGGAAGCCCAGCGTCAGCGGGTCGGTGACCGCGACGATCTGCATGACCCCGGCGTCGGCCAGCCGCTGCACCCGCTGCCGGACCGCCGCCTCGGACAGGCCGACCGCCTTGCCGATCGACGCGTAGGACCGCCTGCCGTCGGCCTGCAGCTGCTCGATGATCCGCTTGGAGGTCTCGTCGGGCACCGCGGGACCGGGCTCCCTGCCCAGCTGGCTGCGCGCCATCCCGGTCCTCTCCCTCAGCCGTGCAGTCCGGCTATTCGACTGATTTCGTAGGCATATGTAACGATAGCAACTGAATCCCTTGTATAGATACATATCCTCTGCGAAGCTCGTGGTAAAGCACGGATGACCATGGAGATGTCGATGACAGACCGGATGCTGCAGAACTTCGTGAACGGCAAGTTCGCCGACGCCAGCGACGGCCGCACCAGTGACGTGATCGATCCGGGCACCGGTGAGGTATACGCGCAGGCGCCGCTGTCAGGGCGATTGGACGTGGACATGGCCGTCCGGGCCGCGGCGGACGCGTTCGAGGGGTGGCGGGATGCCACGCCGGCCGAACGCAGCCTGGCCCTGCTCCGGATGGCCGACGCGATGGAACGCCGCGCCGACGAGATCGTCGAGGCCGAGACCCGCAACACCGGCAAGCCGGTCGCCCTGACCAGGTCCGAGGAGATCCCGCCCTCCGTCGACCAGGTGCGGTTCTTCGCCGGCGCCGCGCGCATGCTCGAGGGCCGCAGCGCCGGGGAGTACATGCGGGACCACACCTCGATGATCCGGCGCGAGCCCGTCGGCGTGTGCGCCCAGGTGACCCCCTGGAACTACCCGATGATGATGGCGGTGTGGAAGTTCGCGCCTGCTCTGGCCGCCGGCAACACCGTGGTGCTCAAGCCGTCGGACACCACCCCGGTCTCCACGCTGCTGCTGGCCGAGATCGCCGCCGAGTTCCTGCCCCCCGGCGTGTTCAACGTCATCTGCGGTGACCGCGACACCGGCCGGGAGCTGGTGTCGCACCAGGTCCCCGCGATGGTGTCGATCACCGGGTCGGTACGGGCGGGCATGGAGGTCGCCCGCGCCGCCGCCGACGACCTCAAGCGGGTGCACCTGGAGCTCGGCGGCAAGGCTCCCGTGGTGGTCTTCGACGACGCGGACGTGGCGGCGGCGGCCGAGGGGATCGCCGGGGCCGGCTACTTCAACGCCGGGCAGGACTGCACCGCCGCCACCCGGGTGCTCGCCGGCCCCGGAATCTCCGCCGACCTGACCGACGCGCTCGCCGAGCAGGCCAGTACCACGGTCACCGGCGGCCTGGACAACCCCGACGCCTACTACGGCCCGCTGAACAACCTGAACCAGCTGGCCCGCGTCGAGGGCTTCGTCGAGCGCGCGCCCTCACACGCCCAGGTGGTCACCGGCGGCCACCGGGTCGGGTCGCGCGGCTACTTCTACGCCCCGACGGTCGTGTCCGGCCTGCAGCAGGACGACGAGATGGTCCAGGACGAGATCTTCGGCCCGGTCATCACCGTGCAGCGGTTCAGCGACGAGGACGAGGCGGTCCGCTGGGCGAACGGCGTCCGGTACGGCCTGGCCTCCAGCGTGTGGACTACCGACCACGGCCGGGCGATGCGGATGGCCAAGCGCCTGGACTTCGGCGCGGTGTGGATCAACACCCACATCCCGATGGTGGCCGAGATGCCGCACGGCGGCTTCAAGCACTCCGGCTACGGCAAGGACCTGTCCCTGTATGGCTTCGAGGACTACACCCGCATCAAGCACGTCATGAGCTACATCGGCACCTGAGCCCGGCACCCCGGCACCCGGCCAAGGGCGTCATTGCGCCAACCATCCCCCCTGGTGGGCGTTGGTGCGCCAACCATGCCCTGCCGGGGCGCCGGTGCGCTGGGGCGCCGTGCGCCAACCATGCCCTGCCGGGGCGCCTAGCCCACATTGAGCAGCACGATGCCGGCCACGACCAGGACGGTAGCCGCGACCCGGGTGCGGCCGAACGGCTCACGGAACACCACGGTGCCGAGCACGGCGCCGAAGATCACGCTGGTCTCGCGCAGCGAGGCGATCGGGGCCAGCGCGCCCCGGGTCTGCGCCCACAGCACCAGGCCGTAGGCCAGCACGCTGAGGGCGCCGGCGGCCAGCCCGGACAGCAGGATCCGCGGTGGCTGGGCCGCCAGGACCGCGCGCCGCCGGGTCAGAGCGGCCATCGGCACGCACAGGCTTTCCAGCACCATCAGCCAGCCGATGTAGCCGGCCGGGCTATGGGACAGCCGGACCCCGATGCCGTCCACCGTGCTGTAGGCGGCGATGGTCAGGCCGGTGCCGACGGCGGCGAGGAACGCGGCGCGGCCGGGCGGCCGGCCGGCCAGCACCAGCACCGCCAGGCCTGCCGAGATGATCAGCACCCCGGCGACCAGGGCAGGGCCCAGGCGCTCGTGCACGAACACCGCCGCCAGGACCGTTACCACCAGCGGCGAGATCCCCCTGGCCAGCGGGTACACCTGGCTGAACTCGCCGACCTGGTAGCACCGCATCAGCAGCAGGTTGTAGAACACGTGGATCGCGACCGACCCCGCCAGGTACGGCCAGCTCGCCGGTCCTGGCCTGGCGGCCACGACGACCAGCGGGATCGCCGCCATGATGCCGCCCACGCCGATCAGCCCGAAGGCGAGCAGCTGGTCCTTGATGCCGTGCGCGATGGCATTCCAGGTCGCGTGGATCACTGCGGCGGCCAGCACGGCCAGCGCCGCGGTAAGCGGGAGTGTCGACGGGTCCACCCGGCTCCTCGGTGTCAGGCAATGCTGAACGGAGCCCTCAGGGCTTCTATCCCGTCAGGTGTTCCCCGGCCCGGGCGATACCCGGATCCGGGTCGCGGCGCCGCTCGGTCCAGGCCCGGCCGTCCTGGTTGTGGCATGTCTGGCGGACAGCCGGCGGAACCCTAGGCGCAACCACGTGCTACCTCCACCTTAACGCCGGCCAGCGCCGGGATAACCGGTTCATATGCTGGTGACGACGCTTCGGTTCGCGGCAGAGCCGCGGCAGAGCCGCGGCAGAGCCGCAGCAGAGCCCGAAGAAGAGCCCGAAGGAGAGCCATAGATGAGCCTGGAAACGCTGCGCACCTCCCTGGCTACGGCGGTGGTGGTCCCGGTCACGCCGCTGCACGAGGACGGCTCACCCGACTGGGACACATACGCGGAGCTGACCACCCGGCTGATCGACGCCGGCATCACCGTCATCACAGCGAACGGCAACACCGGGGAGTTCTACGCGCTGACCCACGCCGAGGCCAGGCAGGCGGTCGAGACCGCCGCCCGCGCCGTCGGCGGCCGGGACCCGAAGGCCGCGCTGGTGGCCGGCGTCGGCCACGACATCGTCACCGCCACCGAGGCGGCCAGGCACGCCGCCGACCATGGCGCCCCCATGGTCATGGTCCACCAGCCGGTCCACCCCTATGTCTCCGCGCAGGGCTGGATCGACTACCACGCCGCGATCGCGAACGCGGTCCCCGGTCTCGGCATCGTCGCCTATGTCCGCACCGAGCGCATCACCGGCAGCCACATCGCCTCCTTGCTGCACCGGGCGCCGAACGTCATCGGGGTCAAGTACGGCGTCCGCGACGCGACCAGGTTCGCCGCCGTGGCCAGGGACGCGGGCATCGACCGGCTCGCCTGGCTGGCCGGGGCCGCTGAGCTGACCGCACCGATGTTCTGGGCCGCGGGCGCCCGCGGCTTCACCTCCGGGCTGGCCAACGTCGGCCCGCAGCTGGCCCTGTCCATGCTGGACGCGCTGCGCGCCAACGACTTCGCCGCCGCGATGAAGGTCTGGGAGGCGGTGCGCCGGTTCGAGGAGCTGCGGGCCGCCGATGCCAGCGCGGACAACGTCAGCGTGGTCAAGGAGGCGATGGCCCAGCTCGGCCTGTGCCGTGCCGACGTCCGCCCGCCCAGCCGGCCGCTGCCTGCGCCGGTCAGGGAGGAGATAGCCGGCATCCTCCGGTCCTGGGGCCTGAAGTGACCGGGACAAACCCCGAGGACCTGCGCAGTTACCGGTGGTTCGGCGCCGAGCGCACCTCCGGGCTGCGGGCGTTCGGCCACCGGGCGCGGATGCGCCAGCTCGGCATCGATGCCGAGGAACACCTCGGCAAGCCGGTCATCGCCATCCTGAACACCTGGTCGGAGCTGAACCCCTGCCACATGCACCTGCGCCAGCGCGCTGAGCAGGTCAAGCGGGGCGTGCTGCAGGCCGGCGGGTTCCCGGTCGAGCTGCCGGTCGCCACGCTGTCCGAGACCTTCTGCAAACCCACCCCGATGATGTACCGGAATCTGCTGGCCCTGGAGACCGAGGAGCTGCTGCGCTCCTACCCGGCCGACGGCGCGGTGCTGATGGGCGGGTGCGACAAGACCACGCCGGCGCTGCTGATGGGCGCGGCCAGCGCCGACATCCCCGCCATTTACGTCACCGCAGGCCCCATGCTGCGCGGCACCTTCCGCGGCCAGCCGGTCGGCAGCGGCACCGACATGTGGCGGTTGTGGGACGACGCACGGGCCGGGCTGGCCGGCGACTGCGAGCTGGCCGAGCTGGAATCCGGCATCGCCCGCTCGCCCGGCCACTGCATGACGATGGGCACCGCGTCGACGATGACCTCCGCCGCCGAGGCGCTGGGCATGACCCTGCCCGGGATGGCCTCGATCCCCGCGGTGGACTCCGCGCACTACCGGATGGCCGCGGCCAGCGGCCGCCGCATCGTCGGCATGGTCGCCGACGGCCTGGCACCGCGCAAGGTCCTCACCCGGGATGCGTTCACCGACGCCGCCGCGACCGTGCTGGCGCTCGGCGGCTCCACCAACGCGCTGATCCACCTGGTCGCGATGGCAGGCCGCTCCGGCGTGCAGCTGACCCTGGACGACTTCGACTCGATCTCCCGGCGCGTGCCGTGGCTGGCCAACGTCTCACCCGGCGGGGCGTACCTGATGGAGGACTTCTACTACGCCGGCGGCCTGCGGGCGCTGCTCCGCCAGCTCGCGCAAGTCCCCGGCGCGCTGCACACCGACCGGGTGACCGTCACCGGACGGCCGTTCGGCGAACAGATAAGCCAGGCACCGGTCTACAACGACGACGTGATCCGCGCGCCGGACACCGCGCTGGCCCCCGAGGGCGGGGTGGCGGTGCTGCGCGGCAACCTGGCTCCCGACGGCGCGGTCATCAAGCACATCGCCTGCGAGCCGCGGCTGCTCAAGCACACCGGCCCCGCCGTCGTCTTCGACTCCTACGCCGAGATGCACGCCACGATCAACGACCCGGTGCTTGCCATCACGCCGGACTCGGTGCTGGTGCTGCGCAACGCGGGCCCGAAGGGCGGCCCCGGCATGCCCGAGTACGGCATGCTGCCGATCCCGGACTACCTGCTGGCCCGCGGCGTCCGCGACATGGTGCGGATCTCCGACGCCCGGATGAGCGGCACCAGCTACGGCGCCTGCGTGCTGCACGTCGCCCCGGAATCGTTCATCGGCGGCCCGCTGGCGCTCGTCCGGGCCGGGGACCTCATCACGCTGGACGTCGCCGCCCGCGAGCTGTCGGTGAATATCCCAGAACGAACCTTTGCGCTGCGGCGCGATCAGTGGCATCCCCCGCCGCCGAGGTTCACCCGCGGCTATGGCGCCTTGTTCACCGAGCACGTCACCCAGGCCAACGAGGGCTGCGACTTCGACTTCCTGGCCCGCCCCGGCCGTGACCCCGACCCAGATCCCACGTGAGGGAGGACCCGATGATTCAGGCGTTTGACCCGCGGACCGGGGAACCGGTGGGGGAGCCGGTCGCCGAGACCGCCGACGCCGAGGTCGACGCCCGGGTGACCGCGGCGCTGGCCGCCTGTCCCGCGTGGGGGTCGCCGGGCGCGACGCCGCTGCGGGCGGCCGCGCTGGAGGCGGTCGCGGACGCGCTGGACGCCCGCGCCGGGGAGCTCGCGGTGATCGCCGACACCGAGACCGCGCTCGGCGGCGAGCGGCTCACCGGCGAGGTCGCCCGCACCACCGGCCAGCTCCGGCTCTTTGCCACAGCCTTGCGTGCCGGCGGCTACGTGGATGCCGTGGTCAGCCCGGCCGTGGGTGCCCTGCCGGACGTGCGGCGGGTCTGGCGGCCGGTGGGGCCGGTGGCGGTGTTCGCCGCCTCGAACTTCCCGTTCGCGTTCTCGGTGGCCGGCAACGACACCGCCTCGGCGCTGGCGGCCGGCTGCCCGGTAGTGGTCAAGGCGCACGAGAACCACCCGGTCACCTCGGACCTGACCGCCGAGACGGTCACCGGGGCGCTTGCTTCGGCCGGCGCGCCGCCAGGGACGTTCGGCCTGGTACACGGCGCCGATGCTGGCCTGCGCCTGCTCCGGCACCCCGGCATCGCGGCGGCCGGGTTCACCGGGTCCACCGGCGGCGGCCTGGCCCTGGCCCGGATCTGCGCCGAGCGGCCGGTGCCGATCCCGTTCTACGGCGAGCTCGGGTCGGTCAACCCGTGCGTGGTGCTGCCCGGCGCCGCGCTGGCCCGCCCGGCCGGGATCGCCATCGGGTACGCCGCGTCGCTGACGCTCGGCTCCGGCCAGTTCTGCACCAACCCGGGGCTGCTGTTCGCCCCGGAGGACGTGGGGCTGCTGACCGCGATCGCCGAGGCGGTCGCCGCCTCGGCGGGCGGCCCGATGCTGTCGGCGCGGATCTTCGCCGGCTACACCGAGGCGGTGGCACAGGCCGCGGGTCATCCCGGCGTCACCGAGCTGGCCGCGGGCCAGCCGGGCGACGGGCCGTGGGGCGCGACGCCGCAGGTGTTCCAGACCACGCTGAAGGAGTTCGCCGCGGACCTCGCGGTCCTGTCGCGCGAGAGGTTCGGGCCAGCCGGGATCGTGGTCACCTACCCGTCGCTGGACGACCTGCTGCCGGTGCTGGCCGCGCTGCCGGGCAACCTGGTCGCCGCCGTGCACGTCGACACGGACTGGCCGCAGGACATGGAGCTGGCCCGCCAGGTGGTTCCGGTGCTGGAGCGGATCGCCGGGCGGATCGTCTGCAACGGCTGGCCGACCGGCGTCGCCGTGGTCCCGGCGCAGCACCACGGCGGCCCGTGGCCGGCCACCACGATGCCCGGCTTCACCTCCGTCGGCACCGCGGCGATCCGCCGCTGGCTGGTCCCCGTCGCCTACCAGGATTTCCCGCCCGAGCTGCTGCCGCCGGCCCTGCGGCCGGCTTAGGCCTGCTCGGGCGCCGGGAGCGCGGGCCGTCCCCGGTATCCTGGACCCCTGTAACCGGACCGATGGGCATCGGTGCCGGCGCGGGCAAGGCCGGCCGAGCGCACCACATGCGGAAAGAGGTGCTGACGAACCGTGAACGAGCTTTTCGCCCGCCACCGCGCGGTCATCCCGAGCTGGGTCTCGGTCTACTACGACGAGCCGATCGAGCTGACCGGCGGGAAGGGCTGCCGGGTCACCGACAGCCAGGGCCGCAGCTACCTGGACTTCTTCGCCGGCATTCTCACCAACATGCTCGGCTACGACGTGCCCGAGGTGCGCGACGCGGTGGAGCGGCAGATCGCCACCGGGATCGTGCACACCTCGACGCTGTACCTGATCCGCAGCCAGGTGGAGCTGGCGGAGAAGATCGCCAAGCTGTCCTGCATCCCGGACGCGAAGGTCTTCTTCACCAACTCCGGCACCGAGGCGAACGAGACCGCGCTGCTCGCCGCGCTGACGGCCCGCCAGGCCAGCCAGGTCCTCGCGATGCGCGGCAGCTACCACGGCCGTTCCTTCGCCGCCGTCGCCGTGACCGGCAACGCGGCATGGAAACCATCAAGCAACAGCCCGTTCGGCACTCACTACCTGCACGGCACGGACCGGCACGCCGAACCCTACGCCGCCCTGTCCGACGCGGACTACATCAAGGCCTGCGTGGCCGACCTGCGGGACCTGCTGACCGCCGGCGTCCACCCGGCCGATGTCGGGTGCCTGCTGGCCGAACCGATCCAGGGCGTGGGCGGGTTCACCATGCCGCCCGACGGGCTGCTCGCCGCGTACAAGGAAGTCCTCGATTCCCACGGGATCCTGCTGATCTCCGACGAGGTGCAGACCGGCTGGGGCCGGACCGGCGCGCACTTCTGGGGCATCGGCGCGCACGGGATCACCCCGGACGCGATGACGTTCGCCAAGGGACTCGGCAACGGCTTCGCCATCGGCGGCGTGGTCGCCCGCGGCGACCTGCTCGACGGGATCCGCGGCAACGGCATCTCCACCTTCGGCGGCAACCCGGTGGCGACCACCGCCGGCAATGCCGTCCTGGACTACGTGCTGTCTCATGACCTGCAGCGCAACGCCGCCGTCACCGGCCAGCTGATCATCGACGGGCTCAGGCAGGCCGCTTCCGCGCTCGACATCGTCGCCGACGTGCGCGGCAAGGGCCTGATGTTCGCCGCGGACCTGGTGGACCCGGCCACCCGCCAACCCAGCCCCACGCTGGCGAGCCGGATGCTCGAGGCGACCAGGGAACGCGGCCTGCTGGTCGGCAAGGGCGGGCTGTACGGGCACACGCTGCGGATGGCGCCGCCGCTGACGCTGAGCGAGGCCGAGGCTGCCGAGGGCCTGCAGATCCTGACCGACGCGCTGGCCGCGGTAAACGGGGAGGCGACCGGCACGTGACAAAGCAGGCGAGCGACGCGCGCTTGCGCGCGGAGAAGCGAGCAATGAAACACTGTACCCACTGGATCGGCGGCAAGCTTTGGGACGGGGAGGCCGAGCGCCGCGGCGACGTGTACGACCCGGCAACCGGGCAGGTCACCGGGCAGGTCGACTTCGCCACCCCGGCCGAGGTGGACCTGGCGGTCGCGGCGGCCAGCGACGCGTTCCGCGCCTGGCGCCGCGCCTCGCTGGCCAAGCGAGCCGCGGTGCTGTTCAGCTTCCGCGAGCTCGTCCGCGCGCACGCCGGCGACCTCGCCAGGCTCATCACCGCCGAGCACGGGAAGGTGGCCGCCGACGCGGCCGGGGAAGTCACCCGCGGCCTGGAAGTCGTCGAGTTCGCCTGCGGCATCCCGCACCTGCTCAAGGGCGGGTTCTCCGAGAACGTGTCCGCGAACGTCGACTCCTACTCGATCAGGCAGCCGGTCGGCGTGGTGGCGGGGATCACGCCGTTCAACTTCCCGGCCATGGTCCCGATGTGGATGTTCCCGCTGGCGATCGCGTGCGGCAACACGTTCGTGCTCAAGCCGTCGGAAAAGGACCCGTCCGCGTCGCTGCTGCTGGCGTCGCTGTGGGCCGAGGCCGGCCTGCCGGACGGCGTGTTCAACGTGGTGCACGGCGACAAGGTGGCCGTGGACGCCATCCTGGGCCACCGTGGCATCAGCGCGGTCAGTTTCGTCGGGTCGACGCCGGTCGCCAGGTACGTCTACGAGACCGGCACCAAGGCGGGCAAGCGGGTGCAGGCGCTCGGCGGCGCCAAGAACCACATGGTGGTGCTGCCCGACGCCGACCTCGACCTGGCCGCCGACGCCGCGGTCTCGGCCGGGTTCGGGTCGGCGGGGGAGCGGTGCATGGCCGTGTCCGCGGTGGTGGCCGTCGACCCGGCAGGCGACGAGCTGGTGGCCCGGATCGCCGACCGGGTGGCGAAGCTGCGGGTCGGCCCGGGCTCCGACGACCGCTCGCAGATGGGGCCGCTGGTCACCGGGCCGCACCGGGACCGGGTTGCCTCCTACCTCGACAGCGGGGTCCGCGAAGGCGCCGCGCTGGCCGTCGACGGCCGGCTGCACCCGGTCAGCGGGGGCGCCAGCGAAGGGTTCTGGCTCGGGCCCAGCGTGCTCGACCACGTGACGCCGCAGATGAGCTGCTACACCGACGAGATCTTCGGCCCGGTGCTGTCCGTGGTCCGGGCGCCGTCGTACGGCTTTGCGGTCGACCTGGTGAACGGCAACCCGTACGGCAACGGGGTGGCCGTCTTCACCAACGACGGGGGAGCGGCCCGCCGGTTCGTGTCGGAGGCCGAGATCGGCATGGTCGGGGTCAACGTGCCTATCCCGGTGCCGATGGCGTACTACTCGTTCGGCGGCTGGAAGGCATCGCTGTTCGGCGACACGCACGTGCACGGCACCGAAGGCGTGCACTTCTACACCCGCGGCAAGGTGGTCACCTCGCGCTGGCTGGACCCCAGCCATGGCGGCGTCAGCCTCGGCTTCCCGGTCAGCTCGTAGCCGTTCCGGCGCGGCCAGGCGCGGTCGCCGAGCAGGGCCAGGCCAGCGGGCAGCAGCACGCCGCGGACCACGGTGGCGTCGATCAGCACCGCCGCCGCCATGGCGACGCCGAACATCTTGAACTCGATCAGGGACAGCGTGGCGAAGATCGAGAACACGGCCACCATGATCACCGCGGCGCTTGTCACCACGCCCGCGCTGCGCGCGATGCCGCCGGTGACCGCCTCTCGCGCGGAGGCGCCCCCCTGCCGCAGTTCCCTGATCCGGCTCAGGATGAACACGTGGTAGTCCATGGACAGCCCGAACAGCAGCACGAACATGAACAGCGGCAGCCATGGCGTGATCCCGCCATAGGCGGTGAAGCCGAGCGCCGACTGCAGGTGACCGTCCTGGAAGATCAGCACCAGCAGGCCGTAGGCGGCACCCACCGACAGCAGGTTCAGGCCGATCGACAGCGCCGGGATGCACACCGAACGGAAGGTGATGCCCAGCAGGGCGAACGCCAGCCCGAGCACGAAGGCGAAGACCCACTGGACGGTTTTCGCCAGCTGCGCGTCGAAGTCGTGGTTGCTTGCGGTCACCCCGGCCACCGCGTAGCTGATCCCGGGTACCGTGCCGAGCGTGGCGGGCAGGGCCCGGGTGCGCAGCGTGGTCAGCGCGCGGTTGGACGTGGCGTCCGTCCCGCCTCCGGCAAGCGGCACCGACACGACGAGTACCTGGTCGTGCCCGAACATCGCGGTGGTAATGGGCTCGCGGACGGCGCCGCGGGTGGCTGCCACCTGCCGGTGCAGCGCGGCGACGGCCCCGGCGACCTGCCGGCCGCCGAGATCGGAGCCGGTGACGACTACCTCGGCCGGTTCGGGCCCGCCCGGGAAGGCTTGCGAGATGTCGATCAGGCTGCGGACCACGGGCACGCCGGCGGGCAGCTCATGGATGCCCGGGTCTTCCAGGTTGAGGGAAAGCACCGGCAGGGCCAGCGCCAGCAGCGCGGCCGCGGCCACGCCGCCCCAGACCAGCGGGCGCCGCACCACCGCGCGGGCTAGCGCCCCCCAGAACCTGGACTCACCAGCGGCGGTGCGCCGCCGGCCGACGAACGGGATCCGGCCGCGGTCGGTCCACGCGCCGACCATGGACAAGATCCCGGGCAGGAAGGTCAGCGAGCCGAGCACCGTCACGCCGACCACACCCATGGTGCCGACGGCGACGCCGGAGAACACGTCGATGCCGGTGAGGAACAGCCCGGCCAGGGCGATCATCACGGTCAGCCCGGAGATCACGATGGCCCGCCCCGAGGTGCCGGCCGCTATCCGCAGCGCCTGCTGGGTGCTGTGCCCGGCCGCGCGCTCTTCACGTGTCCGGCGCAGGTAGAACAGCGAGTAGTCGATGCCGACCGCCATCCCCACCAGCAGCACGATCGACGAGGTCGTGCTGCCGATAGGCAGCCAGCGGCTCGGGATGGCCAGCAGGGAGATCGCGCTGGCCACGGCGGTGCCTGCCAGCAGCAACGGGATGCCGGCCGCGATCAGCGCGCCGAACACGATCACCAGCAGGACCAGCGTCACCGGGATCGAGGTGACCTCGGCCTTCCGGAAGTCCTGACCGGTGATGCTGCCGGTCGCCCGGTCCAGGCTGGCGCCGCCGGCCTCCTCGATGGTCAGATCCGGGTGCTGTTCGGCAATGACCGCCACGGCGGTCAAGGCCGGGACGACAGCCTGGTCGTCGTCGCCCGGCTTGCCCGCGACGTTGAAGGTGACCAGCGCGGACCGGCCGCTGACCAGCCCAGGGCGGCTGAGCGGAGACTCGATATCGGCGGCGGCCTGAGGCCGGGCCCGCAGCGCGGTGACCACCTGCCGGACCGCCTGCCGCATCTCCGGGTCGCTGCCGTAGCTCTGGCGCGCCGAACGGCCCTGGATGAGCACGCTCTCACCGTCGGGCTGCTGCACCACGGGCCGGGCCAGCACCCGCTCGGCGTGGCCCGCCTGCCCGGGGTCGTAGCTGTTGATGTTGGCGGTGCCGAACCGCTGCCCGATCACCACGGCCCCGACGACCAGCAGCAGCCAGCCGAAGACGGCGGTCTTGCGATGCCGGGAGGACCAGCCGGCCACTCGTTCCACGATAGGAGCCTGTGTTCTAGCCATGCCGGAAGCCTGGCTGGTCATGACCATGCCGGGCCATGGTGCCGCCGCCCAGAACCTTGGTGAGGTTTACCTCACCGCGAACCCGGGGGTCCGGCAGATAGGCAACCGCGGGGGTGA
>JAFAPY010000361.1 GCA_019246795.1 Streptosporangiaceae bacterium | reverse complement strand
GAGACATCGGTCAGCTGACCGATCTTGCTCCATGGCCGGCGAGCCGCCGGGCATGGACCTCTGCACTGGGGCACGCTTCCGTGCGGCCGCCTAATCGACATACCCGACCGAACTACTCGACTTCTACCGGCGGGCCGGCGAGACTGGCTCTATGCAGGCCTGCAGCCGCGGCCGGACCAGAGGGAGCCCTGCAGATGCGCACACTCGCCCACGATGACGATCAGCTGGCGGCGGGTGAGGGCGGCCTGATCGTCCGCAGTGCCGACCCGCTGAACTGCGAGACGCCGCTTCCCGCGCTGGCCGGCGCTCAGGTGGTGCCCAACGCCCTGTTTTATGTCCGTAACCATTTCGGCATCCCCGTCCTCGACCCGGCCACCTGGCGGCTGGACGTGGGCGGGCTGGTCGACCGGCGCCTGTCCCTCGACATCGGCCGGCTGCGGGCCATGCGATCGGCGACCGCGGTGGTCACGCTGGAGTGCGCTGGCAACGGGCGTGCCGGATTCCGGCCGCCGGTCCCGGGCGAGAAATGGGGCCTCGGCGCGGTGAGCACCGCCGAGTGGACCGGCGTGCCGCTTACCGAGGTGCTCGACCAGGCCGGGATCCAGGCCGCAGCACAAGAGGCGGTGTTCCGCGGGGCCGATTGCGGCCAGGTGGACGGACACGACGGCCGGGTGTTCTTCGAGCGCAGCCTGCCGGTACGGCAGCTCAGGCGAGCCGGCGCGCTGCTGGCCTATGCCATGAACGGCGAAGAGCTTCCGGTGCGCCACGGGTACCCGCTGCGGCTGGTGGTGCCGGGCTGGTACGCCGTCGCCTCGGTGAAGTGGCTGACCGGGATCGAGCTGATCGGCGGCTCCTTCCGCGGGCACTTCCAGGTTGACCGGTACCATATCGGCGGTAAGCAGCTGTCCTGGCAACGGGTGCGGTCGCTGATCGTGGAACCGGCGCCTGGCGGAACGGTCGAGCCAGGCGACATCGTCATACGGGGCCTGGCCTGGTCTGGGGCGGCGCCCATCGCCCGGGTCGAGGTCCGCATCGGCGATGGCCCGTGGCAGCCTGCCGCACTGGCCGGTGACCGTCAGCGGCATAGCTGGCAATGGTGGGAGGCTCCCGCCCTCCTGTCCAGGCCCGGCAACCTCACGATCAGGGCCAGGGCCACGGACCTGGCCGGGCAGGCCCAGCCTGACCAGCCGCGATGGAACTCACTCGGCTACGCCAACAACGCCATCCATCAGGTGCGCCTGGCCGTCGCCGAGCCATCAGTGCCCTGGCCGGGTGATCCGCGCTGATCACCGATGAGATCCGGTCACGTCGGCGGCGTGGCACGATGCCGGTGACGAAACACCATCCTCCGTAATGCGATAAAAGTCTCTGAGAGTCATAACCGACGATGGCGTCGCGGCCCCGGATCATCGCTGAAACCGGCGTGCGTCGCGGCTCGCCAGACGGGGGCCTGCGCGCTGCGGCTAAGAGTCCTGGGGGCTGATCTCATCTTCGCGGCGGTCCGGATCGGGGCCGCCCATCACGTCCCGCTGCCCTTCCGGCTCCGGCCCGCCGAACTCGGTCTCGTACTCGGGCCGGTCCGGGCCGCCCATCAGGTCCCTTCGGTCCTGCCCGGCCCCCGGCTCGTTATCATGACGTGCCATCGTGACCTCCTTGGCACCGGAATTCCGGCTAGAACGATCTTTTCACGCCGGGAACGTGATTAAAACGCGGCGGGCCACCTGGAACGGGGCGAAACTCTGCGCGACGGGCATCAGTTCGATGACGTTGACGTTGACGTGCGGCGGGAGCGTCGCCACCCAGTACACCGACTCGGCGATGTCGTCGGCGGTCAGCGGCTGCATGCCCGCGTAGACCGCGTCCGCCTTGGCCTTGTCGCCGCTGAACCGGACGGTGGAGAACTCCGTATCGGCCATCCCGGGCTCGATGCAGGTGACGCGGATGCCGGTGCCGTGCAGGTCGCTGCGCAGGTTCAGGCTGAACTGGTGCACGAATGCCTTGGTGCCGCCGTAGGCGTTCCCGCCCGGGTACGGGTAGGTGCCCGCAGCCGAGCCGAGGTTGATCACGTGACCGCGGCGGCGGCCCACCATGCCCGGCAGCACCGCCCGGGTGCAGTAGGCCAGGCCCTTGCAGTTGGTGTCGATCATCTGGTCCCAGTCGTCGGTGTCCGCGTCCTGGGCCGGGTTGAGGCCGAGCGCCAGGCCGGCGTTGTTGACCAGCACGTCGATCTCGGCGAACCCCGCGGGCAGGCCGCCGACCGCCTCGGTCACCGCGGCGCGGTCCCGCACGTCCAGCGTGACGGGCAGCACGAGCGGGCCGAGTTCTGCGGCCAGGCTCCCCAGCCGTTCTGCGCGCCGGGCGGCGGCGACGACGCGCGCGCCCGCGGCCGCGAACCTGCGCGCGATCGCGGCCCCGAAGCCGCTGCTGGCCCCGGTGACGAGCACCGTGCCTGGCGTGGCGTTGGTCATGTCGCTATCCTCCGATCGGGCCATGAAACGCTGACGACAGACCCCCTGCCGGGCCGCTCACGAGCTGCCGCCGCGCCGCTCGCCGTAGCGCCGCCGCCGGGTCTCGGCCGTCACCTCGTCAAGCTCGGCCGCCGACAGCAGCGCGGGCTCCCCGTAGCACAGCGCCAGCCGGTAGGTGCGCGCCAGCCACTCCAGCAGCACGGCCCGGTCGTAGGCCTGCGCCAGGTCCCGGCCGTAGGTGACCGCCCCGTGGTTGCGCAGGATGACGGCGCTGCGGCCCTGCAGCGCTTCGACGGCCGCCGCGGCCAGGGCCGCAGACCCGAAGCGCGCGTAGGGCGCGACGCGGACAGGGCCGCCGAGCCAGGTGATCGCGTAGTGGATCGCCGGAAGCTCCGGGCGCGCGGCCGACAGCGCGACCACCTCCGGCGAGTGCGTATGCACGACCGCCGCCGCGTCCGTCGCCGCGTAGATCGCCAGGTGCATCGGCGTTTCGGACGACGGCGTCTCCGCGCTGTCATCGGTGATCTGGGTGCCGTCCAAGGTGAGCATGCAGATGTCGCCGGGCCGCATGTCGGAGCAGCCGATCCCTGACGGCGTGATCGCCACGATGTCACCGCAGCGGATGCTGATGTTGCCCGCGCTGCCGACGGCCAGCCCGTCGCGGAGCAGGCGCGCGCTGTAGCCGACCAGCTGCGGGCGGGCCGCCCGGGCGCGGTCACTCATGCCCGAGGCGGGCGAGCGCGTCGGCGGCGGCCGGGGTCCCGGCGGTCGCCAGCTCGATGTTGGCCAGCGAGGCGCGGTGGACTGCCTCGTCGGCCGCGGCCACGCAGTCGCTGACGACGTAGACGGTGAAGCCGAGATCGGTGCCGTGCCGCGCCGTCTGCTCCACCGTCAGGTTCGTCGCCACCCCGGTGATGAACACGGTGGTGATCCCCCGGCTGATCAGCCAGTGCGGAACGTCGTTGCCGGCCAGCCCGGACAGCTTCTGGTTGTCGGCAACGTGCGCGGCCGCGGCCAGCTCCGCCATCTCGGGGATGATCTGCGCGCCGGGCGCTGCCGGCCGGAACGACTCCTGCGCGTCCGCTACAGCCCGCATGAACCCGGTGTTGCGGACAAGCTGTCCCTCGCCTTCGGGCACCGTGAACCGGGTGAACACCAGCTCCGCCCCGGCCTGCCGCGCGGCGGCGTGGAACCGGGCCGCGCGCTGCACCACGCCGCTGCGCGCCACCGGCTCGCTCAGCATCGTCCCGAAGAAGCCCTCGGGCTTGATCACGTTCACCTGCCAGTGCAGCGCGAGCACCGCGCCGCGTATCGGACTCGTCATGGCCACGATCTTGCCGTCACAGACCGGCGCAAGCCACCGTTCTGCGCCAGCCCGGCGGTTCCGGTGGCGGCGTACCGTACCGTGAATGGGTGCAGACCTGGCACTGGCGGGAGTGGCCGGCCGAGGCGCTGCTCGAGGCCAAGGGGCGTGCCGGGGCGCGGATCAGCGTGGTGATCCCGGCGCACGACGAGGAACGCACGGTCGGCGGTGTAGTCGCGGCGATCCGCGCGGCCCTGGCTCCGCTGGTCGACGAGGTCGTGGTCATCGACTCGGAGTCTGGCGACCGCACCGCAGCGGTGGCCGGACGTGCTGGCGCGACCGTGCACCGGGCCAGGGACATCGCGCCGGAACTCGGCAGCCATCCGGGCAAGGGCGAGGCGCTGTGGAAGTCGCTGCTGGTCACCAGCGGTGACCTGCTGGTGTTCATCGACGCCGACCTGACGCACTGGGGGCCGCACTTCGTGTCCGGCCTGCTCGGGCCGCTGCTCGCCGATCCTGGCGTGCTGCTCGTCAAGGGGTTCTACGCCAGGATGGCCACCAGCGACGACGGCTCGGTCTCCACCGAGGGCGGCCGGGTCACCGAGCTGGTCGCGCGCCCGCTGCTGAGCCTGTGGTGGCCGGAGCTTTCCGGCGTGGTGCAGCCGCTGGCCGGGGAATGGGCGGCGCGGCGCGAGCTGATGGAGTCGCTGTCTATTCCGGTGGGGTACGGGGTGGAGCTCGCCACGCTGCTGGACACGGCGGCCCGCCACGGGTTCGGCGCCATCGCGCAGGTCGACCTGGATTCCCGCGCGCACCGGCACCAGACCGACCACGACCTGGCGCTGATGGCGGCCGAGCTGCTGGTCGTGGCGGAGCGCAGGCGGCAGCCGGACGCGGTTCCGGACAGCCCGTTGCTGCGGCAGTTCGTCAGGGACGGCGACCTGGTCCGCCCGGTGGACCGGGCCATCCCGGTGGCCGAGCGGCCGCCGGCTGCATCCCTGGTCCGCGAGGGCCGGGGATGACCGGTCCGCGCGGCGGGACGCTGCGGCTGGGGGCGCGGGCGTTCGGGCCGCGTCAGCTGCTGGTGATGGCGATCGTCAACCGCACGCCCGATTCCTTCTACGACCGCGGCGCCAGCTGGGACGCGGGAGCCGCGATGGAACGGGTGCGCACGGTGGTGGCCGAGGGCGCGGACATCGTGGACATCGGCGGCGTCCCGGCCGCGCCCGGCGCGGAGGTGACCGTCGCGGAGGAGATCCGGCGGACGGTGCCGTTCGTGGCCGCGGTCCGCGGCGCCTTCCCGGAGGCGGTGATCAGCGTCGACACCTGGCGGCACCAGGTGGCGCGCGAGCTGTGCGCCGCGGGCGCGGACCTGATCAACGACAGCTGGGGCGGGTGGGACGAACGGCTGCCCGAGGTGGCCGCCGAGTCCGGGGCGGGCCTGGTGTGCAGTCACGCCGGCGGCCTGCCGCCGCGGACCCGCCCGTACCGGGCGGAGTACGACAACGTGATGGCCTCGGTGCTGCAGCGGACGCTGGCGCTGGCCGACCGGGCCGTCGCGGCCGGCGTGGACCCGTCCCGGGTGCTCATCGACCCGGCCCACGACTTCGGCAAGAACACCTGGCATTCGCTCGAGGTGACCAGGCGGCTCGGCGAGATGGTGGCGGCGGGCTGGCCGGTGCTCATCTCGGTGTCGCACAAGGATTTCATCGGGGAGACGCTGAACGCCGGGCGCGACCAGCGGCTGGCCGGCACGCTGGCCGCGACCGCGGTCTGCGCATGGCTCGGGGCCCGGGTGTTCCGTGCGCACCAGGTCACCCAGACACGCCAGGTGCTGGACATGGTCGCGGCGATCCGCGGCGACCTCGCGCCCGCCCGGGCGGTACGCGGCCTTGTGTAGCGGGGGGTCCTGGCAAGACCGGCGCGCCTGGGCGGCAGGGCCGGCCCGGTGATCATCGGCGCGGCGGTCTGCCCGGCGGCGCCGCTGCTGGCGGCCGAAGTCACCGGGCGCGAACCGGTGCTCCCGGAGCTGCGCCAGGCCTGCGCCGCGGCGGTCAAGCGGCTGGCCGGGACCGGGCCGGAGCGGGTAGCCGTCATCGGAGCGGGGCAGCAGACCGCCACCTGGCCGTCATCGGGCCGGCTCGACCTGGCCATGTTTGCCCCGATGCTGGGCCGTCGCGAGCCGGCGGTTCCCCGCCCGCTCGGCCTGGGCGCCAGGCTGCTGGACGAGGCCGGGTACGGCGGGCCGCGGCTGCTGCAGTCGGTCGGCGCGGACGATCCCGGCGCGGCATGCGTGGCGCTTGGCGCCGAGCTGGCCAGGCGGAGCGGCCGGGCCGCGATGCTGGTCATGGCCGACGGCAGCGCGCGCCGCAGCCCGCGTGCCCCGGGCCACTTCGACCCGCGCGCCGCCGCTTTCGACGCGGAACTGGAGCGGGCGGTGCGCGACGGGAAACCCGGCGCGCTGCGTGATCTCGATGAGAGCCTGGCCAGGGAGCTGCTGGCAGAAGGCCGGCCCGCGTGGCAGGTGCTCGCCGGGGCGATGCCGGGGCCCGTCCCCTCCGCGGAGGTTCTCTACGCCGATGCCCCGTTCGGGGTCTGCTACCTGGTCGCCTGGCTCTCCTAGGCTGGCTCTCCTAGGCTGGCTCTCCTAGGCTGGCTGGCACGTGCGGACGCCCGCGCATCGCTGCGGTCTATGCGGTGAAGTCCTCGATCAGCGCGGCAAGCTCCAGGGGGCGGTCGCCCTGGATGGAGTGGCCTGCGCCGTCGACCATCTCCAGCCGGGCGTTCGGCTGCAGGCGGCGGAACTGCTCGCGGTCGGTGTCGCCGACCACGCCGGACTTCGCGCCGCAGACGAGCATCACCGGGACTGTTACCGCGGCCAGGTCGTGCCACAGGCTGGCGCGGTCCGGGCCTGCGCCGCGCGGGCGCAGCCGGTCATAGCGCCACGCCCAGCGGCCGTCGGGGCGCTGATAGGCGTTGTGCAGCACCCCGCGGCGCAGCGAGCTGGCCGAACGAGACGGGTTGTACCGGACCGTGCGCTCCACCAGCTCGTCCAGCGAGGCGAACGTCTCCGGCCCCTGCACGAACTCGGCGATCGGCGCGGACTTCTCCGCGGTCACGCCGGGGGTGATGTCCACCACGACCAGGCGGCGCACCAGGTGCGGATGAGCCGCGGCGAGCCGGATGGCGGTCAGCCCGCCCAGCGACATGCCGACGAAGGCCCGCGCCGCCGGTGCGAGCTCGGCGGTGACCGCGGCGACGGCCTCGGCGTTGCGGGCCGGGGAGTAGTCCCGGTCCTGGCGCCAGCTCGACCGGCCGTGCCCGGGCAGATCCACCGCGATCAGCGGGCGCCCCGTCGCCAGCGCCACCGTGTCCCAGGTGTGCGCGTTCTGCGCTCCGCCGTGCAGCAGCACCAGCCCGGGGTCCCCTTCTCCCCAGATCAGCGCGCTGACCTGCTGGCCCGGCGAGACGTCGACGACCTCCCGGCGCACCGGCGGCGGGCCGGCCCACGGCAGCCCCGCCTCGGCCGCGTTCTCGGCGAGCAGCCCGAACTCGTCGTAGTCCACCTCTCCTCCAACGGCCTCATTCATGATCGAGGCCAGTATGGGCCACATAGCGGCCATTTCTGGCCGCGATCACCGTCGCGGCGGAACCCCGGCCGGCGCCCTAGCGCGCGGCCGCCTTTGCGGGAGATGCTTCCATATGGAGGCGGTGAGCATGGGCGGCGCCGCCGGAGGAGGGCAGATGATGAGCAGGGTGTTCGATGCAGCCCCAGGTGCGCCCGAGGCCGAGGCGAGTCACGGCACGGTGTTCCGCTCGGAGCTGAACCCCGTCGATTTCCTGCACCGGGCGGCATACATGTACCCGGGCAAGACCGCGGTCACCGATGGCAAGCGGCGGTATACCTACCGGCAGCTCGCGGAGCGCTCCTGGCGGCTGGCCAACGCGCTGCGGGCCGCGGGGCTCGGCAAGGGCGACCGGGTTGCCACGCTGCTGTTCAACTCCCCGGAGATGCTCGAGGCGCACTTCGGCGTGCCTGCGGCGGGCGGGATCCTCGTCACGGTCAACAACCGCCTGGCCGGCGCCGAGGTCGGGTACATCCTGCGGCACAGCGGCGCGCGGTACCTGCTGCTGGACGCCGAGCTCGAGGCGCTGGCCGGCTCCGCGGGGGTGGACGGCCTGACCGTGATCGGCTGCGCGGGCACCGGCGGCCCTGGGGACGCCTATGCGGACTTCCTGGCCGGCGCGTCGCCGGAACGGCCGCCGAGCTGGCTGGCCGACGAGGAGGAGACGATCTCGATCAACTACACCTCCGGCACCACCGGGCGGCCCAAGGGGGTGCAGTACACCTACCGCGGCGCGTACCTGAACGCGCTGAACGAGGTGATCGTGGCCGGCCTGGGCACCGATTCGGCCTACCTGTGGACGCTGCCGATGTTCCACTGCAACGGCTGGTGCTTCCCGTGGGCGGTCACCGCGGTCGCGGCGCGGCACGTGACCATGCGCGCCGTGGATCCCGAGCGGGTCTGGGAGCTGATCGACGGTGAGGGCGTGACCCACTACAACGGGGCGCCGACCGTCCAGCTGATGGTCATCAACCATCCCCGGGCGCACCGCCTGGACCGGCCGGTGACCGCGATGGTGGCCGCCGCTCCCCCGTCCCCGACGCTGCTCGCCCGGATGAGCGAGCTCAACTTCCGCATCGTGCACGTATACGGCCTGACGGAGACCTACGGCCCGATCACCGTGTGCCCGGAGCAGGAGGGCAGCGGCGAGCTTCCGGCGGAGCAGCGCGCGAAGTACCTGGCACGCCAGGGCCAGGCCTACATCTCCTCCGACCTCGTCCGCGTCGTCGACGACACGATGAACGACGTCCCGCAGGACGCGGCGGTGATCGGCGAGGTGATCATGCGCGGGAACAACGTCATGAGCGGCTACTTCGACGACGAGGCCGCCACGGCCAAGGCGTTCGCCGGCGGCTGGTTCCATTCCGGGGACCTGGCCGTGTGGCACCCGGACGGCAACATCGAGCTTCGCGACCGCGGTAAGGACATCATCATCTCCGGCGGGGAGAACATCTCCAGCATCGAGGTCGAGCAGGCGGTCTGCGCCCATCCGGCGGTGCTGGAATGCGCGGTGGTCGGGGTGCCGCACCCGCACTGGGGCGAGCGGCCGAAGGCGTTCGTCACCTTGAACGAGGGCGCCGCGGCCACCCCGGAGGAGATCATCTCGTTCTGCCGCGGGCGGCTGGCGCACTACAAGTGCCCCGATGCGGTGGAGTTCGGGCCGCTGCCGAAGACCTCGACCGGCAAGATCCAGAAGTTCGTGCTGCGCGACCGCGAGTGGGCAGGCCAGGACACGCGGATCCGCGGAGGGTGACGTGGGCGTGTCACATCGGTCGTTCTGTGCAATGGTCTTACTGCGGCAGCGGCCGGGCGAGCCGGGCGGCGACGTCCTGCCACCGCTCGCGGATCGCCGGGCGGGACAGGTCCGCGCCGTACGGGGCCACGCGGTCGGCCAGCGCGCCGTAACGGCCGGCCAGCCCGGCGGCAAGCGTGTCCCAGGTCGCGGACACGCTGAACGCGTCCAGCATCTCCGCAGAGATCAAGGCGGTCATGGCCCTGGTCTCGCCGCGGGCCAGCAGGGCATGCAGGTCGGCGGTCACCTCGCCCCAGCCGTGCGCCTCGAACACGGGACGGTAGGTCCGGGTGGAGCCGTAGAACGCGATCTGCCGGGCAATCCCGGCCCGCTGCCGGGCGATCTCCGCTTCGGTATCTCCGGCGGCCACGAACGCCGGGCAGCATACGGTCACCGCGGCCCGGTCGCGCGCGGCTGCGCGCGCCCCGGCGTCGATCATCGGCAGCGCCGTGGCCCTCAGGTAGCGGGCCGAGTGCAGCGGGTGCAGGAACACGCCGTCGCAGCATTCCCCGGCCAGCCGGAGCATGGCCGGCCCGACCGCGGCGATCCACACCGGAACCTGCGGCCAGGCGATCGGGCCCGGGTTGAAGAAGTCGGTCAGCAGCGAGAACCGGTAGAAGTCGCCGTCGAAGCGCAGCGGCGCCTGCCCGGAGAAGGCAGCGAAGATGGCCCGCAGCGCGGCGACGTACTCGCGCATCCGCGCCGCGGGCCGGTCGAACGGGACCGAGAACCTGCCGGTCACGTGCGCCTTGACCTGGGTGCCGAGGCCGAGCACGAACCGGCCCGCCCCGGCTTCGGCCAGGTCCCATGCCGCCTGGGCGGTGATCATCGGGCTGCGCGGGAACGCCACCGCGATCCCCGTCCCCGCTCGCAGCCGCCGCGTCGCGGTCAGGGCAGCGCCGCAGGCCAGGAACGGGTTGTGCCGGGTCTCGGTGATCCACATCGCGGCAAACCCCGCTTGCTCGACCGCGCGGGCCGCGGCCGCGGCCGCCGACAGCGCCAGCCCGTCGGGGAAGTAGCAGTCTAGGTCCATCGCGGCCTCGCCGGGATCGCCGCTGGCTTCAGGACAGCAGTTCCACCACGGTGGCCGAGGCGCGCTCGCCGAGCCCCGCGTTGGCCGACTCGGCCAGGTGCCTGCGCCACAGTTCTTCGGCCTCCTCGCCGCTGCGCCTTCGGATCAGCTCCACCAGCCGGGCGTGCGCCCGCACCGCGATCGGTTTCAGCTCCAGCTCGTGCTGCCGGTCGCGGCTTTCCGGGCGGCAGCGATCCCCCTCGGCGATGATGGTCTCCACCATCGCCGACAGGACCTGCAGCGTCTGGTTCCCGGAAAGCTCAACGACCAGCCGGTGGAACTCGGCGCCGGCGGCGAAGGCGCCGCCCGGGTCCGCTGCGGACTCCCGGTGCCGGTCCACCGCCTCGTGCAGCCGGGCGAGGTCTGCCGGGGTACGCCGCCTGGCCGCCATCCGGGCGGCGGCTGGCTCGAGCACCGTGCGGGCCTGGTAGACATCGGCCAGCAGCGCGCCCCGGTACTGCAGCAGCAGGCCGGCGTGCCTGGCGGCAACCTTGACGTCCGGCACCTGCACCCGGGCGCCGCCGCGCACGCCGCGCCGCACGGTGATGGCACCCTCGGCCTCCAGGATCCGGAACGCCTCGCGGAGCGTGGGCCTGGACACGCCGAACTCCTCCATGAGCACGCTCTCCGGAGGCAGCTGATCGCCCTCCTTGAGCTCGCCCAGCACGATCTGGCGGCGCAGGTGCGACGCCACCATCTCCCCCGCCTTCGGCACCCGGACCGCCGGGATTGCCCTGACCGTGTTCAAGCCGTCCCCTCGGATGTGTCAATCCGCGCGGTGATGCCCTTCTCCGCCGCGCGGAAGTCCGGGGGCCGCTTTCCCTTCAGCGCCGCGACGCCCTCGCGGGCCTCGGGCAGGCCGAAGCCGAAGAACTCATAACCGAGCGACGCGTCGAACAGCGGACCGGCCTGGCGGTACCAGTTGTTCAGCGTGTACTTGGTCCAGCGCACCGCGGTGGCGGGCAGATCCGCCAGGTCGCGGGCGATCGCGACCGCCCGGTCGTGCACCTGCTCGTCGTCCACGCACAGCGACACCAGGCCGATGCGTTCGGCCTCCTCGCCGGTGAGCCTGGCGCAGGCCAGCAGGTAGTACTTGGCCTTGGCCATGCCGCACAGCAGCGGCCAGCAGATCGCCGCGTGATCGCCCGCGGCGACGCCCAGCCGGGTGTGGCCGTCCACGATCGTGGCAGACCGCCCGGCGACGGAGACGTCCGCGAGCAGCGCGACCACCAGGCCGGCCCCGACCGCCGGACCTGAAATGGCCGAGACCACCGGCTTGGCGCAGTTGATCACGCCGTAGACGATGTCGCGCGCCTCCTGCATGACCCGGGCGCGCACGCCGGGGTCGCGGGTCATGTCCTCGATCATGTCGAACGAGCCGCCCGCCGAGAACGCGCCGCCCGCGCCGCGGACCACGACCGCCCGGACGTCGTCGTCGCGGTCCACCGCGGCCCAGACACCGGCGAGGTCGCGGTGCATCTGCTGGCCCACCGCGTTCAGCCGCGGCGCGTCCAGCACGACCCGCAGCACGCCTGAGCCGAGCGTCTCGAAGCGCAGGCTCGGGAAGTCCGCGTAGCGGTCGGTCATGGCGTTCCTTCCTCTGGCGGCTCGCACTCGCCGTCCAAATAGTATAATTAATTATAAGATCTGACTAAATAACGGGCGAGTGCGGAGGCCACAGTGGCTGCCGCGCTGCCGGTGTCAACGTGACCTGGTGACCGATCCGCCCCAGATGTCTTCGAGGTAGCGGTGCTCGGCGCGCAGCCCGGTCAGCCATGCGTCGGCGTCAGCTTGTGACTTGCCGGTATGGGTCCGGAACACGTCGGCGAAGGCGCGGCGCACGTCTGGTGCCATGGTGGTGGCGTTCCCGCAGACGAAGATCACCGCGCCTGCCTCGATCAGGCGCCAGACGTCGGCGTGCTGGGTTCCGATGCGGTCCTGGACGTGGGTCTTGCGCTGGCCGGGGACCCGGGAGGGGACGGCGACCACGCGGACGACCCCGGTTTCCTCGAAGTGCCGCAGCTCGTCCTCGTAGAAGTAATCGGTGCCCGGATCGCGGAAGCCGAAGAACAGCAGGGACTCGCCGACCGGGACGCCGCTGTTCTTCAGGTCGGACCGGTCGGCGATGAAGCCCCGGAACGGCGCCACGCCGGTGCCGCATCCCACCATGATCATGGGAACGTGCGGGTTGTCCGGGGGCCGGAACGGGATGGTGGGCTTGCGCACGAACACGAAGACCGTGCTCCGCGCCGGGTTGCGGTTCAGGTACCCGGAGCAGACCCCGGTGAAAAGCCCGTCTCGGGATCGCGCGGGCCCCTGCAGCACCCCGACCGTGAGGCTGCAGACCTCCGGCGAGGTCCGGGCGGAGGAGGAAATCGAGTAGTAGCGCGGGTGCAGCGGCGGCAGCCGGTCCAGGTAGACCTCGAACGGCATGGCGCAGGCGGGGAACGCCTCCAGCAGGTCGATCAGCGACCGGTGCGGGTGCAGCACCGATCCGGCGTAGCTGGTCCCGCCGTCGTCCCCCGCCGAGGCCATGGCCTGCAGCTGCCGGCGCTGCGCGGGGTCGTCGGTGTGGCGGGCCATCAGCGCGATGTCCTCCCGGGTGGCCACGTCCTGAAGCTCGACGCAGCATGCCAGGACGCCGAGCAGCGGGGCCGGCTCCCCGGCGGGCAGGTGAGTGGGCATCCCGCCGTCGGCCGTGATCACCATGTACATGCCGGCGTCGAGCCCGAAGTGGCGCATGACCCGCTGGATCAGCGCGGGGTCGTTGCGGGGCAGCACGCCGAGGTGGTCGCCGGTGTCGTAGCCGGTGCCGGACGGCAGCGCGATCTCGATGTGCCGCGTGGACCGCCGCGGCGGTCCGGCGCCGCCGGCGCGCTGCAGTTCCCTGTTGACCTCGACCAGCGCGGCCTGCGCCCGGTAGGAGCGCACCACCGGGTTGGCCGCCTGCCGGTTGGTCAGCGAGATCGTCAGGCGCCGGCCGGCAGCCGCCGGGGCCGCCGCGTCCTCGGGCAGCGACAGGCCCGCGGCCAGCGCCGCCCACAAACCCTGGTGCCAGCCGGCGTAGTCGCCGTCGAAGTCGGCCGCCGCGTTGCCTTCGCCGCGCCGGTAGATACGGCTGGCGCCGCAGGCCTCCAGCTGGGCGTCGATCAGTTTCGGGATCGCCTGGTAGGTGGCGGCCCAGTCGGTGTCGCCGCAGCCGAAGACGGTGTAGCTGAGCCCGGTGCAGGCATCCGGCGGCGTGGCGGCGTCCCGCAGCCACGCGCAGAAGCCGGCCGCGTTGTCGGGGGGATGGCCGTTGTAGGAGGCGGTCACGACGATCGCGGCGCCTGCATGCGGCAGCGCGCACGCGTGGTCGTCGAGCGGGCCGAGGGTCACCGCGAAGCCGCGTTCGGCACCCTCGCGGGCCAGGCGGGTGGCGATGCCCTCGGCGGTGCCGAGGTTGGAGCCGAATAGGACCAGCAGCGGGATGCCGTGCCCGTCCGGGCACCGTGCCGTCGCCGCGGCCCGTGCCGTCGCCGCGGCGGCCGGGGCCGCGGCTGGCGCTGACGGTGCCGTCCGGCCCGCGCCGAGCGCGGGTGCCTG
>JAFAPY010000272.1 GCA_019246795.1 Streptosporangiaceae bacterium | reverse complement strand
CAACATGTGGGCGCTTCAGCAGTGGCCAGCCGGTTACCAGGCATAGCCAGGGAACAGGCCTCGCCGCGGCGGATGCCAACGCTGCCGCCGTCCCGGGCCGGCGCTCGTGGCCGGCGCTGCCTGTCCCACGTACTCACGATCAGCTTCGGCGGCTCTCAGCCGCGGAAACCCGGCTTGGCGCGCGGACCGGGAGTGATGTTCTTGGTGGGGCACTGTTACCGCGGCCATGGCTGGAACGTGAACCGCGATGAAGCCTGGCTCACGACGGTGGCTACCGGTGTGCTGGACCACAGGGCAGTTAGCTAGTCCAGCGCCAGCATGGTGGCGACGGTGAGGATCTCGGCCGCCCGGTCGGCGTCGCCTGTGATGTGCGGGCCAAGGCCTGCCGGGGTGATCCGGTTGGCGACGAGCTGGCAGAACCCGACGGCGCCGGCCACGATGCCGACCGCGGCGGCATTGGGAGCGGTGTGGTCGCCGACGGCGAGGTCCCAGGTGCCGCCGCCGGGCCCTGTCAGCACCAGGTGCAGCCGGGTTGCCTCGTGGACACCGGCCCGGGCCGCGCCGTAGGGCAGCAGCCGCGCCGCCAGCCCGCTCATCAGCCGCAGCGTCGGCGTGTCCGGCACGGCGGGTGGCAGCCCGGCCACGCCGCGGATGTCATTGTCGTGTGTCCACAGCTCGAACGCCCGCACGATGAGCAGCGCGGCCAGCGGCAGCTGCATGCCGTGGATCGCCACCCCTGCCCCCAGATCCCTGGTTTGCACCAGCGCGAGGGTATGGTCGGCCGCAAGGCGCCATTCGGTGCGGGTCTGGGTCGGCGGGTGCCCGGCCTGGCGCTGAGCCGACGGCTGGGTCGACTCGACATGGCCGGCGTCGGCGACCGCCGGGTCACCGGACAAGCAGCGGTGCACGTCGGTTTCGACGCCGATCAGATGTCCTACCAGCCCTTGGACGTCCAGGTCTCGCAGGACCGGGCGCTGCCAGGCGTCATCGGCGAGCGCGCACAGCATCCCGTAGAAGGCGTCCGCGGCGCGGCTGAACGCCTCGGCGGGGGAGATCTGGGGCAGGCCGGGAACGGGGCGCCCGGCGGCCCGAGCCCGCCACGACGCTGCCAGGACCTGCTCACGCAGTCCGCTTGGCAGCATCACCGGCTGCCGCTCTCCGCTGTCATGTCGGTTCCAGCAGGTTGCGGTCTAGCACCGATTGAAGTTTGGCAAGCGCCAGCCTTATCCGCGACTTGGCGGTTCCCTCCGAGATCCCGGCCGCGACGGCGACCTCCCGGTAGGACAGGCCCTGGAAATAGGAGAGTTCGACCACCTGCCGCTGCCCATCGGGCAGCATCCGGACCGCCTCCCGGACGGCGCTGGCCGCGTCCGCGGCGATCACCTCGTCGCTGACCGATCCAAGCCGCTGCGCCGGGGCCAGGCGGCTGTGCCGCTTCTGGCGGGCCACCCGGCGAAGCTCGCTGCGCACTAGGTCCACCGCGCGATGCCTGGTCATCATCACCAGGTAGGCTCGCAGCGCCCCAGCGGCCGGGTTGTACCGGTCCGGGTGACGCCACAACTCCACGAACACCTCCTGCACCACGTCTTGCGCGGCGTCATCGCCGACGATGCGCAGCGCGGCGCCGTAGACCGCCGGGCCGAACCGGTCAAAGACCTCGGTGAGCGCCTGATCGTCTCCGGCCGCCAAGCGGGACGCCAGCAGCGCGTCCGTCCCCCCCACGGCAGGGACGCTAGCGCAAGTTCCCATTGCAGGCAACGGCCCGGCCATCTCCTCATCAAGACGGTGGCCGTTCGCGCGTGCGGGACAGCTCCCCGCACGTACCGAGTAGAGAGTCGCCGGCACCGTGCCTCCACGGGCGCCTGCCGCCTGGACAACCGCCGTCCCGGAGCAACCGCCGTCCCGGAGCAACCGCCGTCCCGAATACGGCGCCGCGGCCGCGGCCAGATCAGCCGACGGGCTCAGGAGCCCGGTGCCCGCGCCGCTCATAAAGGATGCAGGCCGGGTCGCCGGCGCGCTCCAGCGGGCTTGAGCCTGGGCGTGTGGGCTGACGAGCCACTGCTGCACGGCACGATAGTTACCGCCCCCGCGGCCGTTCCACGAAAACCCCTGAGCCGTCACGAGCTGACCGCGACCCGTAGGCCCGGCAGCCCGCCCACTGCTCGGAGCCGCCGTGGCCGTCCATCTGCCCCCGGGCAAGGCAACCGCTGCCGGCCGGTGATCCGGGCATGATGGCAGCGCCGTATTCATGCTGGCAACGCAGCGGGGTGTCCGGCTAGGAGGCAGTGAATGCCGACGTCAGAGCCAATCGATGTGCGGGACATGGCGATCGTCCACCGCACGTTCCGCAACGGGTTCAGCGAAGCCGCGCGGCTGGTGCGCGCGGCGCCAGCGCCGCCGACGGCCCGGGTCACCTTCCTGGCTGACCACATCGATTTCGGTATCGCGGCGCTGCATATCCATCACGAGGGCGAGGACGAGCTACTGTACCCCAAGCTAGTCGAGCGGGCGCCCGAGCAGGCCCCGATGACCGAGCAGGTCGAACAGGAGCACCAGCTCATTCAGGAGGCGCTGGACGCCGCATCCGCTGCCTGCGCGGCGTGGCGCCAGCGGCCATCGGCCGAAACCGGCGAAGCGCTCACGGCAGCGCTTGAGCACCTCAATGCGGTGGTCCAGCCGCACCTGGACGATGAGGAGCAGAAGATTGTCCCGCTTGCCGCGGTGACGCTCACCCAGCAGGAGTGGGACGCCCTGGGCAAGCATGGGGTCACCCGGTTCCCGCGGAACAAGAGGGCGATCGCCTTCGGCATGCTGCTGGACCCGCTGGATGAGGCTGACCGTGCTTACATGATGAGGACCCTGCCCTCCCCCGTCCGGCTTCTCTACCCGTTGCTGATCGGCCGGCCCTGGAAGCGATACGCGTCCAAGCTGCGTGCCGGAACCTGAACGTGCATGCAACACGCCCGGCGTCAAGTGCTGACGGTGATCCGGTCCGGGCGCTGGCAACGTATCAACGCTGAGTGTGGCCGGGACACCGCCGTGAGAGGGGAGCCGTGCCGGCTGGCGGGACGTTCCCGCTCACGTTCGTTGCAGGTCCAGGTCCAGGAGGGAGCGGCAGGCATTGGCTCATCTGATTATCTCCGAGGTTGCCGGGATGTCCCGTGAGATGGCCCAGCAGTGGCTGGCCCAGCTCGAGCCCAGGCTTAAGAGCCAGCCCGGATTCATCTTCCACGCCAACGGGCCCACCGACAGCGGGTGGCAGGCGATCGAGGTCTGGAAGTCCCGGGAAGACTTCGACCGGTGGTTCAGCGAGATCATCCAGCCGATGATGCCGCCGGGCATGGAGGACAAGACCGTCCATCATTCCATCGAGGCCGTTGTCCAGCGCTGAAAGGCTGACGGTGCGCGCCAGTCAGCCCGTGGGATGAGATCATGACTCCGGCGGCGCTGGGCCGGCCTGCTCACCGGTACGTGGCTAGGCGCACGCCTGGCCCGGGGAGGAGATGCCGATGCTGTCGGATGCCAGATTCGAGACCTCGTTGCCGTGCAGCGACCTGCAGCGGGCCAAGTCGTTTTATGCCGGCAAGCTCGGCCTGACTCCCGCCAGCGAGGGGAGCGCCGGGGCCTTCTACGCGGGTCGTGACGGCACGAGGTTCATCCTGTTCCCCAGCACTGGCCGCGCCTCCGGCTCGCACAGCCAGATGGGGTTCATGGTCGCCGACATCGACGCAGAGGTCCGCGAGCTGAAGCAGCGGGGCGTGCAGTTCGAGGAGTATGACTTTCCTGGCTTCGACCAGGCTACGGGCATCGCCGACGTGGGCGGGACCCGTGCCGCCTGGTTCAAGGACAGCGAGGGCAACCTGCTGGGCCTAGTCGAGCAGCCATAAATGCCGATTGGGATCAGGGGACGGTGCGCCAGTGAGCGGGTGCGGCGCTGACGGCGCCGTAGGCAGCGGGCGGTGACCTCACTGAGCACGGTGGGCACGGCTGGCAGATCAAGTGATGCTGCGCAGGACATTGCACGGAGGACTGGTGAGTGCTGAGCAGAACAAGGAAATAGTCCGGCGATGGATCGAAGAGGTATGGAACACCGGCAACGCCGACCTCATGGACGATCTCATGGACGAGAACATGCTCGATCACAACCCGATACCGGGACTGCCTGCTGGCCGGGCGGCGCGCAAGCAGATCCTGGCGATGTTCCACGCCGCCTTCGACGTCCACATCAAACTCGACCTGCTGCTGGCCGACGGCGATTACGTCGTTGATCGCTGGAGCGCATCGCTGACGCACAAGGGAGAGTTCATGGGCATCCCGGCCACCGGCAAGACCGCCCAGCTGACCGGCATCGACATCAGCCGCCTCGCCAACGCCAAGATCGTGGAGGCCTGGCACGAGGAAGACATCGCCGGGCTTATGCAACAGCTCGGGCAGTCCTAGACACCGCCCCGGACGCCTGGGAAGGCGAGGACCAGCCATGCCGACCGTAAGCCACCATTTCGTGGTAGACCGCCCGATCAGCGCGGTGTTCGACGTCGTCACCACGGCCCGGTTCTGGCCCGAATGGCACCCGGCCACACGCGGCGTCGAAGGCGACGTCGGCCACCCCGCCCGGCTGGGTGACCAGATCGTCGAGCACGTGACGATCGCCGGCACCCAGGGCTCGGGCACCTGGACAGTGGTGGAACGCGATCGGCCGCACCGCCTGGCCCTGGAGGCCGACATCGCGGTTGGTCAGCTGCGGATCAGCTACCTGTTCAGCCAGGAAAAGGGCGGAGCGACGCGGCTCCAGCGTGACCTGGACTTCCCCGACCTTGGCCCACAGGTGGGTGCCGCCATGCAAGCCCAGTCCGCGGCGGGAGTGGCCAACCTCGCCCGCCTGGTCCAGCGGGAGATCCCGCCCCCCGATGACCCACCCGCCGCCCGGATGGGCGGAGAGCCCCGGCCGTGATGACGGCACACGGCGCCGCCGGCTGGGTGCGGCGCCCGCTTCGTGGACCGGGTGCCGGATGATCCCAGCGCCGCGAGTGCCATCCGTGCCATTGTCCGTGTTATCGGTGCAGCTAGCGCGCACACGGACAGGGAGCGCGCCTCTCGTAACGCGTCGACGGCAGATCCCGCGGTCAACTGTGCAAGGTAGGCGGCGGCTCGCCGGTCCACCTCGGATACGGGATCTGCGTAGTGCCGCAGCGTGGCGGCCCCGCCGCTGCCATGACCGAGGCGCGCCGCGGTGTTGCGCAGGTCGAAGCTGGCCGCGAGCAGCTGGCTGGCCGTGTAGTGTTGCAGCCCCCTGATGTTCAGCTTGACTCCGGCCGCGACCGCCAGGTCGCTGGCCTTATGCGAGGCCCAGTCGGGATTCCACGGCGTGGCGGCCGCCGGGTCGTTGGAGAAGACGTAGGCGTCCTCGGACAGTCCGACGCCGACGTCAGCCAGCCTGGCGCGGACCGCGTCCAAGTGCTCCCCGATCATCGCGCAGGTTGCCGGGTCGATGGCGAGGTACCGCTCCTGATGGGTCTTGGTGTCCTTGCGGACCCGGTGGCCGTCGACCACGACATAGTTGAACGCGATGTGGAGAATCCCCTTGTCCAGGTCGACGTCACAGACCTGCAGTGCGCATAGCTCGCCCCGCCGCGCGCCAGTGATCGCCACCAGCCAGAGGTACAGCGCCATCTCCGAGTGTGCCTTACGGCCCTCGGCGACCACCTTCGCGACGTCCTCGGGCGAGGTGGCAGGCAGCGGCCGCCGCGAAGCGGCCGGAGGTTTGGCGACTCCGCGGGGTTCCAGGCGATCCCTCCCACCGTTTCGCCGCGGCGAAGGCGCCGGACACGATGCTGTGAATATTCCGGATCGTGTTGGCCGTCAACGGCTTGCAGACATGCGGCGTGCACCCCGGCCCGACTGCAGTCGTGGTCACGCTTGCGCTGAACCCGGCCGGGCCGCCCAGCCGGGTCGGCATCGCCCGCCACGACCGCGGTACGGCCCTGGCGGATGACGACGAGCCGATCCTCGGCGAGAACGGCCAAGGCATGCTGCAGGGTTGCAGCCGGGATCTCCTGCAATGCACTCATCTCGCGGACCGAAGGTAGCTGCTCGCCCGGGACGAGCATGCCAGAGCGGATCGCCTCCCTGATGGCGTCCGCCGCCTGCTGCCAGGCAGGCTGACGGCTGGCGGGATTGATGGTGATGAGGGGCACGTTCCGGTGCTCGGTACCTGCCCGACCTGAGCACAGCGGGTCGCTACAGCGCCTCAGCTGCGCGTAGAGCGGATCGAGCAGGGGCCCGCGTATCTTGCGGACCTACAGGTGACCCAGCGCTGGCTTGATCACCCGCCGGATGTAATACTCGTTTGCCTTGCGGGTGGACAGGTCCCAGTCGGCGACCTGGCATACCTGTCCATCAGCTGCGCCACGGTGGCGTCCGTCTCAGGCTGGCGGCCAGCCGCGGCCTGCTCGAGCAGCTTGCCGAGCTCGATCTGCGCGGCCTGCTCCGTCTTGCATGTCCGTCGCAGGCGGATCTGTCGGCCCGTCATCGGATCAGTCCCGGCGTACACACTTACGCGGAACGCGCCGCTGGTTAGTTGCTGGATGTAACCGCTTCTGGCCTTGGCCATGACGGCACGATAACGCGGCTGGGCGTATTTCGTGCCACAATCCGTGCCACGCCCCACATTTGTACGACATGTTTGGGCTGGTGGGGCGCCAGGGGCTCGAACCCTGAACCAATGGATTAAAAGTAGCCTGGCCCGATGCTCCCAGTGCGCTATCTGCAGAAATGGCACGTCGTTGTGCCGCCGTGGCCCTCGTTGCACCCGTTTGGACAGACGCTCCATTCCATGAATCATTCCACGACTCATGCGCGACTAGCCGACGGCAGCTACGCTGCGTTACTGGAGTTCAGAGAACCTCTGACCTTGTCGCGGGCGATCCAGCACTTGGTTAGCGTGCTGACAAGGTTACGGTACGTAGCAGATATGTAAGGACCCGGCGCTGTTGCTGCGAGTTTACGCTGCTCCCTACTGGCCACGCTCGAATAGCCAGAGGGTGTGGTCCAGCACGCGCTTGGTGAGCCTGGGATGGGAGGGCTGGAGTTCCTCAACGGCGCGGGATAGCAATGCGTCGGTCTCGGACGGGCTGACCTAACGCCCAACCGTTTCCATGACAAACCGCATGAGCATGACATCGGGTTTGAAGTGGTCGATGCCGACCAGCGAGCAGAAGTACTGCCATGTGATCCACCCAGGCCGTGAACTCCTGTCCACGCATGCTGCCGTTGTGAGTGAGGAGCCGGGACCGCACCATACGATCGGCTTCTCACTTGTGATATTCCCGGTGCCGGACTGCCCGGGCGGTCAGGAGAGGTCACCCGTCTGCGTTGTCAGCGCCCAGGCCTGCGAGGTAGGTGGCGAGCAGTCGGCGGCATGTCGCATCCCAGGCCGGGTCGGGTCGCTGTGGCTGGGCGAGCATGGCCCCGAACACGACGATGTCCTGCGGGGTGACGTCCCGCGTGATGGTGCCGTCAGCCCGCCCGCGGAGGATGATCCGCTGGATTATCTGGTGGACGTGGTCGCGGACGACGCGGGTCCTGGGCCATGTCACCGGCGGTCCGCCGTGCAGCGGCAGCACGAGCTCGTTGCGCTGGCTGATCGCGGCCTCGATGAACTGCCGGAGCGCCTCGGCGGCGGTCGTGCGGTTGCGTTCGGCGGCCTGGGCGTTGGCCAGTACCTGCTCGAACGATGCGTGGGTGAGGTAGCCGAGCAGATCCTCGCGGGCGGGGAAGTGCCGGTACAGCGTGCCGACGCCGAGGCCCGCGTCAGCGGCGATCGTGGCCATGGGCACGCGCAGGCCGTCGCGGTGTATGGCCGCGGTGGCGGCCCGGACCAGGGCCTGGTGGTTGCGGACCGCGTCGCTGCGCGGTTCGCGCGGGCTGCTGGCGGCGACCACGCCTTCATTTAACCTCTCCCGGAGCCCGGCACGTGGAAGCGAAATACCCAACCGGACGAAATAGTCCGTTTATGGCTGCTTCGTGCGGGTAGGGCAGGCGCGTGCTGCCCATCGGCGCAAACAGGACAGTTCGCCGGACTGGCCGTCCCGGCACGGCGCCGGCCGGCTGGGGACAGCTTCGTCCCCGGCCTGCCCGGCAGGTGACAAGCTTCGGCCAGGCCGGCCCCGGCTGCTCGCGGGCTTCGGGCCGCCCGGCGCCGCAAGCCAGCGAAAACCAGGTACCACCAGCGCAAAACCGGCCGGGCCACCGATGACCGGCTGACTTGGCGGTCATGATCCAGCAAAGGAGAAACGCCGTGAAGGTTCTCGCCACCGGGGCCACAGGCTCCTACGCCGGCCTGGTCGTGCCCGCCC
>JAFAPY010000353.1 GCA_019246795.1 Streptosporangiaceae bacterium | reverse complement strand
GCCAGCGCTGGCCGTCAGGCCGCATGAATCAACCGTCGGCAGTTTGACGCTTAAGCGACAAGCCAATGGCAGCTAGGCTCTATGGAAGGAGAACATTGGAGCGTCTCGTGTCAGCTATCGCGCTCGATCCGGTAAAGGATCGGCTGTGGACTCCGGAGGAGGTTTCGGCATTCCTCGGCGGGGTTCCCGTACCGACCCTGTACCAATGGCGGCACAAGGGTATCGGGCCGAAGAGCCGCCGTGTCGGCCGTCACTTGCGGTATGACCCTGAAGACGTGCGCGCCTGGCTCAAACAGCAGGAATAGGCGTAATGGGTTACACCAAAGATTTGTGGACCCGGGCGGACCCTGCGATGGGCCGCCGTGTCCGCAACCAGCGGTGGGGCAAGGGCAAACGCTGTCTTGCCTGCTGGACCGATCCTGATGGCCGTGAGAAGGCCAAGGCGTTCCGCATCCAGGCCGATGCCGACCGGCACTGGCAGGCCATGGAGACCGACAAGCAACGCGGCGACTATCACGACCCCGACGCTGGGAAGGTCCTGGTCAGCGACATTGGCAAGCGCTGGCTCGCGTCCCGGGTCGTGGATCCTGCCACCTTCCTCCGCTACGAGACCGCCTACCGGCTTCATGTTATCCCCGCGCTGGGGCACCGTCAGGTCCGCGCCGTCAAGCCTTCGCGGATTCAGGTATGGATCAGTGAGCTCAACGAGCGCTTCGAGCCATCCACAGTCATTACTGCGTTTCTCGTGCTGCAAGGCATCCTGGACCTCGCGGTGGCCGATGACGCGATCAAGGACAACCCTGCTAAATCACCGGTTGTCCGGTCGCCGGTCCATCAGTCATCCGAGATCCAGGTATGGGACGACCAGACTATTGCCGTGCTGATCGACGCTCACCCGCACGCCCTGCGGGCGATTCCCGAGCTAGCCGCATCGTGCGGGATGAGGGAAGGCGAGCTTTACGGTCTGGCGCTCGAAGACTTTGACCTGGACCAGAAGATCGTCAAAGTACGGCGGCAGGTCAAGAAACTCGGCTGTACGTTTGTGTTCGCACTGCCCAAGAACGACCGCGAGCGGGTAATCCCGCTTTCGGATTGGGCTGTCGATGCTGTCAGGCGGCACATCGCGAAATATCCGCCCCGGCCGTACACGCTGCCGTGGGAGAAACCCGCCGGGAAACCGCACACCTGCAATATCTTGTTTCGCTGGCACACCGACGACCAGCACATCAAGGCCCGCAATTACTCCGAGACGGTCTGGAAGCCCGCACTCGTCAAGGCCGGAGTGGTGCCCCAGCCTGCCAGGGACCGGCGCGGCCGGAGCCGCTACGTCACTACCCGCAAGGAGGGCATCCATCAGCTCCGCCACTACTACGCCAGCGTCATGCTCGCCGGGGGCGTCTCGATCAAGGAACTAGCCGAGTACCTCGGCCACAGCGACCCGGCCTTCACCCTCCGCGTCTACGCTCACTTGCTGCCGTCCTCCCATGACCGCGCCCGCGCGGTCATCAACGTTCGCTTCGCATCTCTTACGCTGACGGAACAGCGACGGAACAGGACCGGCCATGACGACAGCCGACGCAGCCAGGTTGCCGGATGATCTCGGGCCTGGCCACGGCCTGCTGAGCATTCTTGCAGGTCATGCCTACCGGACGTCGAGGCCGGTGACGGCGCGGCCGATGATCAGCCGCTGGATCTCCGACGTGCCCTCGAAGATGGCGAAGATCTTGGCGTCCCTGTGCCAGCGCTCCACCGGGTAGTCCCGGGTATAGCCGTTGCCGCCGAGGATCTGGATCGCCTGCTCGGTGACCCTGACCGCGGTCTCCCCGGCGACCAGCTTGGACATCGACCCTTCCGCGCGCGCGAACGGCCTGCCCTGCCTGGCCATCCAGGCGGCCCGCCAGGCAAGCAGCCGCGCCGCGTCGACCGCGGCGTTCATGTCGGCGAGCATGAACGCCACCGCCTGGTTCTGCCCGATGGGCCGCCCGAACTGCACCCGGGTGCGCGCGTACTCGGCGGCGTACTCCGCCGCAGCCCGGGCCACGCCCACCGCCATCGCCGCCACCCCGGGACGGGACGCCTCGAACGTCTTCATCGCGGCCTGGTCCCCGGCCCGGCCGCCCTCACGCACCCTGGCCAGCCGCTCCTCCAGCCTGTCCCGGCCGCCGACCACGCACCGCTCCGGCACCCGCACCCCGTCGAGGATCACCTCGGCGGTGTGGGAGGCCCGGATCCCGTGCTTGCGGAACTTCTGTCCCATGGAAAGGCCTGCCGTGCCCGGCGGCACGATGAAGCTGGCCTGCCCGCGCGTGCCGAGCGACGGGTCCACCGCCGCCACGACCACGTGCACGTTGGCGATGCCGCCGTTGGTGGCCCAGGTCTTCACCCCGTTCAGCTCCCACTCCCGGCGGCCCCGGTCGTAGACCGCCCGGGTCCTGATCGCTCCGACGTCGCTGCCCGCGTCCGGCTCGGAGGAGCAGAACGCGCCGAGCTTGACGTCGCCGGGACCGCCGAACATCTGCGGGCACCATTCCGCCACCTGCTCAGGGGTCCCGCTGGCCACGACCGAGACCGCGGCCAGCGAACTGCCCACGAGCGAAAGCCCGATCCCGGCGTCGCCCCAGAACAGCTCCTCGAACACGACAGGGATGCCCAGCCCGGACGGCTCCACGTACTGCTGGGCGTAGAAGTCCAGCGAGTACAGCCCGATCGTGGCCGCCTGGTCGAGCACCGGCCACGGGGTCTGCTCGCGCTCGTCCCATTCCGCAGCCGCCGGCCGGATCACCGCGGCCGCGAACTCATGGACCCAGTCCCGCATCTCGGCCAGGTCGCGGCCGAGCTCCAGCGAGAAGCCGCCGTCTGCGGCGCCGTCCATCGGCCACCTCCGGAGTGATCGTCGTCATTACCGCCCATTTTCCGGGGGTTACCACACATGTTGACGGAGGAAGGGTCCTAGCCTGCGGCGTGCCGGTCGAGGAACTCATAGATGTCGGCCTCGTCGACGCCCGGGAAGCTGCCGGCCGGCAGCGCGGACAGGATGTGCGAGTGCGCCCGGGCCGCCGGCCAGGCTCTGCCCTCCCACCGCTCGGCAAGCACAGCCGGCGGGCGGCTGCAGCACTGCCCGTCGGGACAGGCCGAGCGCTTCCTCGCGGTTGCCTCACGGCCGCGCATCCAGCGGGAATGCTCGAACGGCACGCCGAGCGACACCGCGAAACCGCGGTCGGCGCGCGGGTCGACCTGCGCGACGCAGAAGTAGGTGCCCGACGGGGTGTCGGAGTACTGGTAGTGGGGCGAGAACCGGTCCGCGGCAGCGAACACCTGCCGCCCCGCCCACTGGCGGCACAGCCGCTGCCCCTCGATCGCGCCTGACAGGTCGGTGGGGAACAGCACCCCGTCGTTCTCGTAGGCCTTGTAGATGATCCCGGTCGCATCGTTCTTCACGAAGTGGCAGGGCAGGTCCAGATGGTGGGTGGCCAGGTTGGTGAACCGGTGCGCGGCCATCTCATACGACACCGAGAACAGGTCCACCAGGTCCTCCACCGCCAGGTCCCGCGCCTGCTTGGCATCGGCGAGCACGGGCATGGCGGCGCGCTCGGGCATCAGCACCGCGGCAGCGAAGTAGTTGACCTCCACTCGCTGCCGCAGGAAATCGGCGAAGTCGCGCGGCACCTGGTGGCCGAGCAGGAAGTGGCCGAGCGCCTGCAGCACGACCGCGCGCGGCGAGTCGGCGCCGACCGGCTCCTGCTTGACGTAGATCCGGCGGTTGCTCAGGTCGGTCAGCGACCGCACCGACCGGGGCAGGTCCTGCACGTAGCGGACCGCGAAGCCGTGGCGACCGACCACCGAGACCAGCATTCCCTGGGACAGGGCGCCACCGGAGTACCCTGCCGCCGCCAGCGCGGCCGCCGCCTCGCGCTCGATGGCGTCGAAGTAGTTGTCTCGCTCACGCATCGCCGCGCGCAGCGCCGCGTTCGCGGCACGCGCTTCTTCGGGCGTCGCGGTCGGCCGCGACTGCTCGGCACGCAGCGCCGTGGCCAGCGCCACCACGTGCTCGAGCACGTCGGTGGGCACCCGCGCGCCGATCCGCAGCGGCGGCAGGCCGAGCCGGCGGTAGGACGGGTCCTGCTGCGCCTGGGCGAGCGCGATCTCCAGCTGCGCCCGGCGGCTCGGCGGCTGCCGGCTGAGCAGCTCGGTGACCGGCACCGACAGTGCCGACGCAAGCTGCTCGATCAGCGACAGCTTGGGCTCCCTGCGCCCGTTCTCCAGCAGCGACAGGGCCGAAGGGGCGCGGCCGACCCGCTCGGAAAGGTCGGTGAGCGTCAGGCCGCGGGCCCGGCGCAAGTGACGCAGCCGCTGCCCGAAGGTGACGAGGTCTATACCATTACCGGCGCTCTGCGCCGAATTAAGGTGATCTTTCATCCTGAAGGTCACTATATCTTATTTTAATGTGAAAAAAACAAAACTTTCAAATCGTGCCGCCTTTTGCGGCTGGTGTGCCCCTGGCCAGGCTGGAAGCAGAGCTCCCGATCCAGCACCGGAGGAAGGCACGACGATGGAGAGGATCAGCCAGCAGGCGGCGAGGCTGTGCCGCGAATGGGAGACCGACCCCCGCTGGAGGGGCATTGAGCGCGCGTACTCGGCCGAGGACGTGGTGCGCCTGCGCGGCACGGTAGCGGAGGAGTACACCCTCGCCAGGCTCGGTGCCGAGCGGCTGCGCGCGCTGCTCGACTGCGAGGAGGCCGTCACCGCGCTCGGCGCGCTGTCCGGCATGCAGGCGGTGCAGCAGGTCAGGGCAGGGCTGAAGGCCATCTACCTGTCCGGCTGGCAGGTCGCGGCGGACGCGAACCTGGCCGGGCAGACATACCCGGACCAGAGCCTGTACCCGGTCAACTCGGTGCCGCAACTGGTGCGCAGGATCAACAACGCGCTGCTGCGCGCCGACCAGATCACCTGGTCGGAGTCGGCCGACGGCGACGTGCGGGACGCTCCGCACTGGCTGGCGCCGATCGTTGCCGACGCAGAGGCCGGGTTCGGCGGGGTGCTGAACGCGTTCGAGCTGATGAAGTCCATGGTCGCGGCCGGGGCTGCCGGGGTGCACTGGGAGGACCAGCTCGCCTCGGAGAAGAAATGCGGCCACCTCGGCGGGAAGGTGCTCATCCCGACCGGCCAGCACATCCGCACGCTGAACGCGGCGCGGCTGGCCGCGGACGTGTGCGGGGTCGCGACGCTGGTGATCGCACGCACCGACGCGCAGGCCGCCACGCTGCTCACCTCCGACGTCGACGAGCGGGACACGCCGTTCGCCACCGGCGAGCGGACCGCCGAGGGCTTCTACCGGGTGCGCAACGGCATCGAGCCGTGCGTCGCCCGGGGCCTGGCCTATGCGCCGTACTCCGACCTGCTGTGGATGGAGACCTCCACCCCCGACCTGGAGGTGGCCCGCGAGTTCGCCGAGCGGATCAAGGACGTCTACCCGGACCAGCTGCTCGCCTACAACTGCTCCCCGTCGTTCAACTGGCGGGCGCACCTGGATGAGTCCGCGATCGCGAAGTTCGGCAAGGAGCTTGCCGCGATGGGCTACCGGTTCCAGTTCATCACGCTGGCCGGCTTCCACGCGCTCAACTACTCCATGTTCGAGCTGGCCCGCGGCTTCGCCGCCGACGGCATGCCCGCCTACGTCAGGCTGCAGCAGGCCGAGTTCGACGCCGAGCGCTGCGGCTACACCGCCACCCGCCACCAGCGCGAGGCGGGCACCGGTTACTTCGACCTGGTGACCAGCGCGATCTCGCCCCGCGCGGAGACGACGGCGCTGGCAGGCTCGACCGAGGCCGAGCAGTTCCGCTAATACCGCGCGGGCCGGGCCCTGCTCAGGGCGACCCGCAGCCGGTTCACCGGTTCGAGCAGCGAATAGGCCAGGTAGGCGTCCCGGGCGACCATGCGGAACTTCACCCCGCGGGGGCCGGGCGGGAAACGGAAGCCCTCGGGCCGCCGCCGCCGGAAGTCGGCCGACATGCGGCGGAAGAACTGCCGCCGGCCACGGCGCGGCACCAGCGGCAGCAGCGTCGTGTAATGCCAGATCGCCCGCTCGAACACCGCCGCGCGGACGTCAGGCCCAGGCAGCAGCGGCCGTTCGGACATGAACCTGAAGACCTCGTCGTAGGCGGCGAAGATGTTGAAGTTGGCATCGCTTGCCGCGGCGAGGAACGACCCGCGCCGGGCCCGCCGGTACCGGTAGCACGCCCGGTCCAGCACGCCGATCTTCTCCGCCGCCAGCAGGGCCGCCGCGGTCACCGGCACGTCCTCGTGCGGGGCGCGGCGGCCGAACGGCACGCCGAGGCCGGCCAGGAAATCCCGCCGGAACACCTTGGTCCATGCGGTCATGGTCAGGTGGATCAGCGCGGGATGCTCGGCGAGCGTGACCGCCTGCTGCGCGGTGAGCCCGCTGAGATGCACCGCGCCGCCGCTCGGGCTGGCCGTGCCGTCGGGGTAAAGGTTCTCGAAGTCGACGACCAGCACGTCGGGCCGCAGCCGGGTCAGCGATCCTGCCACCGCGGCGAGCGCGCCAGGCGCCAGTTCGTCGTCCCCGTCGACGAACCAGACGTAGTCCCCCGTAGCCTCCTTCGCGCCCAGGTCGCGGGCCGGTCCCGGCCCCGCCGCAGCCGGGGTGCGGACCACCTTCAGCCTGGAGTCGTGCCGGGCGGCCAGGATGGCGCCACTGCGGTCCGGGGACGCGTCGTCGACGGCGATCACCTCGACGGGGACGCCGGGCTCGCCGAGGACCGAGTCCAGGCAGCGATCAAGGTAGTCCGCTACCCCGTGCACCGGGATGACCACGCTGATCAGGGGCATGCCTGGCACGATAGCGCTTGGCGCGAGCGAATTTCGCTCGCTGGAGGCGGCGGCCCCTGACGTAAGCTGGCCAGGTGCGCATCCACGCCATTTTCGGGGGAATCGGCGCGTTCGCCGTCAAGTTCCGCTGGGTGATCATCGCGGCCTGGGTGGTCGCCGCGGTCGCGGTGCCCAGGTTCCTGCCGTCGCTGGCCAGCGTCACCCAGGCCAACAACAGCGCGTTCCTGCCGGCCAGCGCGCCCAGCCAGCACGCCGCCGACCTGGCCGTACCGTTCGGCATCACCACGAACGAGACGCCGGTGCCGGTCATAGCGGCGGTCAGCCAGGGCACGCTGACGGCGGCCGACCAGTCATGGCTCGCCGGGCTGCAGCGCGACCTGGCGATCGTGCCGACCGTCGTCAAGGTCCGCGATCTCGGCCGGTCCGGAGACGGCCAGGCGGAGCAGCTGCTGGCGCTGTCGGACGTGAGTCTGGGCGGCAACAACCAGAAGCCCCAGACCGACCTGATCGACAACCTACGCAGCGCGATCACCCGGGCCGGGCCGCCGGCCGGAATGCAGGTGCACCTGGCCGGCCAGCTCGCCATCAACATCGACCAGCAGAAGCAGTCCGGCAACACCGGCAACCAGGTGCAGGATGTCGCGCTGATCTTCATCCTGATCCTGCTGCTGCTGATCTTCCGGTCGGTGCTCGCGCCGCTGATCACCGTGATCCCGGCGCTGCTGGCCGTGACGATCTCCGGGCCGCTGGTCGGCGAGGCGGCGCACGCCGGCCTCAAGGTATCCCAGCTTTCCCAGCTGATGCTGATCGTGCTGGTGCTCGGCGCCGGCACCGACTACGGCCTGTTCCTGGTGTTCCGGGTCCGCGAGCGGCTCAGGCTCGGCGATAGCTCCAAGGAAGCGGTGGTCAACGCGCTGACCAAGGTCGGCGAGTCGATCACGTTCTCCGCCCTCACCGTCATCGCGGCGCTGCTGTCGCTGCTGTTCGCGACCTTCCAGATCTACTCCAACCTGGGTATCCCGCTGGCGATCGGCATCGGCGTCATGCTGGTAGCCGGCCTGACGCTGCTGCCCGCGCTGCTGTCGATCTTCGGGCGCGCCGCGTTCTGGCCGTCGAAGAACAAGTCCGGCGCGGTCACCAGCGGGGCGTGGGGCCGGAT
>JAFAPY010000234.1 GCA_019246795.1 Streptosporangiaceae bacterium | reverse complement strand
GAAACCAGCATCGCGTCGGTGTCCACGCCCAGTTTCTTGGCGTACTCCGGGTCCAGCGCGTGCTCGGTGTCGATGAACGCGGCGATGCCGCCCGCCTTCTGCGCGTTCGCCACGGCGTGCAGCGCCACGGTAGTCTTGCCGGACGATTCAGGCCCATATATCTCGACGATGCGGCCGCGGGGCAGGCCGCCGAGGCCCAGCGCCACGTCCAGCGCGATCGAGCCGGTCGGGATCACCTCGACCGGAACCCGCGTCTCCTCGCCGAGGCGCATGACCGACCCCTTGCCGAACTGCCGCTCGATCTGCAGGAGAGCGGTCTCCAGGGCCTTCTCCCTGTCGCCCGCCCGTTCGGGGCTCGGCCTGCTGTTTGCTGCCATGGGGACTCCCTGCCGGGGGTTAAGGGGCTGCGGGCACCTCCCGCACCGCCCAGGTCGTCGAAGTTCGCGGTGCCGCCGAGTGTCCCCGGCGGCCATCGGTGGACACGCTACGCGCCGCCACTGACATTTCTGCGGTGCCGCGGACCACGGCCACCCGTCAACTATAGAGCGAACGTGTATTCGACGCGCGTGACACGCCGGGCGCTCCAGGAAAATCCGGCGGCCCGCTGAGGTCAGCGCAGGTTCTCCGGCACGTCGAACGTGTCGCACACCGCCCGCCAGACCACCTTGGCGTCCTCCCCCTCGGCCAAGGCGCGTTCCACGGTGCGCCCGCCCAGGCTGGCCAACACGTAGTCCTTGGCGACGCTTCGCGCGTACGCCTCGCCGAATTGCGCCGTCATCCGGTCCCAGAACACAGTCAACCGCACGCCGCCCAGGGTACTTGCGGCCGCCGATGCGACCGCAAGTACCTTTTGCGGCGATGTGTGGGCATTTCATACGTGGGAAGTACTTAGAGCAGTGGCGCACCGCTGGCGTGAGCGTGCGCCGCCCGCCCGGGGAGCGGCATTACCGAAGCGCTCTGGCGGGCACCGCGCACGATGGAGGGCGGATGGCCGCGCGTGCTGGCCTGGATCCGGCGCCAGGCGACCCGGAACCGCCGGATCCAGCGCCACCTGCTGCGGCTGTGGCAGGTGCGGGCGGCGCGGCGGCCGGACACCAGGATGCGGCCAGGGACAGCGCGGCGGCCGGGGACAGCGCGGCGGCCGGGGACACGGCGGCGCCGCGGGAGCAGCGGGGTGGCGGGGCCGACCTGGCCGATCCCGGGGACGTGCCGGCTCCTGGACCGCGGGAGGATGCGCGGGCCAGGGACCTCAGCCCGCTAACCCTGACCATGCTGGCCCTCGGCATCATCGCGCTTGTCGGCGTCGCCGTGGGCGTTCTGGCTATCGTCAGCCATGGTTTCCGGCCGAAGACGATCGTCACGTACCGGCCTGCCGCCGTGTTCCGGCTGCGGCCAGGCGAGTGCATCGATTCAGCACCGAACGGCCTGCAGGTCACGGCCCTGTCCTGTGCCGCGCCGCACGATGCCGAGGTATTCGCGGTGTTCCCGCTGCCCGTCTCGTCGTGGCCCGGCACCGCGGCCGTCCAGCAACAGGCGGGCGCAGGCTGCATGAGCAGGTTCGGCGGCTACGTGAACCCGCAGCTGAGGCACGCCGCGCTCGCCCAGGAGTACGTCTACCCCGACCAGGCGGCCTGGCGAGCCGGGCTGCGCACCGTCGTCTGCGAGGTCCGGGCCGGCAGCGGGGAACTCACCGGCTCGGTCCGGGCCGGGACCGGTACCTAGCCGACGGGATCCAGTGCTCGCCCCGGCGGCCACAGCTGCGAGGTCAGCAGCCGCCTGGCGGGCCGGTGACTCCCGGGCCAGCGGCGGGCTGATCGACGACGCCGATCGCCGCGCCCCGCAGCACGGCGCCGAAATGCACCACGTACCACACGCCGCGCCAGGAGATCAGCCACGCGATGCCGAACGAGCGCTCCTGGCCGTCTCGGAGGTAGACGACCCGGGAACCCGGGACATGCCAGTAACCGATCGAGTTATAGCAGTCGCCGGGATACACCCACGCCGCGTCGTCGCCCGGCACGATCACCCGGAGCAGCCGCGCCCCCCGGCCCACCACCTGGTGGGCGGCGGCCACGTCGAGGGTGAAGTCGTACCACAGCCTGGACTGCCAGTCCGCGGCCGGATCGGCGATCGCCTTCACCTGGCGGTAGGCGGCAAGCGGGAAGAAGGCCGGAAGGGCGGCCTGCGGGTTCCCTGTCGTCACCGCCTGCCACAGATCGGACATCGCGTTGCGGAACGCCACCGAACTCGTGCTGGGAAACACTCGGGTCTGCGGCAGCGCGCCCGCACCCGGCGCCACGGGAAGCGGACCCGTCGGCGCGGTGCGGGCAGGCGAGGGAGGAGCGCTCGGACGGGCGCTTGCCCTCATGGTCGCCGATGGCCGCGCCGCGGTGGCGGTAGCCGTGGCGCTGGCCTGGCTTGCCGCCGGGGCGTGAGCGCTGGAGCCGCACCCGCCGCAAGCGCACCATGATCATGGCCAGAAAGGGACGCTATGCGGGCTGTTGCGGAATCGTTCGGGTCGGGCAAGTGCATGATGGGTGTTCCTGGTCGTGGTGGCTGCTGGCTACTGGGTTGCCGGGCAGGTTGGCGTCCCGGCCAGTGCTGCGAGGGCCTGGCTGGTGAGGTGGCCGGTGTTGATGGC
>JAFAPY010000115.1 GCA_019246795.1 Streptosporangiaceae bacterium | reverse complement strand
GCGGCGGAGCTAGTCGCCGAGCACGCGGAAGCGACGGAGCTAGTCGCCGAGCTCGTGGCGGCGGCGCGCCACGAAGTCGTCGAGCTCGGCGCGGATCGCGTCGTCCAGCGGCGGCGGCTCGAACTCTTCCAGTTTGGCCCGCCAGATCTGCCCGGCCCGGGCGGCGGCGTCCTTGCCGCCCAGCTTCAGCCACCGCTCGAAGTTGGCGGTGGACGACAGCATCGGACGGTAGAAGCACTCGCGGAACCGTTCCATGGTGTGCGCCGCGCCGAGGAAGTGCCCGCCGTGGCCGACCTCTTCGTGCGCGCCGAACGCCAGCGATTCCTCGGTGATCTCCAGCGGGGTGAACTCGGCCCGGAGCATGCGCAGCAGCTCGATGTCGATGATGAACTTCTCGTAGCAGCTGACCAGGCCGCCCTCCAGCCAGCCGGCCGCGTGCAGGACGAAGTTGGTGCCGGCCAGGAAGGTGGGCAGCAGCGTCATCAGCGCCTCGTACCCGGCCTGCGCGTCCGCGGTCTGGCTGGAGGCCAGCCCGCCGCCGGTGCGGAACGGCAGCCCGTAGTGCCGGGCAAGCTGGCCGGTGCACAACAGGCCGAGGGCGGACTCGGGAGTCCCGAACGACGGCGAGCCTGACTGCATGTCGATGTTGGACAGGAACGAGCCGAAGATCACCGGGCAGCCGGGACGGATCAGCTGGGCCAGCGCGATCCCGCTCAGTGCCTCGGCGAGCTGCTGGGCCAGCGCCGCCGGGATCGTCACCGGCGACATCGCCCCCATCAGGAGAAACGGGGTCAGCACGACCGGCTGGTTGGCGCGGTTGTACTCGAACTGAGCGTCCAGCATCCGGTCGTCCCAGCGCAGCGGGGAGTTGCAGTTGATCAGCGAGATCGTCGCGGGCACGCGCTCGATCGCCTCGCGCCCACCGAACAAGATCTCGGTCATCGCGATCGTGTCGGCGGCGTTCGGCCCGGACACCACGTTGCCCATGTAGAACTTGTCGGTCAGCGTCGCCAGCGCGTAGATCATGTCCAGGTGCCGGGAGTCCAGCGGCGCGTCGTTCGGCTCGCAGATCACCCCGCCGGCCGAGTCAAGCTCGTCGCAGGCCTGCGACAGCATGGCCAGCTTGCCGAAGTCGGCCAGCGTGGCGTCCCGGCGCACCTCGCCCTCGCGGACGAACGGGCAGCCGTACACCGAGCTGAACACCATGCGGTCGCCGCCGATGTGCACGCTGCGGGCCGGGTTACGGGCCTGCACGTCGAACTCGCGCGGCGCCTTGGCCACCTGCTCGGCCACGAACTCCGGGTCGAGCCGCACCACCTCCCCGTCGGTGTGCTGCCCAGCCTTGGCGAACAGCTCCACGGCCTCGGGCTTGGCGAACTGGATGCCGATCTCGGAGACGATCCGGCGCCAGCCGCGGTCCAGCATGGCGATCGCGTCGGCGGAGAGGATCTCATACCTCGGCATCGTGTTAACGAACATCGGGTCTCCCATCGCGAGCAGCCACTTGACCGCTTGGTAAACCGCACCCTACGATCACATAGTAGAACTTAGTCCCATAAAGTGGAACACGCCAGGAGCAGTACGGCGGATGAGCAACCAGAACGGCACCCAGGCCGTGGACCGGGCGGCCCGCCTGCTCTCGGAGGTGGTGCACTCCGCGGAGCCGATGACGTTCACCGGGCTGAGCGCAGCGACCGGACTGGCCAAGTCCACCACGTCCCGGCTGCTGCTCGCGCTGGAGCGCAACGGGCTGGTCCGGCGCGACGACCACGGCAGGTTCCTGCCCGGTGAGATGTTCGTCAGCTTCGCCTGGCGCGGCGGCGCCGAGGCCGGGCTGGTCGCGGTCGCCCAGCCCTTCCTCGAGCGGCTCGGCAAGGCAACCAGCGAGACCATCAACATCGGCGTGGCCCGCAACGGAATGGTCGAGCAGATCGCGCAGGTCGACAGCACCTACCTGATCGGCGGCACCAACTGGGTGGGCATGTCCGTGCCGCTGCACTGCTCGGCGCTCGGCAAGGTGCTGCTTGCCTACGGCGCGGTCCAGCTATCCTCCGGGACGCTGGACCGGCGCACCGGCAGGACGATCACCGGCGAGGCAGCGCTGCGGGCGGAGCTCGCGGCGGTGCGCGCCCGCGGGTACGCCGTGACCGACGAGGAACTCGAGCCCGGCCTTGTCGCGGTCGCGGCGCCGGTCCGCGGCTATGACGGCACCGTGATCGCGGCGCTGTCGGTGTCCGCCCCGGCAACCAGGATGACCCCCGACCGGCTGCCGGCCGCGGCGGCGCACTGCGTAGAGGAGGCCGCCGGCCTGTCCGCGGTGCTCGGCTACCGGCAGCGCCCAGCCAGACAGCGCAGGGCAGGTGCCGCATGAACCCGCGGAGCGCCGAGGAGCTGCTCGGCCAGCTCTATGACAACACGCTGACAGGCAACGGGCCGGTGGTGCTCGACCTCACCAACGCCGGGCTGGCCATGGGGCTGGATCCGGAGACCCTGCTGTACCAGGCGCTGATCCCGGCCCTGGAAGAGGTGGGTGCCAGGTTCGAGCGCGGCGACTTCTTCGTGCCCGAGATGCTCATCGCCGGCAAGGCGATGGCCGGCGCGCTGGAGATCCTGCGCCCGCTGCTCGCCGAGACCGGTGCGACCACGATCGGCACGATCGTGATGGGCACGGTCAAGGGGGACGTACACGACATCGGCAAGAACCTGGTCAACATCATGTTCGAAGGGGCCGGGTTCCACGTCATCGACCTCGGCGTGCAGGTCGCGCCGGAGAAGTTCGTCGACGCGGTGCGCGAGCACCAGGCGGACATCGTCGGGTTCTCCGCGTTCCTGACCACGACGATGCCGATGTTCAAGGCGAACATCAACGCGCTGGCCAAGTCCGGGTTGCGGGACCAGGTCATCGTCATGGTCGGCGGCGCCCCGGTGACCCAGGAGTACGCCGACGTGGTCGGCGCCGACGGGTACGCCGCGGACGCGTCGGCGGCCGTGGTCAAGGCCAAGGAACTGCTGCAGCGCCGCCGCGTGGGGGCCCACGCCTGACAAACCGCCGGAGGCAACAAGCCGTGCACACCATCCTGTCCTCGGCGACCACTACGGTGCGGATCGGCCCCGACCAGCCGTTCGCCATCATCGGGGAACGGATCAACCCGACCGGCAGGAAGCTGTTCTCCCAGCAGCTGCGCGACGGAGACCTGTCCCGGGTGGAGACCGACGTGGCCGAGCAGGTGGCCGGCGGGGCGATGCTGCTCGACATCAACATGGGCGCCCCGCTGGCCGACGAGGCAGCGCTGATGAGGCGGACCGTGACGATGATCCAGGGGCTGACCGACCTGCCGCTGGTCATCGACTCCTCCATCGTCGAGGTGCTGGAGGCGGGCCTGGCCGCCTACCAGGGCAAGGCGCTGGTCAACTCGGTGACCGCCGAGGACGAACGGCTGGAGTCAATCCTCCCGCTGGCCAAGAAGTACGGCGCTGCCGTGATCGGCCTGCCGAACGACGAGCAGGAGATCCCCGACGAGCCGGCCAGGCGGCTGGAGCTGGCCCGCAAGCTGATCCGCGTCGCCACGGACACCTACAAGCTCGCGATCGAGGACATCGTCATCGATCCGCTGGCCATGCCGGTCGGCGCGGACACCCGTCACCCGGCCAGGACCCTGGAGACAATCGCGCTGATCCGGGACGAGTTCGGCGTGAACATGACGCTCGGGGCGTCGAACGTGTCGTTCGGCATGCCGGACCGGCCCGCGATCACCTCCGCGTTCCTGCCGATCGCGATCAGCCACGGGCTGACCAGCGCCATCATGGACGCCCGGTCGCCGCAGGTCGTCCGCGCGGTCAAGGCCGCCGACCTGGTGCTGGGCCGCGACGACTGGGGCGCGTCCTGGATCGCGGCGCACCGGGCTGCGCTTGCCCGGGGGGACGACCCCCCCAGACCCCCCCGCGAGGACATCTCGCACCACCAGGCAGCGGGTGCCACATGACGGTGACCGAGGACGTGGCGCATCAGCCCGTTCGGGTCAATCTGGTCTTCAATGAGCGGCCGGTGCGCGTTCCGTGCGGCGTGACCCTGTTCGACGCGGCCAGCTGGAACGGCATCGCGATCGACTCCACCTGCGGCGGCCACGGCACCTGCAAGAAGTGCCGGATCAGGATCGCCGAGGACCCGCCGCCGCCCACCAGCCTGGACATCAGGGCGTACACGCCCGCAGAGCTCACCAGCGGCTGGCGGCTGGCCTGCCGCACCACGGCGACCAGGGACGCCCGGGTCGAGGTGCCGCCGCTGACCACCCGGCCGAAGGCCGCCACGGTGGGCGTCGGCAGGCAGGTCATCCTGCGCCCGGCGGTGCAGAAGCGGTACCTGGAGCTGGCCGAGCCCAGCCTGGCCGATCAGGCCAGCGACCTGGAGCGGGTGCTGGCCGAGCTCACCGACCTGGAGCCCAGGACCGAGCTCGGCGTGCTGAAGACCCTCGGCCGGACGCTGCGCGAAGCCGACTACAAGGTCACCGCCGTGGTCGTCGACGACGTGCTGGTCGCCGTCGAGCCGGGCGACACCACCGGGCGCCGGTTCGGCATCGCCTTCGACCTGGGCACCACCACGGTGGTGGCGACGCTGCTGGACCTGGCCACCGGCACCCCGGCGGCGGTGGCCTCGGCGCTGAACAAGCAGCAGCCGTTCGGCGCGGACGTGATCTCCAGGATCAGCGCCACCATGCTGGACCCCGGCGCGCTGGACAAGCTGCGGCGGCTCGCCGCTGAAACCCTCGCCGAGCTGGCGCAGGCCGTGTGCGCGGACGCGGCAGTCGGGCCGCACGAGGTGTATGAGGTCGCGCTGGCCGGCAACGCCACCATGACGCACCTGGTGCTCGGCATCGACCCGGAGCCGCTGGGCATGGCGCCGTTCATCCTGTCGGCCCGGCTGTTGCCCGAGGTGCTCGCCGCCGACCTCGGCCTGGCCGGCGTGACACACCCGCGGGCCCGCGCGGTGGTCTTCCCGGCGTTCGGCGCCTACGTGGGCGGCGACATCACCGCGGGGCTGCTTGCCAGCGGGATGGACCGGGACGCCAGGGTCCGGCTGTTCATCGACATCGGCACCAACTGTGAGATCGTGCTCGGCAACCGGGACTGGCTGCTGGCCACCGCCGCGCCGGCCGGCCCGGCGTTCGAGGGCGCCGCGATCCGGTGCGGGATGCGCGCCGCCGACGGTGCCATCGAGATGGTCACCATGACCCGGGACGAGCTGAGCCTGAAGGTGATCGGCGACGCCGAACCGCAGGGGCTGTGCGGCTCCGGCCTCGTGGACGCGGTGACCGGCCTGGTCCGCGTGGGCATGCTCGACGCCTCCGGCCGGTTCGTGCCCGCCGAACAGGCGCAGGCCAGGGCGCCCGGGCTGGCCGGGCGGCTCACTCAGGTCGGCCAGGAGCGGGTGTTCGTGCTGCACTGGCGCGGCGCGGCGGAGGACAGCATCTACCTGTCCCAGCGCGACGTCCGCGAGCTGCAGTTCGCCAAGGCCGCGATCGCCACCGGCTGGCGCATCCTGTGCGAGGAGGCCGGCCTGGAGCCCGGCGACGTCAAGCAGGTGCTGCTGGCCGGGTCGTTCGGCAGCTACCTGTCCCCGGCCAGCGCGATCCGCATCGGCCTGGTGCCCGACGTCCCGGTCACCCGGGTGGTCCCGGCGGGCAACGTGGCCGGCGAGGGGGCCAAGATGGCGCTGCTCAGCCTGCGCGAGCGGGCCGGCGCCCTGGCGCTGCTTGAGGAGGTGAAGTATGTCGAGCTCTCCGACCGCGCCGGCTTCAACGACCGCTTCGTCGGCCAGCTGCCCTTCCCGAGTGGCTGAGCGGCCGCGCGGCGGCTTGCCCGACGCACGCGCTCCGGTAAGCACTGAGGTAGTGGCATGCGGCGCGCTCGCCGGGCACGTCCGCGACATCGCGGCACGCCGCGGCTGGCCGGTCGCCGTACGGTCCCTGCCCGCGCTGCTGCACAACCGGCCGCAGAAAATCACAGAATCTGCCGAACGAGCCGTGGTCTGCGCGCTCCGGTCCGGCCGGGCGGTCGCGCTGGCCTATGCGGACTGCGGCAGCTACGGCGGGCTCGACGACCTGTGCGCCAGGTACCGGGTGCGGCGGCTGCCCGGGCTGCACTGCTACGACGTGCTCGCCGGGCCGGAGCGGGTCGCGGCCATGTTCGCCGCCGAGCCGGGCACCTACGTGCTCACCGACTTCCTGCTGCGTAGCTTCGGCCGTGCCGTGCTCGCCGAGCTGGGCCTGGACACCCACCCGGAGCTGTGGCCGGACTACTTCGGCCACTACCGGCGGCTGGTCTGGCTGGCCCAGCAGCCCACCCCCGCCCTGGCCGAGCAGGCCGAGCGGGTCGCGGCGATGTTCGGCCTCCCGCTGACCCGGGTGGAGGTCGGCGTTTCGCGGCTGGAGCAGGAACTCGCCCGGCTGGTGGAGGGAATCCTGTGACCAGGCTGGCCGAGCTGCTGGCCGGCCCGCGGTACGAGGTGATCCCGGCCGGGGGCACCGAACAGCAGGTGCTGGACTGGGTGCCCTCGGGGATGACGGTGGCGGTGACCGCGTCGCCGGTCAAGGGCCTGGGACCCACCCTTGACCTCGCCGGGCGGCTGGCCGCGCACGGCTACCGCGTGGTTCCGCACCTGGCAGCGCGTTCGGTGGTCGACGACGCGCACCTGGCCGACATCATCGCGCGGCTGCGGGCAGGCGGCGTGGACGATGTCTTCGTGCCCGGCGGAGACGCCGCCCGCCCGGCCGGGCGGTTCGACGGCGCGCTGCCGCTGCTGGAGCGGCTCGCCGAGATGGGCAGCCCGTTCCGCCAGGTCGGCATCACCGGCTACCCGGAGACCCATCCCAAGATCAGCGACGACATCACCATCCAGGCGATGTGGGACAAGCGGAAGTACGCCACCTATATCGTCAGCAACGTATGCTTCGACGCGGCGGCGCTCGGGCGGTGGATCGGCCGGATCAGGGCGCGCGGCGTCACGCTGCCGCTGCAGATCGGGCTGGCCGGCCCGGCCGAGCGCGGCCGGCTGCTGCGGATGGCCGCGGTGGCGGGCGCGTCGGAGTCGGCCAGGTTCGTCACCAGGCACCCGGGCTGGATCCTGCGGCTGTGGGTGCCCGGCGGGTACAGCCCGGACCGGCTGCTCGAGCGCGCGGCCGCTGCGATCACCGCGCCGCGGGCCGGCGTGGCCGGCCTGCACCTGTTCACCTTCAACCAGCTCCGGCAGGCCGAGCAGTGGCGCAGGGCCGCGCTGGAGCGCACCGGAACCGGCAAACCACTACTGGCGGGATGACCATATGACTTCTCCGGGAGACGCCCCGGCACGGGCCAGCGCCGTCGTGATCGGCGCCGGCATCGTCGGCAACAGCCTCGTGCACCACTTGGCGCTGCTCGGCTGGCGCGACCTGGTCCTGGTGGACAAGGGCCCGATGCCGAACCCCGGCGGCTCTACCGGCCACGCGTCCAACTTCATCTTCCCGATCGAATATTCGAAAATGATGTTCGAGCTGACCAGGGACAGCACTGAGCAGTACCGTGAGCTCGGCGTGTTCACCCAAAGCGGCGGGATCGAGGTGGCCCGCACCCAGGCCCGGATGCACGAGCTGCGCAGGCGGTGCAGCCAGGCCAAGGCGTGGGGCATCCCGGCGGAGCTGCTGTCGCCGGGCGAGGTGGGCAAGCTGGTGCCGTACCTGGACGAGTCGGTCATCGGTGGCGGCGCGCACTTCCCCACCGTCGGCGTGGTGGACTCGCTGCGGGCGGGCACGCTGATGCGGGAGCAGGCGCAGCGGTCCGGCACGCTGGCCGTGCTGGCCGGGACCGAGGTGCACGGCATCTCGGTGGCGGCCGGAAGGGTCCGCGCCGTGGCCACCAGCGCGGGGGAGATCGAGACGGACAACGCCGTCATCTGCTGCGGCGTCTGGTCGCCGCGGATCGCGAGGATGGCAGGGGCCCGGCTGGCGCTCACCCCGGTCGTGCACCAGATGATCAGCGTCGGCCCGATCACGCTGTTCGCCGACACCCCGGGAGAGATCTCCTACCCGATCGTCCGGGACGTGGACACGAACATGTACGAGCGCCAGCACGGCGGAGACATGGAGGTCGGCTCATACGCGCACCGGCCGATCATCGTGCCGCCCGACGAGATCCCGTCGATCGAGCAGTCGGCGGCCTCGCCCACCGAGCTCCCGTTCACCGCCGACGACTTCGATCCGCAGCTCGCCCAGGCGCTGGAACTGATGCCCGACCTGCTCGGCGACGAGCGGGCCGGCATCAGGTACGCCATTAACGGCCTGATCTCGATGACCCCGGACGGGCACCCGGTGCTCGGCGAGCTACCCGAGGTCAGGGGGTTGTGGTCGGCCGCGGCGAGCTGGATCAAGGAGGGACCGGGCTGCGGCCGCGCCGTGGCCGAGCTGATGTCCGGCCGGGTCCCCACCGTGGACGTGCATGAGGCGGACGCCGCCCGGTTCTACCCGCACCAGCGCACCGTCGCGCACGTCCGCGCCCGGGCCTGCGAGGGCTTCAACAAGATGTACGGCATCGTGCACCCGGCCGAGCAGTGGGAATCGGAACGGCCCGTGCGGGTCAGCCCGGTCCAGGAGCGGGAACGGGAGCTGGGCGCGGTCTTCTTCGAGACGGCGGGCTGGGAGCGGCCGCACTGGTACGCGTCGAACTCGGCCGTGTGCGACCGGTACGCGGGCCGGCTGATGGAACGCCCGGCGGAATGGGACTCGCGCTGGTGGTCGCCGATCATCAACGCCGAGCACCTGGCCATGCGGGATGCCTGCGCGCTTGTCGACCTGTCCGCCTTCGCCGTGCTTGAGATCTCCGGGCCCGCCGCGCTGCAGGCGGTACAGACGCTGTCGGTGGCACAGCTCAACGTGGCGGCGGGCCGGGTGGTGTACACATCGTGGCTGGACGACGACGGCGGGTTCCGGGCCGACCTGACTGTCATGCGGCTGGGCGAGGACAGGTTCCGGGTGGTGACCGGCGGCGCGACCGGGATGTCCGACGCCGCCTGGGTCAGCGGCCACCTGCCCCCCGGCGCCTTCCTCGCCGACCTCACCTCGGCGTGGACCACGATCGGGCTGTGGGGCCCGCGGGCCAGGGACGTGCTCGCCTCGGTGACGGCCGACGACGTGTCACACGACGGGTTCGGCTTCGGCACGTGCCGCGAGATCGAGGTCGGCGGCGTGGTGGTGCTCGCCTCGCGGATCTCCTATGTCGGCGAGCTCGGCTGGGAACTGCACGTGCCGATCGAGCAGGGGCTGCGGGTGTGGGACACCGTGTGGGCCGCGGGCCGGCCGCAAGGCCTGATCCCCGCCGGCATCGGCGTGTACGGCACCACCGGGCGGCTGGAGAAGGGCTACCGGGCGTTCGGGTTCGAGCTGACGCAGGAGTACACGCTGCCCGAAGCCGGGATGACCCGGCCCAAGGTCAAGGAGCAGCCGTTCATCGGCAAGGAGGCGTATCTGCGGCAGCGTGCCGAGCCGCCGTGCGCGGTGCTGTGCACGCTGACCGTGGACTCGCATGCCTCCGCCGACGGGACCTTGCGGTACATGCTCGGCGGCGAGCCGGTCCTGTCGCCGGGCGGCGAGCGGCTGACCGACGCCAAGGGGCGCCCGTCGTATGTGACCAGCGTGGGCTCGGCGCCGTCGCTGGGCAAGCACCTGCTCATGGCCTACCTGCCGGCCGGCCACGCCGTCGAGGGCAGCACGCTGGCGGTGGAATACCTGGGCGATCGCTACCCGGTCACGGTCGCGGTGGCCGGCTCCAGGCCGCTGTTCGATCCTTCGAACGAGCGGGTCCGGAGCTAGCGCCATGGACATCCTGGTCTGCGTCAAGCGCGTGCCCACCGTCGGCGGCAAGATCGCGGTGACCCCGGACGGGCAGGAGGTGGACACCCGGATGTCCGGGTTCACCATCAGCCCGCACGAGGAGTGCGCGGTGGAGGAGGCGGTGCAGATCACCGAGCGGCTGGGCGGCACGGTGTCGGTGTTGACCCTGGGCCCGGAGGCCGCCATCGACCAGCTCCGCGACGCGCTCGCGCTCGGCGCTGGCCGGGCGGTGCTGCTGGAGACCGACGGCCGCGAGTTCGGCCCCGCGGCGACCGCCGCCGCCATCGCCGCCGAGGTCCGCTCGCACGGCTATGACCTGGTGCTGCTCGGCAACGAGGCGTCCGACACCGGCGACTACCAGGTCGGCATCCGGCTGGCGCACGCGCTGGGCTGGCCGGTGGCGACCGGGATCAAGAACCTGACCACCTCCGCCGACGGCGCGGTGGCGCGCCGGGAGTACCGGGGGACGGAGGAGTCCTACGAGCTGCCGCTGCCCGCGGTGATCACCGTCAAGGAGGGCATCAACCTGCCGCGGTACCCGTCGCTGCCCGGGCGGCTGCGGGCCAAGCGCGCGCCGGTCGAACGCTCCGCCCCGGCCTGGCAGCCGGAAGGGCTGCGCAAGCAGGCGCTGCGCGTGCCGGCCGTCGCCGGCCACCAGGCGGTGATCCTCGGCCGCGGCGTCGACGCGGTACCCGAACTCCTCCGCGTCCTGGGGGAGCTGGGGGTCCTGTGAGCCCCGTCCGATACCGGCTAGCGAGCACGGGCCTTTTGAGCCCGTGCGAGCGGCCGGTGGCCCGAAGGGCATTCCGGACGGCGCGAACATTTGGGGAGATACTGTCATGACGGCGCTGTGCCTGGTCGAACTCGACGGGGGCGCTCCCGCGGACGCCTCGCTGCGCGCGCTGACACTGGCCCGTTCGCTGGATGGCGAGGTCGGCGCGGTCGTGTTCGGCGACGCTGCGCCGGAGGAGGCTCTGGCCGATTGCGGAGTGTCCGACGCCTACGTCATCGAACGCTCGGCCGTCGAGGGGTACGCGCCGGCAGCGTGGGCGCGGGTGCTGGCGGGGCTGATCGCGGATACGGGAGCCACCGCGGTGCTCGCCGCCGGGACCGACCGCGGTCAGGAGGTCCTGGCCCACCTCGGCGCGATCACCGGGCTGCCGATGGCGGCGAACTGTGTCCAGATCGTCCCCGACGGTCCCGGCATGCACCGGGTCGTCCGGCAGCGCTGGGCCGGACTGCTGCTGGAGGACGCGATCCTGGAGGCGCCGGCCGCGCTGGTGACCGTGGCCGCCGATGCGGTGGCAGGCGTCTCCGCGGCTCTGCCTCCCGGGGGGGCAACCCGCGGGCCGGCATCGATCCGGGTGCACCTGCACAAGCCCGAGCTGGCCGACGCGGACCTGCGGGTGCGCGCCGCCGAGTCGCCGGCCGCGGCGGGCGGCATGTCGCTTGCCACGGCCCGGGTCGTGGTCGGCGGCGGCCGCGGCGTCGGCGGCCCCGGCGGCTTCGCGGCGCTGGAGGAGCTGGCCGACCTGCTCGGCGGCGTGGTCGGCGTGTCCCGGGTGGTCACCTCCGAGGGCTGGCGCCCGCACTCCCAGCAGGTCGGGCAGACCGGCACCAAGATCACGCCGGAGGTCTACCTGGCGTGCGGCATCAGCGGCGCCATCCAGCACATCGCCGGCTGCGCCGGAGCCAGGCATCTCATTGCGATCAACACCGACTCTGGCGCCCCCATCCTCGCCCGCGCCGACTACGCCGTCATCGGCGACCTGCACCAGGTGGTCCCGGCCCTGGTCGCCGCGCTCCGCGCCCGCCGTGAGCCGGATGCCGGAGCGGCGGGTTCCGTGTAGCTGCCGCCGGCATGGGAAAGTGGTACCGGAGCGCTGCCCCGCGACGAGGAGAAACACTTGGCGCACCATGCTGTGTGGCCGGGCGACAGCTATCCGCTCGGCGCCACCTACGACGGCGCCGGGACGAACTTCACGCTGTTCTCCGAGGTGGCCGAGCGGGTCGAGCTGTGCCTGTTCGGCGACCGCGGCGCCGAGACCAGGATCGACCTGCACGAGGTGGACGGCTTCATCTGGCACGGCTACCTGCCCGGCGTCAACCCGGGCCAGCGCTACGGGTACCGGGTGCACGGCCCCTACGACCCGGGCGCCGGGAACCGCTGTAACCCGGCCAAGCTGCTGCTCGACCCGTACGCGAAGGCGATCGAGGGCAGCGTGGCCTGGGGCCAGGCGGTGTTCTCCTATCCGTTCGGGGACCCGGACCAGCGCAACGACGAGGACTCCGCGCCCCACGTGCCCCGCTCGGTGGTGATCAACCCGTACTTCGACTGGAACCTGGACCGGCCGCCGCGCACGCCGTACCACGAGACCGTGATCTATGAGACGCACGTCCGCGGCTTGACCAAGGCCCATCCGGACATCCCCGCTGAGCAGCGCGGCACCTATCTCGCCCTTGCCCATCCGTCAGTGCTCTCCCACCTGCAAGAACTCGGCGTCACCGCGGTCGAGCTGATGCCGGTGCACCAGTTCGTCACCGACAGCCACCTGACCGAGCGCGGGCTTGCGAACTACTGGGGCTACAACACCATCGGCTTCTTCGCGCCGCACAACGGATACTCGGCGGGCGCCCGCGGCGAGCAGGTGCAGGAGTTCAAGTCGATGGTCCGCAGCCTGCACGAGGCGGGCATCGAGGTGATCCTGGACGTGGTGTACAACCACACCGCCGAGGGCAACCACCTGGGGCCCACGCTGTCGTTCCGCGGCATCGACAACGCCGCCTACTACCGGCTGGTCGACAACGACCGGCAGTACTACATGGACACCACCGGCACCGGCAACAGCCTGCTGATGCGCCACCCGCACGTGCTGCAGATGATCATGGACTCGCTGCGGTACTGGGTGCTCGACATGCACGTCGACGGGTTCCGGTTCGACCTGGCCGCGACCCTGGCCCGGCAGTTCTACGAGGTGGACCGGCTGTCGGCGTTCTTCGACCTGGTGCAGCAGGACCCGGTGATCTCCCAGGTCAAGCTGATCGCCGAGCCGTGGGACGTGGGCGACGGCGGCTACCAGGTCGGCAACTTCCCCCCGCAGTGGACCGAATGGAACGGCAAGTACCGGGACACCATCCGCGACTTCTGGCGCGGCGAGCCGGCCACGCGGCCCGAATTCGCCTACCGGCTCACCGGGTCCAGCGACCTGTACCTGTCCGACGGCAGGCGCCCGGCGGCGTCGATCAACTTCGTCACCGCCCACGACGGCTTCACCCTGCAGGACCTGGTCAGCTACAACGTCAAGCACAACGAGGCCAACGGCGAGGACAACAGGGACGGCACCGACGACAACCGGTCGTGGAACTGCGGCGCCGAGGGCCCGACCGACGACCCGGCGGTGCTGGCGCTGCGGGCA
>JAFAPY010000033.1 GCA_019246795.1 Streptosporangiaceae bacterium | reverse complement strand
AGCCGGAACGACAGCCGCCTCGCCCCGGCCCGTGCCTTGATCTCGGCCGGGGTGCCGTCCGCGAGCAGCCTGCCCCGGTTGATCACCAGGATCCGGTCCGCCGCCTGGTCGGCCTCCTCCAGGTAGTGGGTGGCGAACAGCAGCGTCCGGCCCTCGGCCACCTCCGCCTTCATGTTCGCCCAGAACAGCTGGCGGGTCTCCACGTCCATCGCCGCGGTCGGCTCGTCGAGCACGATCAGCTCGCTCTGCCCGGCGATCGCCAGCGCGAACCGCACCCGCTGGGTCTGGCCGCCGGACAGCCGGTCCACCCGCTGGTCGGCGAACTCGGCGACGCCGGCCCGCTTGAGCGTGGTCTGGACCGGCTCTGGCTTGGGGTGCAGCCTGGTGATCAGCGTCACCAGCTCGCGCACCGTCACCTCGGGCATCAGCCCGCCGGACTGCAGCATCGCGCCCACCTGCCCGGACTTGACCGCGCGGTACGGCTCGGCGCCGAACACCCGGATCTGCCCGCTGGTGGGCTTGCGCAGCGCCAGCATCATGTCAAGCGAGGTGGACTTGCCCGCGCCGTTCGGGCCGAGCAGCGCGACGGTCTCTCCCGGGCGCAGTTCCAGGCTCAGCCCGTCGACTGCCTTGAGGTGCCCGTAGTGCTTGGAGACGTCCTGGAATGAGACGATCGGAGCGCTGCCGTGGCCCGGAGTGCCCTCCCGGCTCGCGGCGACCCTTGCCCCCTGCTGATTCACGTCGTTTCCCCTGTCGTGTCGGTGTCCGGGCCGCCCGGACGGTCTCATCCCACCATGGGGCCGCCGCGGCCGGGTAGTGCCGTCTTTCAGCAGCCGGCCATGACATGTGTCATCCGGGACCTCCTGCCGTCCCGCGCGTCCGGTGCAGCAGGCTCCATAGGGCTGGATATCGCGAAGGAAAAGTGCCTGACGTAGAAAAAGCGGCCGAAAATGGCCGTTTATCCTTCGCCGGGCACAAATCCTACGCGCTAAATGCCGGTAGATCCCGGCACAGCCGTGAACACCTGACCGCGAGCCCGTCGGCAGCACGTCCGCCACGGCGGCCACGGTGACGGCCTTAGCGGCCGACGGCGTAACCTTGCATGCCGCGCGGGTTGGCGGCGGCGTACAGCATGCCGTCGCGGCGGGCGACGGCGCTGGTGCGGCCGAGCGACCAGGCGGGCCGGACAGTCACCCGGTGGCCGCGGCGTTGCAGCTCGGCTAGCACGTCCGCGCCGACACGCGACTCGGCGTCGAGAACCCGGGGCCGTGCCCGGCGCGGGTAGAACGACGACGGCATGTGCGCGGAATGGAACGCCGGGAAGTCGATCGCCTGCTGCAGGTTCATGCCGCTCGTCACGTGGTTCAGGAAGAACAGCAGCGACCACTGGTCCTGCTGGTCACCGCCCGGGGTGCCGAACGCCAGGTACGGCTCGCCGTCCCGCAGCGCCAGGCTCGGCGTGAGCGTGGTCCGCGGCCGCTTGCCCGGCGCGAGCGTCGCGGGCAGGCCGGGCGTGAGCGTGAACATCTGCGCCCGGGTGCCCAGGCAGAACCCGAGCCCGGGAATGACCGGCGAGGACTGCAGCCACCCGCCGCTCGGCGTCGCCGACACCATGTTGCCGAACCGGTCGGCCACGTCGAGATGGCAGGTGTCGCCCGGCCCTTCCTGGCTGGTGCGGAGGGTGGGCTCGCCGGTGCCCGGGTCCGGCATGGGGTCCACGCCGACGGGGTTTTCATTGCTGCCGAACGAGCCGACGGCGAACGGCGGCAGCCTGGGCCGCCTGCCGTCCGGGGCGCCCGGGACGAGGTCGGCGGACGCCCACGGGCCGACAAGCCGGCGCCTGGCGCCGGCGTAGGAGGCGGACAGCAGCGCCTTGACCGGCACGTCGGCGAAGTCCGGGTCGCCGTACCAGGCCTCACGGTCGGCGAACGCCAGCTTGGCGCATTCGGTCACGGTGTGGATGTAGCCGGCGGTGCCGGGGCCCATGCCGGCGAGGTCGAAGCCCTCCAGCAGCGCCAGCTGCTGGAGGAACACCAGGCCCTGTCCCCACGGCCCGGTCTTGCACACGGTCAGGCCACCGAAGTCGTAGATCAGGGGCTCCTCGACCCGCGGCCGCCAGGCCGCCAGGTCCGCGTGGGCGAGCACGCCGCGGTGCGGGCGGCCGGTGACGTCCATCACCTCGGCGGAGCCGAGGAAGGCGGCGATCCGGTCCGCCACGAAACCGTCGTAGTAGGCGCGCCTGGCCGCCTCGATCTGCTCGTCGCGGTCGGAGGCCGCCGCCTCCGCCTCGCGCAGGATCCGCTGGTACGCGGCGGCAAGCGCGGGGTTGGCGAACCGCGACCCCGGCGGCGGGACGCTGCCGCCGGGCAGGTAGGCCTCGGCCGAGCTCGGCCACCAGTCGCGGAACAGCCCGGCCATGCTGGCGATGCCCCGGCTCATCGCGGGCAGCACCGGGTAGCCGCCTGCCGCGTACCCGATCGCGTAGTCCAGCACCTCGCGCAGCCGGAGCGTGCCGAACTCCCGCAGCAGCAGCATCCAGGCTCCGAACGCGCCGGGCACGCATGCGGCGAGCAGCCCGCTGCCCGGCACCAGGTCCAGCCCGAGCGCGGCGAACGCCGCCGGCGTGGCGGCCTCCGGTGCCGGTCCCTGCCCGCAGACCACGAACGTCTCGCCCCGCCCGGCGTGATGGGCGATGATCGGGACCTCGCCGCCCGGGCCGTTCAGATGCGGCTCGACAACCTGCAGCACCAGGCCGGCGGCGACGGCAGCATCGAACGCGTTGCCGCCCCGCTCCAGCACGGCCATGCCGGCCGCGGAGGCGAGCCAGTGCGTCGAGGCCACCATGCCGAAGGTGCCCGCCAGCTCCGGCCTGGTGGTGAACTCGTCCATGGCCCCGATCCTCTCACCGCCGCCGGGCGCGGCTGACGTACCCTGTGGGACATGCGCAGACTGATGCCTGCGTTCGGCATCGCGGGTGCGGCCATGCTGGCGGCGCTCGGGGTGACCGGGTGCACGGCGGCCCGTGCCGCGCCGTCGATCTTCATCGCCAGCGCGTACGTGCCGCAGCCGACGACGCCGGGCACCACGGTCGCTTACCTGGACATCCGCAACGACGGTCCCGCGGACCGGCTGGTCGCCGTGCACACCAGCGTCGGGGGCACGGTGGTGCTGCGCGCCCCGGCCGGGCGGCACGGGAGCGTCCTGGCCATGCGGACGGTGCCCGACATCCCGGTGCCCGCGGACTCGATGACCGAGCTGGACCCGGACGGCTTTCACCTGCTGATCACCGGCGCGGGCCCGATGAGGGACGGCAAGGACATCATGCTGCGGCTCACCTTCGTCACCGCCGGCACGGTCACCGTCCCCGCGATGGTGACCGACCCCGAGTCCGGCGGCAGCAGCTACTTCCTCAACTGAGCGGCCGCGCGGCCGCGGGGGGCGCCGAGTCCCTCAGTCGTCCCCTTCGTCCTCGCCGGCCTCGTACCGTTCGTATTCCTCGTACTCGTCCCACGCCTCGCCGTCTTCGCCGTCTTGGTCGCCGGAGCGGATGTCGTAGTCATCGTCCGGCACGACGTGGACGGCGGCCTCCTCGGCGGTGGCCGCGCCGCCGCTGATGCCGGCGTCATGCGCGACCAGATCGGCCTCCTCGGCCGGGTGAGCTCCCTCGTCCTCGGCCACCAGGCGGCCCGCCCGCGGCTCGGGGTCGTCGAGCAGCAGCCCGTCGACGTCCTCATCGCCCGGGTCCTCCCCCGCCAGGCCAGGGGGCAGCTCGGCGTCGAGTTCGGCTTGCTCCTTGTCCACCCCGTCCAGGGCGGTGTCCGGCTCTTCCTCGGCGAGGTGCTGATCCAGGGATTCGCCCTGCCGCTGCTCGGCGTCGGTGGTGCCGAACCTCATGCCGGCCGACCAGCGCTCCGGCGTCGCGACGCCGCGGTCCAGCGGGTCGGTTCCTGGCGGCTCGTTGCTCAGCGAGTCCGACGGTTCCATGACCTCGTAGTCCTCGAGGTCCTGTGATGTGGGGGGACGGGGAGGCCGGCGGGGGGGCTCGTCAGGCATCTCCAGCTCCTTCCTGCCGGCCGCCGCCAGCTACCCGGCAGGCGCCCGCCAATCCTACGTCTTCTTCGGCAGGTACAGGTCGGTGATGGTGCCCTCGAACGCCTCGGCCGCCAGGCCGACGGTCTCCGACAGCGTCGGATGCGGGTGGATGGTGAGCGCGATGTCAGCGGCGTCGGCGTCCATCTCGATCGCGTGGGCGATCTCGGCGATCAGCTCGCCCGCGTAGGGCCCGGTGATGCCGGCCCCGATGAGGCGGCCGCTGGCCTGGTCGAACAGCAGCTTGGTCATCCCCTCGTCACGGGCGAGCGTCAGGGACCGGCCGCTGGCCGCCCAGGGGAAGACCGCCTTGCCGTAGGCGACGCCGGCCGCCTTGGCCTCGGCCTCGGTGACGCCGGCCCAGGCGACCTCCGGGTCGGTGTAGGCGACCGAGGGAATGGCCTTGGCGTCGAAGTAGCTCGGCTGGCCGGCCGCGGCCTCGGCGGCGACCATTCCCTCGTGCGTGGCCTTGTGGGCGAGCATGGGCTGCCCGACGACGTCGCCGATGGCCAAGATGTGCGGCACGTTGGTGCGCTGCTGCTTGTCGACGCGGATGTAGCCGCGGTCATCGACTGCGACGCCGGCCTTGTCGGCGCCGATCAGGCGGCCGCTGGGAACCCGGCCGACCGCGACGAGAACCTGGTCGAACACGTCGTTTCCCGGAGCCGACGGGCCCTCGAAGCTGACCCGCAGCCCGTCGTCATCCGCTTTGGCCGCGGTCACGGTGGTGGCGAGATAGACGTTGTCGTACCGGGCGCCGACCCGTTTCGCCAGCGGCCCGACGACGTCAGGGTCGGCGCCGGGGATGAGCTGGTCCATCAGCTCGACCACCGTGATCCGCGCGCCGAGTTCGTGGTAGACGGTCGCCATCTCCAGGCCGATGATCCCGCCGCCGATGACCAGCAGGCGCCGGGGCACGGCGCGCAGGTCGAGGGCGCCGGTCGAGTCGATGACCCGGGGGTCATCGTACGGGATGAACGGCAGCCGGGCAGGCTCGGAGCCCGCGGCGATGATGGCGTGGCCGAAGGCGACGGTGGTGGTAGCGCCGTCATCGGCCGTGACCGCGGCCTGGCTGGCGGACGCGAACCGGCCGGTGCCCCTGACCGTGGTGACCTTCCGCTGCCGTGCCAGGCCGGCCAGGCCGCCGGTGAGCCGCCTGACGACGCCGTCTTTCCACCCGCGCAGCGCGTCCAGGTCGACCTGCGGCTCGCCGAAACGCAGCCCGCGGCCGGCCATCTCCCGGGTCTCGGCGATCACCTTGGCGGCGTGCAGTAGCGCCTTGGACGGGATGCAGCCGACGTTCAGGCAGACTCCGCCCAGTGCGTCCCGCTGATCGACCAGGACGACCTGCATGCCGAGGTCGGCGGCGCGGAAGGCAGCGGTGTAGCCGCCGGGCCCGGCGCCCAGCACCAGGACGTCGGCGTGCATGTCGGCCATGTCTCTCCTACAAGATGAGGCGGCGGGGGTCTTCGAGCACGTGGCACAGGTGCCGGGCGAACCGCGCCGCCAGGGCGCCGTCGATGACCCGGTGGTCGTAGGAGACCGACAGCGGCAGCATCAGCCGCGGGCGGAAGTCCCCGCCGTCCCACACCGGGGTCATCCGGGCGCGGACCACGCCGAGGATCGCGACCTCGGGGGCGTTGACGATCGGGGTGAACGCGGTGCCGCCGATGCCGCCGAGGCTGGAGATCGTGAACGTGCCGCCCTGCAGGTCGTCGGCGGTGAGCTTACCGTCACGCGCTCTGGCCGAGGTGGTGGTGAGTTCCTTGCTCAGTTCGGTGATCCCCTTGCGGTCCACGTCCCGGATCACCGGGACGACCAGGCCGTCCGGCGTGTCGACGGCGACGCCGATGTGGTAGTAGCTCTTGTAGATCAGGCTGTCCTGCTCCGGCGACAGGGAGCTGTTGAAGTCGGGGAACCTCTTCAGGCAGGACACCGAGGCCTTGAGCAGGAACGCCAGCAGCGTCACACGGTATCCGTCCGCCCTGGCGGCGGCATCGAGTTCCCTCCGGTAGGGGTCCAGGTCGGTGATGTCCGCCTCGTCGTTCTGGGTGACGTGCGGGATGTTCAGCCAGGACCGGTGCAGGTGCGGTCCGGACAGCTTCTTGATCCGTGACAGCGGCCGGGTCTCGACCGGTCCGAAGCGCGAGAAGTCCTGCGCCGGGATCACCGGGATGCCCGCGCCGGCCGGCGCCGGCGCCGCGGCGCCGGGCGCGGCCGGGCCGCGCAGGTAGGACAGCAGGTCGTCCTTGGTGATCCGGCCCTTGGGGCCGGTGCCGGTGACCGCGGCCAGCTCGATGCCCAGTTCGCGCGCCGCCCGGCGCACGCTCGGGCTGGCGTGCGCCCCGGCGAGTTCCCCCGCCGGGGCGGCGGGCTCTTCCGCGTGCACCGGCGCGGCGGGCTCTTCGGCGTGCACCGGCGCGGCGGGCTCTTCCGCGTGCACCGGCGCGGCCGCCGGCTCGGCGGTGACCGGCGGCCCGGGCTGGCGGGCGGGCGGCATGGCCGAGGGCACCTCGGGCTCCTGCTGCTCGACCAGCGACGGCGGCCCGGCGCCGGCGCCATCGCCGCCCGGTTCGACGGTCAGGATCAGCGTGCCTTCGCTGACCCGGTCACCGAGCTTGACCGCGACGTCCCTGACCTGCCCGGCCAGCGGGGAGGGCACGTCCATCGTCGCCTTGTCGGATTCCAGGGTGATCAGCGGGTCTTCCTCGCTGACGCGATCCCCGGCCTGCACGTGCAGCTCGATGATCGGCACGTCGGAGAAGCTGCCGATGTCGGGGACTCTGACCTCGGTCGGCGTTGTCATGTCACGCTCCGGGCGGGTACGGCTTGTCCGGGTCGATCTGGTACCTGGCGATCGCGTCCGCGACCGTGCTGGCGGGCACGGCACCGTCCGCGGCGAGGCTGTGCAGCGCGGCCACGGCCACGAAGCACCGGTCGATCTCGAAGAACGAACGCAGCTTGCGCCGGTAGTCCGAACGGCCGAAGCCGTCGGTGCCCAGCACCCGGTACCGGCGCGGCACGAACGGCCGGATCTGGTCGGCGAAGGCCCTCATGTAGTCGGTCGCCGCGACCACCGGCCCGTCCGGCCGCCCGGCCAGGCAGGTCTCCAGGTAACTGCGCCGCGGGGGCTCGGTGGGATGCAGCATGTTCCAGCGCTCGACCGCCAGGCCGTCGCGGCGCAGCTCGGTGAAGCTGGGCACGCTCCAGACGTCGGCCGCGACCCCGAAGTCCTCCAGCAGGCCGGCGGCCGCGATCACCTCCCGCATGATGGTCCCGCTGCCCAGCAGCTGCACCCGCGGCTCCCCCGCCGGGGCGGCCGCGTCTTCCCGGCCCGCTGCGCCGTCCGGGACCGCCGCGCCGTCGGTGAGCAGGTACATGCCGCGCACGATTCCCTCCGCCGCGCCGTCGGGCATCGGCGGATGGCGGTAGTTCTCGTTCATCACGGTCAGGTAGTAAAAGACGTCCTCCTGCTCGGCGTACATCCGCCGCAGCCCGTCGCAGATGATGACGGCCAGCTCGTAACCGAACGCCGGGTCGTAGCTGCGGCAGTTGGGGATCGTCGCGGACAGCACGTGGCTGTGGCCGTCCTGGTGCTGCAGGCCCTCGCCGTTGAGGGTGGTGCGCCCGGCGGTGCCGCCGATCAGGAACCCGCGGGCCCTGCTGTCCCCGGCGGCCCAGGCCAGGTCCCCCACCCGCTGGAAGCCGAACATCGAGTAGTAGATGTAGAAGGGGATCATCGGCGTGTCGGAGGCGCTGTAGGAGGTGGCCGCGGCGATCCAGCTTGACATGGCGCCCGGCTCGTTGATGCCTTCCTGCAGGATCTGCCCGTGCCGGTCCTCCCGGTAGTACATGAGCTGGTTGGCGTCCTCGGGCTGGTACAGCTGCCCGTTGACGGAATAGATGCCGAACTGGCGGAACATGCCCTCCATGCCGAACGTGCGTGACTCGTCCGGCACGATCGGCACCACCCGCGGGCCGATCTTCTTGTCCCGCAGCAGGGCGTTCAGGATCCGCACGAACGCCATCGTGGTGGAGATCTCCCGGTCGCCGGTGCCCTTGATCTGGGCCTCGAACGCCGACAGCGGCGGCACCTGCAGCGCCTCGGATTTGGTGCGCCGGGCCGGCAGGTAGCCGCCGAGGGCCTGCCGCCGCTGCTGCAGGTAGGCCATCTCCGGGGTGTCATCACCCGGCCGCAGGTAGGGCAGCGCGGCGAGCTGGTCGTCGGGGACGCCGATGCCGAACCGGTCCCGGAACGCCCGCAGCGTGTTCTCGGCCATCTTCTTCTGCTGGTGGGTGATGTTCTGGCCCTCGCCTGCCTCGCCCATCCCGTAGCCTTTGACGGTCTTCGCCAGGATCACGGTGGGCTGGCCGGCGTGCTCGACGGCCGCACGGTATGCGGCATAGACCTTGACCGGGTCGTGGCCGCCCCGGTTCAGCGCCCAGATCTCCTCGTCGGACATGTCGGCCACCATGTCCAGCAGCTCCGGGTACCTGGCGAAGAAGTGCTGCCGGACGTATGCGCCGTTCTTGGACTTGAAATCCTGGTACTCCCCGTCGACGGCCTCTTCCATCCGCCTTAGCAGGATCCCGGTGGAGTCGGCGGCGATCAGCGGGTCCCACTTGCTGCCCCAGATCACCTTGATCACGTTCCAGCCGGCGCCGCGGAAGACGGCCTCCAGTTCCTGGATGATCTTGCCGTTGCCGCGGACCGGGCCGTCCAGCCGCTGCAGGTTGCAGTTGACCACAAAGATCAGGTTGTCCAGCCGTTCCCGGCCCGCCAGGGAAACCGCGCCGAGCGACTCCGGCTCGTCCATCTCCCCGTCGCCGAGGAATGCCCACACGTGCCGGGCCGCCGTGTCAGCCAGCCCGCGATTGTGCAGGTACTTCAGGAACCTGGCCTGGTAGATGGCCTTGATCGGCCCCAGTCCCATCGACACCGTGGGGAACTGCCAGAAGCCGGGCATGAGCCACGGATGCGGGTACGACGACAGCCCGTTGCCGCCGGTTTCCTGGCGGAAGTTGTCCAGCTGTTCCTCGGTCAGCCGGCCCTCCAGGAACGCCCGCGCGTAAAAGCCGGGCGAGGAGTGACCCTGGAAGTAGACCAGATCGCCGCCGTGACCGGGCGACGCGGCATGCCAGAAGTGATTGAACCCGACGTCGTACAGGGTGGCCGCCGACTGGAAGCTCGCGATGTGCCCGCCCAGCTCCGTGGACTCCTTGTTGGCCCGCAGCACGATCGCCACCGCGTTCCACCGGGTCATCGCCCGCAGCGCGTGCTCGGTCTCCGCATCACCGGGGTAGTCCGGCTCCCGCTGCGGCGGGATCGTGTTCAGGTACGGCGTGTTCGCCGTGTACGGCACCGCCACCCCGTTGCGGCGCGCCTCGTCGACGAGCTCGTCCAGCAGGAAGGTCGCCCGGTCCGGCCCCTCGAACTCCAGCACCGTGTCCAGCGAGTCACGCCATTCCCGGGTCTCCGCCGGGTCGAGGTCGTCTGCCATGCCGCCTCCTCACACGGGCTCGATCAGTGGGTACGCAGGATTCCACATGGCCTCGGCGACCTGTTTGGCCGGGTCGTCCAGCGTGGCCCGGGCCAGGCCCTCGGCGTCCGCGGCCTGGGCGACGGCGGTGGCCACGACCGCGGAGGTGGCGCGCAGGCTGGTGACCGGGGGCAGCAGAGGGGCGCCGGCAGCGGCGGCGTCGGGCAGCTCGGCCAGCGCGCCGGCGGCGGCGGCCAGCATCCGGTCGCTGACCCGGCGGGCGCGCGAGACGGTGACCCCCAGGCCGAGCCCGGGGAAGATGAGCGCGTTGTTGGCCTGGGCGATCTGGTAACGGACTCCGTCGTAGCTGACCGGCTCGAACGGGCTGCCGGTCGCGACCAGTACCCGGCCGCCGGTCCAGGCGATCAGGTCCGCGGGCCTGGCCTCCGCGCGGGAGGTCGGATTGGACAGCGGCATGATGACCGGCCGGGCGACATGCGCCGCCATCTCGGTGACGATGGCCTCGGAGAATGCTCCGGACTGGGTTGAGGTGCCGATCAGCATGGTGGGGCGGGCACGCGCCACCACCTCGGCCAGGCCGATGCCGCCGCCGGCGTCGCGCCGCCAGCCGGCCACCTCCGCCGACGGCCTGGCGTAGGGAACCTGGAAGTGCCGCAGGGTCCCGATGTCATCGCCGGTGAGCAGGCCCTTCCTGTCCACCGCGTAGAACCGGCTGGCGGCCCCGGCGGCAGGCAGGCCGTCGTCGATCATCGCCTGCCGCAGCATGTCGGCGATCCCGATCCCGGCGGTGCCGGCGCCGTGGATCACCACCGTCTGGTCCCGCATCCGGGTCCCCGCCGCGCGGGACGCGCTCAGCGCCGCGGCCAGCACCACGGCGGCGGTGCCCTGCATGTCGTCGTTGAACGTGCAGCACCGCATGGCGTACGTGTCCAGGATGCGGCGGGCGTTGGCGACGCCGAAATCCTCCCAGTGCAGCATCGCGTTGGGGAACAGCCGGGTGGCGGCGGACACGTATGCGCCGATCAGCTCGTCATAGCGCTCCCCGCGGACCCGCGGATGGCGGATGCCGAGGTACATCTCCTCGTCCAGCAGGGCAGGGTTGTCCGTCCCCATGTCCAGCACGACCGGGATGATCCGGTAGGGGTGCAGCCCGCCCGCGGCGACATAGACGGCGAGCTTCCCGGTCGCGATCGCGATGCCGCCGACGCCCCAGTCGCCGATGCCGAGGATGCCCTCAGCATCGGTGGCCACGATCAGGTCAACGTCGCCGGCTCCCAGCCCGTAGTCGCGGAACGAGGTCTCCACATGCTCGGGGTGATCCACGGACAGGTAGAGCCCGCGCGGGCGGCCGTACTCCAGGCTGTACCGCTCGATCGCGGTGCCCACCGTCGGGGTGTACACGACCGGCAGCATCTCGGCGAGGTGCTCGGTCAGCAGCCGGTAGAACAGCACCTCGTTGCGGTCCCGCACATGGCTCATGAAGATGTTCTTCGCCAGGTCGTCGGGCTGGCGGAGGTACTGCCCGTACACGCGGCGCAGCTGCGTCTCGATCGTCGACACGCCATCGGGCAGCAGCCCGGTCAGCCCCAGCGCTTCCCGCTGCGCGGGCGTGAACGCGGTGCCGCGGTTCAGCATCGGTGTCCGGAGCACCGCAGGCCCCCGCAGCCGCACCCGCGCCACCACGCCGTCGGGCGTCCAGGCCATCGCGTACGGACGTTCCACCCTCACATCATCTCGCCTGCCGGGCGGATCGCAACGCTGGGCCAGCGAGCACCGACGCGCGCTCCGGCAGGCCCCGAGCGGCCGCGCGGCGGCTGGCCCGACGCGCGCGCTCCAGCAGATACCGAGCGCCGGGGCGACTACTTCCCGCCGAGCGGGTACGGCGGCCCGTTCCAGTAGGCGTGCCGGGACATCCAGGCCATGATCAGCACCCAGGTGGCGAGCGCGAACAGCAGCAGCGCGAAGACCAGGAACCGGCCCGCGTCCGGTCCGGCTGACGCACTGCCTGACCCGGTGCCGGCTTCGGCAAGACGGGGCAGGTCGGCCATCAGGGCGTCGATCTGCCGCTGCGTCTTCGCGGTGAGCGCGGCGTCGATGCGCTCGGTCAGCTCATCGAAGGTCAGGCGGCCGGCCGCGAAGTGCTCGCGCAACTGGGTCATGACAGCGTCGCGCTCGGCGTCCCCGATCCGGAGGTCGTAGTCGTACCTGGTGTGCCGGGGCACCCGCCATCCCGGCACCAGCGGTTCGCGCGGGCGCCCCGCATCAGGATCGTGTGACATCATTCCGCTTCGGACGTCGTATCGCCTCGTCATCGAGTTCCCGGTCTGCCGTTCCGATCATCTGCACTTCCACGATAAATCGGCCGGGACCGGTGCGGAACCAGGGAGGGACGAATCAGCGGCAACGGCGGCCGCGGGGACCACGCGGACCTCCGTAGCCGCGGCCCCGTCGCACGCCGAACAGCAGCCGCCTGAGAACCGCGAGGGCGGCGATGAACAGCACGATGACCAGCGGCCGCCCGCCCACGCCACCGAACAGCAGGATGCCGCCGAGCATCACGGCGACCCACACCAGCGCGAACAGCGGCGCGAAGACCAGGAACCCCCTACCCCGCCTGGAGGCGTCCCAGGCGCCGCGGTCCCACCCGGACCCGCCGGCTCCCCGGGTCCCTGCGATGGCCCTGGGCGGCGCGTCCGCGCCCGGCGATGCCACGTGCGGCAGGTCACGCAGCACGGCGTTCAGGTCGGCCCTGGTCTTCGCCGCGAACGCCTGGTCAAGACGCTCGTTCAGCTCATCGAGCGTCAGCCGGCCGTCCGCGTAGTGCTCGCGAAGCTGCCCGGCGACCGCCTCGCGATCGGCGTCCCCGACGCGCACGTTGAATCCCGTTGCCATCGTGCCTCCGTAGCAAGAACCGGGATGTCCCGGGTACTTGCACGATATATCGCGAGGCAGCGGACGGCAAGCGGCCGCCGCCGGCCGGGTTACGCCGCGCGGCCGCTCAGTGCGTCCGGAGCGCGCGCGTCGGGCACGCCGCCGCGCGGCCGCTCAGGTGGCCTGCAGCGCCCGCAGCGGCACCAGCAGGTAGCGGAAGTCCGGCGCGGCCTCGTCGCCTGGGCCCGCATGGCCGGTTATCAGAGCGGGCTTGGCCGGGCTGGTGAACTGCAGCCGGATGCGCGCTGCATCTGCAGCCGGGACCGCAGGGTTAGCAGGGACACCATCGCGCTGCTGCCCGGCCGAGTGCCCGGCCGCCGCCGTCAGCGCCGCGCTGAGGCCGTCGAGCAGGTACTGCGGGCTGAACGCGATCACCGACTCGTCCCCGGAGAACTCCGCGGCGACGATTTCACGCGCCCGCGCCTGCCCCTTGGTTCCCGCCTCGATGGTCACCGTCCCGCCGCCGAACGACAGCCGCACCGAGCTGCCGCGCTCGGCGACCAGCGCCACCCGGCGGACCGCCTCGGCCAGCCTGGCCGCGGGCATCTCCGCGCAGCTGCCGAAATCCCGCGGGAAACGGGACGCATAGCGGATGTACTCGGTGCCGAGCAGGCGGGTGGTCAGCCGCCGCCCGCCGGAGGAAAAGCCGATCACCGCATCGGGGCCGCGCGGCGCGCCCGCGGCGGCACCTCCCGGTGCCTGCTCTGCGCCGGTCATGATCTGGACCGGGACGCCGGGCGCTGTCATCCGCGCGGCCTCGGCCAGGGTCCTGGCCGGGACCAGCGGCGTGCAGCGGGTACCGGGACGCTCCGGCTGCCAGGCAAGCTCCCTGACAGCCAGCCGGTACCTGTCGGTGGCCACCAGCGTGATCATGCCGCCGTCTATCTCCATGTTCACCCCGGTGAGCACCGGCAGCGTGTCATCCCGGCTCGCCGACGGCGTGACCTGGCTGATCGCGGCGGCGAGCATGCCCCCGTCGACGGTGCCGGCCGGCCGCGGCAGCTCCGGGAGCCGCGGGTATTCGCCCAGCGGCAGCATCACCAGGCTGAACGCGGCTTCGCCGCAGGTCAGCGTCAGGTCATCCGCGCCCTGGGCGATCTCCACGCCGAGCGGCGGCAGGCTCCGGGTGATCTCGGCGAGCAGCCGGCCGGGCACCAGCGCGGTCCCTGGCTCCGCCACCTCCGCATCGACGGCGATCCTGGCCGATACCTCATAGTCGAAGCAGGAGATGGTCAGCGTGCCGGGCTGGGCCTGCAGCAGCAGCCCGGAAAGGACGGGGAGCACCGGGCGGCCCGGCAGCATGCGTGCCGTCCAGGCGACCGCCTCCGCCAGTGCCTCGCGCTCCAGGTTGACCCGCATCGCCGCCGTCCCGTGTCCGTCTGCTGCCCGTCGTAGGCATACTCGCACGGGCCACCGACATTCCCGGCGGCACCTGGGCCCCGGGTCACTCCAGCAGGCCCGGGGGGACGCAGTCCAGTGTGGCCTGGATCGCCTTGGCCAGGGCGCGGGCCGATTCCGCGGTGAGCTCGACCGCAACCCGCGCCGACGGGCCGGCCGTCGGGTTGAGGAAGTCGATGTTCAGCGTGTGCCCAGCCTGCGCGTGCACGGGATGGTCGAAGTACACGCTGGCCTCGGTGACGCCGAACCAGCCGCACGCCCCCTTCCCGCTGCCGCGGACCGAGACCTTCTCCGTCAGGTACGTGCACATGGCTGTCCTCCTGTCCGGCAACGACGATAACAGTGCCGCCGGGACGTTCGCCGCGGTGGCAGACCGGGAGCTGGCACAGTCGGCGCCGCCGCCGATGGCAGACTTTCTCGCATGACGTACACAGCCGCCATCGACCGTTATGGGAAAATGCCCTACCGCCGCTGCGGGCGCAGCGGCGTGCTGCTGCCGGAGATCTCGCTCGGGCTGTGGCAGAACTTCGGCGACGGCAAGCCGATCGAGGAGCAGCGCGCGATCCTCCGCCGCGCCTTCGACCTCGGCGTGACGCATTTCGACCTGGCGAATAACTACGGTCCTCCGTACGGCTCGGCCGAGATCAACTTCGGCCGGATCATGCGGGAAGACCTGCGGCCCTACCGCGACGAGATGATCATCTCCACCAAGGCCGGCTATGACATGTGGCCGGGTCCCTACGGCGAGTGGGGCTCGCGCAAGTACCTGCTCGCCAGCCTGGACCAGTCGCTGCGCCGGATGGGGCTGGACTACGTCGACATCTTCTACTCCCACCGCCTCGACCCGCAGACCCCGCTCGAGGAGACGCTGGGCGCGCTGGACACCGCGGTCCGGTCCGGCAAGGCGCTGTACGCGGGCATCTCGTCCTATTCCGCCGAGCGGACGGAAGAAGCGACCGCGATCCTCCGCCAGCTCGGCACGCCGTTGCTCATCCACCAGCCGTCATACTCGATGCTGAACCGCTGGATCGAAGGCGGCCTGCTCGACGTGCTGGGCCGGGAAGGGGTTGGCTGCATCGCGTTCTCGCCGCTGGCCCAGGGCGTGCTGACCGGCAAGTACCTGGGCGGCGTGCCGACCGGCTCCCGGGCGAGCCTGAACGGCTCGCTGACGGCCGACCAGCTCTCGGAGCAGACCCTGGCGCACGTGCACGCGCTCGCGGACGTCGCCGCGTCCCGCGGCCAGACGCTGCCCCAGCTCGCGATCTCCTGGGTACTACGCGACCCCCGGGTCACCTCGGCGCTGATCGGAGCGAGCAGCGTCGCGCAGCTTGAGGACAACCTCGCCGCGGCGGGCCACACCGGCTTCACCGACGAGGAACTGGCCCGGATCGACCGCGACGCGGTGGAGGCCGGCATCAATATCTGGGCGGCCTCCAGCGCGGGCTGACCGGCCCAGGCCGGCCAGGTCCGCGGTCGGTGGCCCACAGCCCCCGATAGACGGGGCAGGGGCCCACAGACCCGGGTAGAAGGGGGCCGGCGGCCCACAGACCCGGGGGGAAGAGCAGGCGACGCGATCAGGACGACAGGTAGCGACCGAACCAGGTGAAGATCCGCTGCCAGCCGTCCAGCGCGGCGTCCGGGCGGTAAGAAGGGCGGTTGACGGCGAAGAACGCGTGGCCCGCGCCCTCGTAGGAGTGGAACTCATACGTCTTGCCCTGTGCCTTGAGCTCCTCCTCCAGCTCGGCCACCTGCTGCGGCGACGGGTGGGAGTCCTCCGCGCCGAACAGGCCGAGCAGCGGGCAGGACAGCTCCTTGATCAGGTGCTTGATCGGGCCCGCCTTCAGCGGCATGCCCTCCGGCGGGGCGCCGACCACGAAGGCGCCGTAGCAGTCGACGGCCGCCTCCAGCGGCAGGCTGACGGCGGCCAGCACCGCCTGCCGACCGCCGGAGCAGTAGCCGATCACGCCGACCTTGCCGTTGGCGGAGGACAGCCCGCGCAGGTGCGCGGCCGCCCCGGCCACGTCGGCGACCAGGCGCGCGTCCGGCACCCCGCCCTTGGCCCGGGCGGCGGCCGCGGCGTCGTCGGGGCTGGCGCCGGGCGCGTCGCGATGGTAGAGGTTCGGCATGATCGCGTTGTAGCCGTGCACCGCGAACGTCCGCGTGATCTCCTTAGTCCCCTCGTCGTAGCCCGGCATGTGGTGGATCACCACCACCCCGCCGGACGGGCCGGGGCGCATCGGCCGGGCCAGGTAGGCTTCGATCTCGTCGCCGCTGTCACCGCGCATCGTGACGGTCTCGGCCAGCACCGCGTCGTACATCGGCTCCCTCCGCCGCTTCGTTAGCATTGCGAACGTTGTCGGCGCTCAGATCCTACAACGCTGATCAGCCGGGCTTGCGGGCACAGACCCGCTCGACGATGCCGAGCGAGAACCGCTGCGCCTCCTCGACCGCGAAGCCCAGGTCACGGACGCCAAGCAGCGGCCTGCGCCGGAAGTGCTCGCCAGCCAGCGGGATGCTCACCCGCTCGTACAGCCATTGCAGCGCCCGCAGCCCCCGCGGCGACGCGGCCACGTGGTCGACCAGCAGCAGGCGGCCGCCCGGCCGCAGCACCCGGGCCATCTCGGCGATCGCGCGCCGGTCGTCGGGGACGGCGCACAAGGCGAGCGTGCACAGCACGGTGTCGAACGAACCGCCGGGAAAGTCCAGCTCCTGGGCGTCGCCTTCGCGCAGGTCGGCTTCCCGGCCCAGGCTGCTGGCGCGCTGCCTGGCGACGGCCAGCATGGCCGGCGAGCAGTCGATGCCGGTCAGCCGCACGCCGTCGGGGTAGTACGGCAGGTTACGCCCGGTCCCCACGGCCACTTCCAGCACCTCGCCGACGGCCCGCCCGCACGCCCACGGCCGACTGTCGGCGAACAGGCGCCGGTCCCAGAAGTCCATCGCCCGGTCGTAGCGGCCTGCATGCCTGTCCCAGTAGGAGACGCGCCGCCGGTCCACGTCCCCATCTGTACCAGATGCGCCGGCAGGCCGACGCCGCGGGAATGTCGGTGGGCGCCGTTAACGTCTTGCCAGAGTCGGAGCCCGCAAATATAGTTGAGATACTCAACTGTTGAGGAACTCAGGCACTGAGGGAGGTGGGCACGGATGGAGGGGCATCAGCACGCCGGGGGCGTCGTCGGCGACGACGAGCTGAACCAGCAGATCTTCGACGTGTTCGCCGGCCTCATCAAGCTCGCCCACGAGCTCGGCCAGGCGATCGGGGCCGACTTCGGGCTGGCGGGCAGCGATGTCCTCGCGCTGCTCAAGCTGGATGCGCCGATGACGATGAAGGAACTCGGGACGAAGCTGGACTGCGACCCTTCCTTCGTCACCAGCATCGCCGACGCGCTGGAGAAGCGGGGGCTTGCCGTCCGGGAGCCCTCCCAGCGCGACCGGCGGAGCAAGAACCTCGTGCTCACCCGGGAAGGCGTGGCCACCAGGGACCGGATCTGCGCCGAGTTCGCGGCCCGCGCGCCCTGGTGTACCGCGCTGGATGGGAGCGAGCGCCGGTGCCTGCTCGACCTTGCGCGCAAGATGCTGCGATCCGGGACGGGAGGTGAGCGCGTCACATCCGCGGCGGCTGTCTCGTCTTAACCGATGAGACCGCAGCCGATGAGACCGCAGCCGGGCAGGCGTCAGCACTGCTGACGGCGATCACCGGAAGGAAAGACGTGACGGGGGCTGATACCACGGGCCGTTCGGCCGGAGAAGAACCGGAGCAATCACCTGCTTGCACGTGACGGCAGCACCTGCATGGTCACAGCGACAGCACGCCCTCAATCAAGGGAGAGATTTACGTGTCCGCCACACCACCAGACACTGGGCGCCCGGCCGCACTCGGGGAGGCCAGCGGCGCCCGCGCACCGTCCGGTGCGGCCGCCCCGCGGCGGCTGGGCCTGGCTCTGGCCGTCATCGCGACGGCGCAGCTCATGGTCGTGCTCGACGCGACCATCGTCAACGTGGCGCTGCCGCACATCCAGACAGCCCTGCACTTTTCCGGGAGCGGCCTGGAATGGGTCGTCAACGCGTACGCGCTGGCGTTCGGCGGGCTGCTGCTGCTCGGCGGCCGGTCCGGCGACCTACTGGGGCGCCGCCGGATCTTCATCGCCGGCATCCTGGTGTTCACCCTGGCCTCGCTGGCTGGCGGGTTCGCCACCGATCAGGCCTGGCTGCTGGCCGCGCGCACGGTGCAAGGAATCGGCGGCGCGTTCGCCGCGCCGACCGCGCTGTCGTTGATCGCGGTCACCTTCCCCGAAGGGCCGCCGCGCAACCGCGCGATGGGCGTGTACGCGGCGATGAGCGTGGCGGGCGGCGCGGTCGGCCTGATCGCAGGCGGCCTGCTGGTCACCTTCCTATCGTGGCGCTGGGTGTTCTGGGTGAACGTCCCGATCGGCCTGCTGGTCGCGCTCGCCGCGCCGCGGGTGCTCCCCGAATCCGAGCGGCGCGCCGGGCGGTTCGACCTGCCGGGCGCGATCACCGGCACCGCCGGGGTGGCCGCGCTGGTCTACGGGCTGTCCTCGGCCGCGCCCGGCGGCATCGACGGTGTGTCGCACTGGGGCGATGCCAAGGTAGTCGCGTCGCTGACGGCCGCCGCCGTGCTGCTGGTGGCGTTCGGGTGGATCGAGGTGCACAGCCGGCATGCGCTGCTGCCGCTGCGGGTGCTGCGCAGCCGGGACCGGTCCGGGGCCTACCTGATCAGCCTGTGCATCGGCACCGGGTTGTTCGGCATGTTCTTCTTCCTTACCCTGTTCGTGCAGACCGTGTGGGGATACAGCGCGCTGCGCACCGGCGTGTCCTACCTGCCCATGGTCGCCATGATCATGGTTGCGTCCGGGGTGGCCTCGCAGCTGGTGAGCCGGATCGGCGCCCGGCCGCTGATGATCATCGGCAGCGTGCTGGCCACCGCCGGGATGATCTGGCTGTCCCGGATCACCGAGCACAGCCACTACGTCTCCGGCCTGCTCGGGCCGATGATGCTGACCGCGACCGGCATGGGCCTGATCTTCGTGCCGCTGTCCCTGGTCGCGCTGGCCAAGGTCGCCAACAACGACGCCGGCGTGGCCTCGAGCCTGCTCAACACCGGCCAGCAGGTCGGCGGCGCGCTCGGGCTCGCGGTGCTCGGCACCGTGGCCTGGACCGCGGTCGCCGACAACCTGCGCAGCCAGGCCGCCGCGGCGGCCGCGGCGGCGAAGTCGGCCTCGGTGCACCTGCCCGCCGCCCAGGCGGCCGCGGTAGGCAAGGCGATGGCCCACCACGCCCTGGCGAGCGGGTTCTCCAAGGGGTACCTCGTCTCGGCCGGGATCATGCTGCTGGCGCTGATCATCGCGGTGGTCGTGATCCGGGTCCGACGCGAGGACCTGGCCGGAGTGAACCCGATGGCTGCGCCCGGCGGCTGACCTGGCCCGTCCGGCGCCCGGGCCCGTCGACGTGACCGTGATCCGGTATGACACCATCCGCACCGCTCGGCTGCTGATGCGCCGGTGGCGGGACTGTGACCGGGAGCCGTTCGCGGCCCTCAACGCCGACCCCGAGGTCATGCGGTTCTTCCCCGCCCCGCTGGAACGGGTCGCCAGCGACGCGATGGTCGACCGGATCGAGGCACTGTTCGACAGGCAGGGATACGGGCTGTGGGCCCTGGAAATCGCCGGCACGGCCACATTCATCGGGTTCACCGGGCTCAACCCGATGCCGGACGGCGTTCCGGGCGCCGGGGGCGTCGAAGTCGGATGGCGGCTGGCCCGCAGCGCCTGGCAGCAGGGTTACGCGACGGAGGCGGCTACCGCGGCCCTGGGCGTTGCGTTCGATGGTCTCGGGCTGGATGAGATCTGGTCGATCACCGCCGTGCTCAACGTGCCGTCCCAGGCGGTGATGCGCCGTCTCGGCCTTGCCGAATACGCTCGATTCGAGCATCCGCGGATAGCCGAAGGCGACCCAGTCCGGCCGCACGTGGCCTACCGGCGCCTGCGTCGCAGCGCCGACGCCGGCCCGGCACAGACCGGTCCGCGGTCGGTGAGGTCGCGGTACGACGATCGATCAGCGGGTGACGGTTAGTGCTGCGGCAACGCGGGCCGGAGGTACCGGCATGACAGATGGCGAGATAAGCGTCGGCGGCATCACGGTGCGGCTGACCCGCACCGGCAAGCAGCTGTTCGGCGGCAACGGGATCAGCAAGGGCGATCTCATCGAGTACTACCTGACCATAGCGCCGCGTATCCTGCCCTACCTGCGGGAGCGCCCGCTGGCCATGCGCCGGTACCCGGACGGGATCGCCGGGCAGGCCATCGTGCAGAAGAACGTGCCCCGCACCTTCCCCGACTGGATCACCCGGGTCGAGGTGGAAAAGCAGGGCGGCACCGTCTGCCAGGTGGTCTGCGACAAGCCGGCGACGCTGGTCTATCTCGCCAACCAGGCAAGCATCGAGCTGCACGTGTTTCTCAGCCAGCTCGGCGCGCTGGACCGCCCCGATCAGCTGGTCTTCGACCTGGATCCCGCCGATGCCGGGCAGTTCGGCCAGGCGTGCCGCACCGCCTTGGCGCTGCGTCGCCTGCTGACCGACGAGCTCGGCCTGGCGGCCTACGTCAAGACCACCGGGGGCAAGGGGCTACACGTCCACGTGCCGCTGCGGGCCGAGGAGCACTTCGATTCGGTGCGCGCCTTCGCCCGCCAGGCCGCGGACCTGCTCGCCAGCCGGGACCCGGGGCGGCTGACCACCGAGCAGCGCAGGCAGGAGCGCGACGGCCGGCTCTACCTCGACGTCATGCGCAACGCCTACGCCCAGCTGGCCATCGCCCCCTACTCGGCGCGGGGCCGCCCGGGCGCCCCGGTCGCCACCCCGCTGCACTGGGACGAAGTCGAAGACGGCGGCCCTGCCCCGGGGCAGCTCACCATCCGGACCACCGCGGCGCGGCTCGCCCGGATCGCCGATCCATGGGCGGGCATGACCCGGCACCGCCGCGGGCTGGCCGGGCCGCGGCGGCGCCTGGACGCCCTCTCCCGCTGAAGACGCGCGGTCGCGGGGCGAGGACCGGAACCGCGAGGTGTTCCCTAGCGCCGTCCGTTCGCGATCAGCGAAACCTTTTCCCAGAACGGACGGTGGTTTCTCCCAAGCCTGCCGATCCTCGTCCAGAGGATAGCGTCCAGCGGCGTGCAGGGGGGGAAGGCCGCGGTGCGCGGCGTCCGATCAAGGTGCCTGCGGTCCTCGGGGGGGTGAAGGAGCCGCAGGCACTTCCCTCCACGGTAGCGGTAGCCCCGGCCATGACCTTCATGGCCTCGCCGCGGCGCGCCGCGGGCGGTTGCCGCGCCGGCTGGGGCCGGCATCGCGGCAGCACGGCGCCGTGCGCATGGACCAGGGCGTGCCGATACGCGATAACTCCGGTGGAACTACTCGACTTTTGCGCGGCGGCCGGCGAAGCTGGGTTGGTGCCGCGACAGGCGCGTTTTCACGTACGCGAGTGAGCGCAACGGAGGAAGATCATGACACTGGCTCTGGGGGATACCGCCCCGGACTTCCATGCCCAGACGACCGAAGGCCCGATCGACTTCCACGAGTGGATCGGGGACTCCTGGGCGGTCCTGTTCTCGCATCCCAAGGACTTCACCCCGGTGTGCA
>JAFAPY010000374.1 GCA_019246795.1 Streptosporangiaceae bacterium | reverse complement strand
AGCCCGCCGGGGTGCCGCCCGGCCGGATCACCGCCGACAACGCCGAGGCTTACGCCGACACGCGAACTCACCATGGGCGGCTGATCCGAGCGTGCCTGAGGCTGGGCGGCTCTTCGCATGAGGACTTCAAGGCGCTGCGCCGCTGGGCGCACATGCTCGGCTACCGCGGCCACTTCGCCACCAAGTCCCGCCGCTACTCCACCACCATGCGTGCGCTGCGTGCTGCCCGCCGGGACTGGCAGCGTCGCCAGCACCCCGACTCCCGCGGCTACGCCGACAGGACCATCATCCGCCACGCCGATCTGGCGTGGGCCGGACGCGGCTGGCGGACCAGCGGAGACGCCCTGCTCGCCCAGTCGGCAGCCGCCCGCGCCCGCGAGCACCGGCGCATCTCACCCGAACGGATGGCAACCGCCTAACCTTGGAGAGGAGGAAACCGCGCGTGGAACAGCTCATGTACCGCCCGGCCGAGGCCGCGCAAATCCTCGGTATGGGCCGGACTGTGATTTTCGCGCTGATCAAATCCGGCCGCCTGCGATCGGTCAAGCTGGGCGGTGCCCGGCTCATTACCGCCGAGGCGCTGCGGGCGTTCGTCCGCGACCTGGAGCAGGCATAATCCAGCTATGCCGACGCAGAGGTGGCCTGATGCCTTCCCGCAAGCCGAACAACCGATCATCGATCTACCTGGGTAAAGATGGCTGGTGGCACGGCTGGGTCACCATCGGCATCAAGGACGACGGATCGCCTGATCGCAGGCACCGCAAAGCGCGGACCGAGGCCGCGGTCACGCGTAAGGTCCGCGAGCTGGAACGCCACCGCGACAATGGCAACGTTACCGGCGCGGGCAGGCCGGTCACGGTCGGCCAGTGGATGGAAACCTGGCTGACGACCGTCGCGCCCCGGCGCATCCGCAGGTCCACGCTGGACAGCACCTACGCGCCGAAGGTCCGCAACCGGATCATCCCCGGACTTGGCAAACACCGTCTGGACCGGCTCACCCCCGAGCACATCGAGCAGCCCACACGGCTGGAAGCTGAGGGCCTGGCGCCAGCTACGGTGCTCCAGATTCACCGCATCCTGTCGCGCGCGCTCAAGGTCGCCATGCAGCGTGGATATGTCGCCTGGAACGTCGCCACCCTGGTTGACGCCCCAGCTGCAAGCCAGGACGAGATTGAGCCGCTGACCCTCGAGGAAGCGCTGCGGATCATCAGGCTGTCCACGACACGGCGAAATGGCACCCGGTGGAGCATCGCGCTGGCTCTCGGCCTGCGGCAAGGTGAAGCGCTTGGCCTGCGGTGGCAGCACGTCGATCTGGCCGCCGGGACACTGGTGGTTCGCTGGCAGCTTCAGCGCCTCGCCTGGCGGCACGGCTGTCCCGCCCCTTACGCATGCGCCCGGGACCACCACCGCGACGACTGCCCGCCTTACTGCGCCCGGCATGCCCGGTCCTGCCCGCGGCGAAGCGGCGGCGGACTGCAGCTCACCGAGCTCAAATCCGACAAGAGCAGGCGCACAATCGCGCTGCCGCCGCAGCTCGCGGCGGCACTCAAGGCGCACCGGGCCGCTCAGCTGCAAGAGCGCATGACCGCCGGGTCAGCCTGGCACGACGGCGGTTTTGTCTGGTGCCAGGCCAGCGGGCGGCCGATCGACCCCCACGCCGACTGGGACGAATGGAAAGCGCTGCTCGAAACAGCCGGTATCCGACCGGTGCGGGTCCACGACGCGAGGCACACCGCTGCCACCCTCCTGCTCGCCCAAGGCGTCGATCAGCGTGTCGTGACGGAGATCCTCGGCCACTCACAGATCAGCATGACGAGCCGCTACGCCCACGTGCTCCCGCAAGTGATGACAGACGCCGCCGAGCGAATCGGCCGGGCGCTGTGGGGCGAGGCATGAACCCAACTGCAACCCAGTTGGCCAGCCGACCCAGGAGAGGCGATGAAATGCCAGGTCACGGGTGCGCCGCCAGGGACTCGAACCCCGAACCCGCGGATTAAGAGTCCGCTGCTCTGCCAGTTGAGCTAGCGGCGCGTACAGAACGTTGCGATCGTAGCAGCAACCGCGGGAGGATGGCGAATAGCTGCCGCGGAACCCGCCGTGGCGGCAGGCTCCCCGGGGCAGTAGCCTGCCATTTGATGGCTGCATCTCCCTCGTCGCGGGCGCTGGACTCCGCCCCGGTGCCCGCCCCGCGCCAACCGCGCGAGCCCGGCGCGCCCTACCGGGTGTCCCTGGTCTGCCTCGGCAACATCTGCAGGTCCCCGATGGCGGAGACGGTGCTGCGCGCCGCCCTGGCCGGGGTAGAGCTGGACGGGCTGGTGACCGTGGACAGCGCGGGCACCGGCGACTGGCACATCGGCCAGCCCATGTACCCGGAGGCCAGCGCGGCGCTCGCCGCCCGCGGCTACGACGGCACGGCCCACCGCGCCAGGCAGTTTAACCGCTCCTGGATTGCCGAACGCGACCTGGTGCTCGCCATGGACGCCCGCAACCTCGCCGCGCTGCGGCGCATGGCCCCCGCGGCCGACCGCGACAGGATCGTTCTGTTCGGCGAGGCCGGCGGACTCGGCCCGGCCGATGCCGAGATACCCGACCCGTACGGCGGCGGCCCGGACGATTTCGGCCGGGTCCTTGACCTGCTCGGCGCCGCCGCGCCGGTCATCGCCGCCCGCCTGGCCCGGCTGCTGCGCCCCGGCGCCCTGCCAGCGCGGGGGGACGGCCCCCCGCAGCCCTCCGCGGTGTGACCCACCGCTCCGTGCCCGCGGCCGGGATCGCGGCGCTGACCGGGCTGCCGGTCCGCCAGGCACGGGTGGCCGGCGGCCAGCACGGCTACCGGCATGTCATGCTCACCCTGGCGGGCGGCCGCCGCGCCTTCGCCAAGGTGGCGCCAGACCCCGACCCGGACGAGGGCACCGCCGGCAGGTTCGCGGCCGAGGCGAACGGGCTGCGCTGGCTCGCCGAGGCAGGCGCGGTTCCGGTGCCCGAGGTGCTGGCGGTCACCGGGTCCGCCCTGGTGATCTCGATGATCCCGCCCGGCGTGGCGGATCCCGATGCCGCGTTCGGATTCGGCGCGGACCTGGCCCGGCTGCACGCGGCCGGCGCAGACGCCTTCGGCGCGCCGTGGCCGGGCTTCATCGCCAGCCTGCCGCTGGATAACACGCCCGAGCCGCCGGGCTGGCCCGAATGGTACGCACAACGCAGGCTGCTGCCCTTCTTGGGCCGGGCCGTTGATGCGGGCGCGCTGGGGCCCGACGACGCGCGGCTGGTGGAGGCGGTCATCGACCGGATCGGCTCGCTGGCCGGGCCGCCCGAGCCGCCGAGCCGGATCCACGGCGACTGCTGGGCCGGGAATGTGCTGTGGTCAGGGGGGCGGGGCTGGCTCATCGACCCGGCTGCGCACGGCGGTCACCGCGAGACCGACCTGGCCATGCTGGTCCTGTTCGGCGCACCGGACCTGGACCGGATCCTGGTCGGCTACGACGATGCGGTGCCGCTGGCGGCGGGCTGGCGGGCCAGGATCCCGCTGCACCAGCTGCATCCGCTGCTGGTGCACGCATGCCTGTTCGGCGCGTCATACGCCGAAGGCGTCCGGTCC
>JAFAPY010000276.1 GCA_019246795.1 Streptosporangiaceae bacterium | reverse complement strand
CACACCAGGTCGATCGCGTACCCCTGCCCGTAGGCGTGGACGCCGTGGCTGGGAACCCTGTTCGCCGGGCTGTTGACGGCCAGCCAGCGGCCGGTGACCGGCGGGCGTACCGTGACCGGCTCGCGCCGCAGCGTTCCGGCCCGCATCAGCACCAGGTAAACCGCGCCTAGGCCGGCCCAGCTGACCCACCCCGGCAGGCCGCCGGGCAGCAGATGCCAGAAGACGCCGGCGACCAGCACGCCGGCCAGCACGGCGACCATCGGCATGCGCAGCCGGGCCAGCACGATCGCGATCTGGGATGGCATGGCGTATGTCCTTTCTCGTGCCGTGGATTCAGCGCTCGGCAGCGGTCAGCATGACCAGCAGCGGGACGACGCGGGCGGCGGGCACCTCGTAGTGCCCGCGGGTGGCCTGCTGCAGCCAGCCAGCCGCCACCAGCTGCCGCAGGTGGTGGTAGAGCTGGCCGGAGGTACCAAGCCGCGGGTCTTCTTGCAGGTCAGCGACCGACCTGGTGCCCGAAAGGACGAGCTGGGCAAGCAGCATCCGAACCGGGTGGCCCAGCGCGGCGATCGTCTGGCTGCGCTCGGCCCAATCGGCCGCCCGCAGGTCCGCGGCGGTGCGCCCGTACTGCCACAGGTACTCGCCGCCTTCCGGCGCCGGCACGACGCCCGCGAACACGACCGCCCCGGTTCCGGCCGGCAGCCGCCCGCGCAGGCCGTTGACCACCCATAGCGCGTCATCCGCGGCAGGCCCGGACGGCCGGGCCCGCGCTGGACCGGTGCCCCGGCCTTGTTCCAGCTGGGCCACCCGGGCCTCCAGCTCGGCCAGCCGCGCCAGGACGGGATCCTCTGATTCGGCAGCGACATGGCTCAGCTGGTCTCCCGCGCTCATGCCGGTACCGCATCTGCGGAGCGCATGTCTATATTATTACGTAAATACGTAATTCTGTCTAGCTGCCGTGCTGCCGGCGGGAGGCGTACACGCGGCCTGGTGCGCTATCCTGTGCCCATGCGTGCCGTCCGGCTGCTTCTTACCTAGCCGCGCCGACCTACCGTCGCTGGCGCGGCTGCCCCTCGTTCCGAGGGGCGTTTTCATTGCAGGCCCGGACCGGATAAGTGGTGAGGAAACAATGACAGCGGCCGAGAGCCCGCAGGTGGCGCAGCGCTACGACCCCCGTGATGTCCAGGAGAAGTGGCAGGCGCGGTGGGCGGAGCTTGACCCCTTCCGGGCCAGCGAGGATCCTGCCGACCCCAGGGAGCGCTTCTACCTGGTGGACATGTACCCGTACCCGTCGGGGGACCTGCACATGGGCCACGCCGAGGCGTACGCCATCGGCGACGCCCTGGCCCGCTACCACTTCCTGCGGGGCCGCAACGTGCTGCACCCCATCGGCTGGGATGCGTTCGGCCTGCCCGCGGAGAACGCCGCGATCAGGAACGACTCCCACCCGGCCGACTGGACCTACGCCAACATCGAGACGCAGGCGGCGTCGTTCCGGCGGTACGCGGTGTCGTTCGACTGGTCGCGCCGGCTGCAGACCTGCGACCCGGAGTACTACCGCTGGAACCAGTGGCTGTTCCTGCGCTTCTACGAGCGGGGACTGGCATACCGCAAGGGCGGGTACGTGAACTGGTGCCCGATCGACCAGACCGTGCTGGCCAATGAGCAGGTCATCAACGGCAGGTGCGAGCGGTGCGGCGCCGAGGTCGTCCGGCGGGTCCTGACCCAGTGGTATTTCAAGATCACCGAATATGCCGACAGGCTGCTCGCGGACGCCGCTCAGCTCGAAGGCCACTGGCCCGAGCGGGTGCTGCTGATGCAGCGCAACTGGATCGGCCGCTCCGAAGGGGCCGAGGTCCGTTTCGCCGTCGAGGGCCGCGACGAGCCGGTCACGGTGTTCACCACCCGGCCCGACACCTTGTACGGCGCGACGTTCTTCGTGGTGGCGGCGGACTTGCCGCTGGCCGAGGAGCTGTGCGCGCCGGAGCGGCTGCCGGAGTTGCGCGCCTACGTCGAGCAGGTCAGGAAGCTGACCGACATCGAACGCCAGTCGGCCGAGCGGGAAAAGACCGGGGTGTTCCTCGGCAGGTACGCCATCAACCCGGTCAACGACGAACCGATCCCCGTGTGGGCCGCGGACTACGTGCTGCCCGACTACGGCACCGGGGCGATCATGGCGGTACCGGCGCACGACCAGGGCGACCTCGGCTTCGCGCGCGCCCACGGGCTGGAGGTCCGGGTGGTGGTGGACACCGGGCAGCCAGATCCGGCGCAGGCTGGGGTCGCGACCGTGGGCGAGGGCACGCTGGTGAATTCCGGCTCGATCAACGGGCTGGACAAGGCGCAGGCCATCGCCGCGATCACCGCGATCCTGGAGGAAAAGGGGCTGGGCAAGGCGGCGGTCAGCTACCGGCTGCGGGACTGGCTGGTGTCCAGGCAGCGCTTCTGGGGCACCCCGATCCCGATCGTGCACTGCCCGTCATGCGATGAAGTCCCCGTGCCTGACGACCAGCTTCCGGTAGAACTGCCCGACCTGCGCGGCCAGGACCTGCTGCCCAGGGGGGTGTCACCGCTCGCCGCGGCGCAGGACTGGGTCAACGTGCCCTGCCCGGCCTGCGGCGAGCCGGCCACGCGCGACACCGACACCATGGACACGTTCGTGGACTCGTCCTGGTACATGTTCCGGTACTGCTCGCCCCACGACACTGACAGGCCGTTCGACCCGGAGCGGGTCCGCCGCTGGGCGCCGGTGGACATGTACGTGGGCGGTGTCGAGCACGCGATCCTGCACCTGCTGTATGCCCGGTTCTTCACCAAGATCCTCTACGATATGGGCCTGCTGGACTTCACCGAGCCGTTCACCCGGCTGATCAACCAGGGCCAGGTGATCAACTGCGGCCGGGCGATGTCCAAGTCGCTGGGGAACGGCGTCGACCTGGGCGAGCAGATCGAGCGCTTCGGCGTCGACGCGATCAGGCTGACCATGATCTTCGCCAGCCCGCCGGCCGACGACATCGACTGGGCTGACGTGCGCCCGGAGGCCATGGTCAAATTCCTCGCCCGGGTCTGGCGTGTCGCCGCCGACGTCGCCGCCGCAGACGCCGCTGCCGGGCCCGCCGCCGCGGCCCGCGGCACCGGTGACGCGGAGCTGCGCAGGGTCACCCACCGGACCATCGACGAGGTCACCCGCCTGGTGGAGGCATATCACCTCAACGTGGCCGTGGCCCGGCTGATGGAACTGGTCAGCGCGGCGCGCAAGGCAATCGACTCTGGCCTCAAGGCACGTGGGAGCGCTGAAGGTCCGGGACCGGCCGACCCGGCGGTACGCGAGGCGGCGGAGGTGCTTGCCGTGCTGCTGTCGCTGTTTGCTCCCTACACCGCCGAGGAGTGCTGGGAGCTGCTCGGGCACGAGCCGTCGGTGGCGCTGGCGACGTGGCCCCTCGCCGACCCGGCGCTGCTCGTCCTGGACACGGTGACCTGCGTCGTGCAGGTCAACGGCAAGGTCCGTGACAAGCTTGACGTGCCGCCCTCGATCACCGAAGCCGAGCTCCGGGAGCTGGCGCTGGCCGCGCCCGGCGTGCTGCGCACGCTGGACGGTCGGCACGTCAGCAGGGTCATCGTCCGGCCGCCGAAGCTGGTCAACATCGTCGCGGCATGACGGCGGCCCGGATCCTCACACGCGGCGTAGCACGGCGACGACCTTGCCGAGGATGGTGGCGTGGTCGCCGAGGATCGGCGTGTACGCCGGGTTGTGCGGCATCAGCCAGACATGCCCGTCGCTCCTCTTCAGCGTCTTGACGGTCGCCTCGCCGTCGAGCATGGCCGCCACGATCTCACCGTTCTCGGCGTCCTCCTGCTGCCGGACCACGACCCAGTCCCCGTCCGCGATCGCGGCGTTGATCATCGAGTCGCCGGCCACCCTGAGCAGGAACAGCGTGCCCTGGCCGACAAGCTGCCTGGGCAGCGGGAAGACGTCATCGATGTACTGCTCGGCGAGGATCGGGCCGCCTGCGGCGATCCGTCCCAGCAGCGGCACGTAGGCAGCCTCCTGGGACGCGATGTCGATGCCGGGAATGCCGGCTTCTCCCTCGCTGCCCTTCTCGCGGCCCGGTGCCGGGCGTACGGCCGGGTGGCCGGGCAGGCGCACCTCGACCGTGCGCGGCCGGCCCACGTCCCGGTGCAGGTAGCCCTTGCGCTGCAGGGTGGACAGCTGGTAGGAGACGCTCGACGTGCTGGTCAGGCCGACCGCTTCCCCGATCTCGCGCATGGATGGCGGATAGCCTCGCTTCTCCACCGATTCGCGGATGACCTGGAGCACCTTGCGCTGCCGCCAGGTCAGCACATGGTCGGGATCGGGGCGGTCCGGCGTCTCAGGGATGACGACAGGCACGCTGCCCTTAGGCTTGCGTCCCGGCCGCCCCTTGGGTCTGGGCGCCGCGGCGGTCTTGCTGCCGGAAGCGCCGGTCGTGGTGCCTCCCATGACGCTGTCCTCCATGTGATGACCTTCCGTGTCCACGTTCTTGCCTGCTGACTAAACACTAGTCGTTATCGGCCCATATCCCAAACATCAGTTCGACGTGTCGTCCGCCGGATTCGGCCCCTGCAGGGTATGCAGGAGCTCCCGCCGCCACGACCTGGCGCCGATTGCAGAACCTCCTTATCACTGCTCAGTTCGACTATATCAGTCATCGTCGTCATTCCTGGGAACACTAAGCCGACCGGCGCGTCGCGGGCTGGCGCAGGCCCCGCCAGGGCACGACGCCGGCGGTGCTGTCACGCCTCGAGCGCACCCTGGAGCCAGAGCGTGGCCCGCAAATGTCAGACCCTCGCGCTACAACGAAAGACACACGACAGAAGGTCGAACGGCAAAGCGATCGAACTGGGATACGATCGAATGCAGTACCGTCGAACGTAGATTTGATCAGGAGGTCGCCATGAATGCGATCCGGGCAGCGGAAGCGCCGCCCGCTAGCGGCCGCGCCGGATCTGGTGAGCCCGCGTCGGCCGGCGCTGGCGATGGCACAGGGGCCCTGGTGATCGCGCTGGAAGATTACCGCGCGGCCAGGCGGCCTGACCGCCGCGCTGCTCCCGCAGAGCACCGGGCAAGCGGCCGCGCCGTCACCGCTACGGCGACCGTCCCACTGCGGCTGACCAGGCGCGGGCGTGTCGTGGTTGCCGCCGCGGCAGCACTGCTGGTCTGCGTGCTCTCGCTGCTCGCCGCCGTGGCGGCGCAGGCGACGAGCCGCTCCGTTGCCGGCGGCGCGGGCGGCCAGCACCTCACTCAGGTGACGGTCCGCCAGGGAGACAGCTTGTGGTCGGTCGCCGAGCGTGCGGATCCCGATGCGGACACCCGGCTGGTCGTCCGGCAGATCATCAAGCTCAACGGGCTGACCGGCGACACCGTCCTGGCCGGCCAGCGTCTGTGGGCTCCGCGCGGGTGAACCCCGGCGGGATGCCCCCGTCGCGCCGGTGCCGTCCGCCGGCGCCGTCCGCGCCGCGCCGGCCCGCGCGACACGCCGGCGCTCCACTGCGGCGGAACGGCTGCCTGGGATTCGGCGCCGCAACCCGCGCCCGCTTGCCCCCGGCCGCCCGATAAGCTACTGTGACCACAACATCTAGTACTTACATTGGTGTGTTTTATCCACAGGTTGTGCCTACCGGCCTGGTACCTGTGGACGCCTGTCGCGCTGGAGGAGGTGATCGCGTGTACTGCCCGTTCTGCCGGTACCCGGACAGCAGGGTCATCGACAGCAGGACCGCTGACGACGGCGCCGCGATCCGCCGCCGGAGGTCGTGCCCGCAGTGCGGGCGGCGGTTCACCACCCAGGAGACGGTGATCTTGATGGTGGCCAAGCGCAGCGGCGTCACCGAGCCCTTCACCCGGGACAAGATCGTCCGCGGCGTGCGGCGGGCGTGCCAGGGACGCCCTGTGGGCGAGGACAAGCTGGCGATCCTGGCCCAGCAGGTGGAGGAGACCATCAGGGCGCGGGGCCTCGGCGAGGTTCCCTCGCACCAGGTGGGCCTGGCCATCCTGGGCCCGCTCAGGGAGCTGGACGAGGTGGCCTACCTCAGGTTCGCCTCGGTCTACCGGGGATTCGAGTCGCTCGCCGATTTTGAAGAGGAAATCGCCGCCTTGCGCCAGGGAAGCCGTGACGCCGTGCAGACCGCGGCGGGCACGGAGCCGGCGTGACGGCGGCAGCACAGGTGCAGCGCGGCCATACAGGGACTGGCAGAGATCGCAAAGGTCCCGGAAGGGGGAACCGGTAATGACGGAGACGGCGAGCGGCGCGGCGGCCCGCAACGGCAAAGGCGCCGGGGGCCCGCATGACGGGCGCGCGCGGCTCACGATCGGGCGCATCCACACCACGCCCGGCGTGCACCCCTACGACC
>JAFAPY010000174.1 GCA_019246795.1 Streptosporangiaceae bacterium | reverse complement strand
TCTGCCATCGCTTGCTCCCTCGGAGATCCGATCACCTTGTTAGGTATTCGATCACACCGCGAGGGCAAGGCAGTCGGCCGCGTGTCCGTTACCAACCATCACGTTGACCGCGCTGGCTGTAGCGAGAAGCTGGTCCTGGGGGGCCATCGCACGCGAACTGCTTGAGGAGGCTATCCGCTACACCTGAAAAAACGGACGGTCGTGCGGGGGCGCCGCTCTGGCGAGCACGTGGCCTATCAGGGCGATCCATCATGCTCAGAGTTCCCGGCACGGGGCGTGATCGTCTTGATGACCCTGGCTGGCACTCCCCCCGCGATGGTCTGGTCGGGCACGTCTTTGGTCACCACCGAGTTGGCGGCCACGATGCAGCGATTCCCGATGTTGACGCCCGCCATCACGGCGACCTTGTACCCGAGGAGGGTGTTCGACCCGATGTGGACCGGGGCGGGGATCCGCCCGCCGTGCGGGAGGGGCACCGAGAAGTCATCGTACGCGTGGCTGTGGGTCTCGATAACAACTCCGGCCGCGATCATCGTGTGATCGCCGATGGTGAGCGCCGCCCGGTCATCCAGCATCACGTCCCGGTTCAGGAACACGCCGTCGCCGAGCTCAATGTTGCGGCCGGAGTTGAACAGGACGTTGTGGTGAATGACCACATCCTCGCCGCACCTTTTGAAGACACGCCTGGCCAGGATGCGGCGGAGCTTGATGGCGAAGTCCTGCAGCATGGCGGCGGGCGTCCGGTCGAACATCCGCCAGAATATGACGTAGTACAGGTCGGACTCCAGCGCCATCTCGCGATCCCGCCCCCGGAACGGGTCGGTTGGCAGCTCGAACCGGCCGTTACTCAGCAAGTCGTCGGCCAGCTTCGAGACACTGCCGAAGAACTGAGACCCCTGCTCCGGCAGGCGGTCGGTTCTGACCAGCTCTTCGAACTCCGCGAGGAGTTGCGTCTCCGCGTCCTGGTTCATGCGTCTGCCCGCCCTGTCCCGTCCCGAACCGAAGGGCTCACCGATGGTCGCGCCATGGCATAAGCGCGTCGGAGCTCCCGGGTCTTCCTCGCGATCGTCAAGACATACTGGCTGATGACCCAGACCCGGCCCGCCAGGCGGCCGAATTGGGCGCCCATCTTGGAGCAGCCAGGAGGGTAGTCGCCGCGCACGGGCACCTCCACGACGCTCAGGCCGTGGATGGCCGCTTCGAACAGCGTCTCCAGCTCGCTCTGGTAGTGGTTCCCCTGCAACCGGATGGCCTGCAGCGCCTGGAAGGAGAAGCACCGGTAGCCACAGCACGGATCGGTGTAGGTGCGGCCGAGGGTGGCCTGCAACGCGGCGACGAGGACCTTCCGCACCAGGTAGCGGTTGAGCGGTGCGGGCCCGCGGGAGGGGTCCGACAGGAACCGGCTGCCGGCCGCCAGCGCGCACTCCCCGGCCATCACGGGCTGGACCAGCCGCTCCAGGTCGGCCGGGTCGTGCTGGCCGTCGGCGTCCATCGTGACCAGCTGGGAGGGATCCAGTTCCATCGCCTGGGCGAAGCCTGCCCGGAGGGCGGCCCCTTTGCCCCGGTGCTTTGGAAGGCCGACGAGGGCAACGCCGTGGTCGAGCGCGACCGCCTCCGTCCCGTCGGTGGAGCCGTCGCTCACCACGATGACCTGAACCGGCACGCCGAACAGGCAGGCCGGGATGCGCGGAAGAAGGACCCGGAGCCTGTCCGCCTCATCGAAGGCGGGGACGACCACCGCGATCACGCTCGCACCTCCCTGACAGCACGGCACGGCGGTCTCGCCGCAATCCCGGGCTTCACGAACAATAAATCTACACTTGCTGGGCAGCCGCGAGCGGGCCCCGTTGCACCCGCCGGCCATCGCCGGACACCCGCGGACTGGGCAGGCTCGACTTCATCCGTGTAGTCCGGGCGACGGCCGCAGAGGTGGTGCGGAGGGAAGGGGAACCGGTCCGAGCGGCTTACACCGAAGTCGTCTCAGCGTTCGCAACCTGTTTCAGTGTGTCTCGTGCACAGTTTCGTGCACATGACCGAGCCTCGCGAGGTGCCGTCAAGGACGGTGCCCTTCTCAGACACGGCGCCCGCCCGCCGAGGGTGTCCACCGCCGGGGTCGGCGGTTACAGACGTCACGGCTCGTTTCGGTCTATGTTCTGCGACCTGCGGTGACGCACGTGGCCTCGATCCACGGCAACGGTGCATCCACGCATGTCCACCCGGTGGGGATTGTCAACGGCCCTGCGATCGCGATGCGGCTCGTACTGACACCTCTCGTCCCGTTGTGATCTAGAGTTCTCATCACGTAAGTGACCGTCGGCGAGCCGACCGCAATTCCCAGGTTTCAGCAGCCTGCCAGACCAGTGTCGGCACGGACCTCCAAGCATGCCGGACGGAGCTCGATGAAAGACCTCGAATCGCTGGACGCCGCCTTCGTCATCGACACCTTCCTGCTGCTGGTGATCGGGATCGGACCCAAGATCGCGCTGGTGCCGTTCCTGGAGGCGACCGCGGATATGCCGGAGGCAACCAAGCGCCGGGTGCTGCGCAAGATGTTGACCACCGCCGCCATCGTTGCTGCGTTGTTGCTTGTCCTTGGTGGCCTGCTGACCAGACTGCTGCACTTCTCGCCGGGCGCGCTGGGCGTCGCTAGCGGCATCATCCTGCTGGTAATCGCGGTCGCCATGGTGCTCGGCCATCAGACGGGAAGCGGCGGCGATCATCCGGTCGAAGCCCGGGATCCGATGCAGGTCGCCGTCTTCCCGCTGGCCGTGCCCTACCTGCTCAACCCAGCTGGGATCGTCGTCTTGGTCACCCTGTCGGCCGAGGCCAGCTCGATCGCCGTGCTCGCTGTCGGTGTCGGTGTGCTTGTCGTGGTGCTCGCGTTCGACGTCGTGGTCTTTCGCGGGGCAGTGCAGATCAGCAGCAAGCTGGACGCGAGCCGGATGCTGGTCACCGAGAAGGTGTTCGGGTTCCTGCTGGCCGCGCTCGGGGTGCAACTGGTGCTCAACGGATTGTCTGACGTCGGTGTGATCCACCTGACCACCGGTCACTGAGTACACGGCCAGCGCCGTCAGCTTCGGTCCTTCGATCGTAGACCAGTGCCCCGCGTCCAGCCAGTGTGCCGGAATCCGAATCCGCACGTCAGGGTCCTGCCCGGTGTCCGGCGTACACGCCATAGTCCGGTGTCGTCCGTAGCCCTCGACCTTCCACGTTCCGTCCGTACACTATGCACTGTGGCTGAAGAGGGTAGTCAGCCAGGTGCTGGGCAATGAGCGCGCCGCAGGCCGCTGACGCCGACCGACGGCATGGCGCCCGCGGTGCAGATCGAGCCGCTCACGAAGGCGGACGTCGCGGCCGCGGTCAACCTTGCCGTACGCGTCCTTGGGGTGAAGCCGGGTGACCGCGGCAAGCAGTTCGCCTCGGACATCACCGATGATCTGCGCCAGACGTTCGTCGCCAAGGCCAACAGCAAGGTAGTCGCCTACGGCAGGGTGATCGAGCTGGCAGCAAATGAGGCGGGTCCGGGAACTCCAGCTGGCTGCTACCTCAGCGGCGTCCTGGTGGATCCGGCGTGGCAGCTCCGGGGCATCGCCACGGAGCTGACGCGGGCCCGCCTGCGCTGGGCCTTCACCCGTACCGACACGGTGTTCTACGTGACCGGAGCAGATAACATCGGCTCGCTTCAGCTTCACGCGGCACTCGGGTTCCAGGAAGTGAAGCGCTTCCGGAGCGAACGGTCCGCTGCTGGCAGGGACGTGCTATCGCAGCTCGCGAGGACGGCGGAGAGATGCTGAGAGCCAGCGACGGGAATCGGCCCGCATAACCAGCTTGGAAGATGGTGCGAGGCCTGCCGCGTGGCCAGCGGTAACGTGGGTCCTGCTCACGGCTGGGAAAGGGATAGGAGTGACCGTGACTGACCGTTCGCTGCCGCCGCGTGTGGCACGTATGTGGCGCGGACAGGACCTTCGGCTCCGCGGTCTCGTCAGCGACCCAGACGACTAGGAATTGCGCGGTCCTTTTGAGCCTGGCATTCCTCCCACTGTCGGGCGCCGCCTGGCGACGTGCCCTTAAGGAACACGACGATCAGCAGGGCGACGACCACGACCAAACCGTCCCACTGTCTGTGCCGGGTCGACACCGCCACGCATACGGCCGTCCCGATGGCTACCAGCGTCACCGCCCAGCCATCGGGCGAGACGGGGGACAAGCCCCACCCGATCCGCCTTGGGCCGAACCACGGTTTGCGTCCCAGCAAAGGTCTTGTCCTCATGTGCAGATTATGAAGGCGCTCAGCAGGATTCCAACGTCAGATCCGCTGCTTAGGCGGGTTTGCGCAGCGGGTCAGCCTGCCCGTCCGCAGGTCAGCCGGTGTGCCGGGTGGTCCGGGAGTGACCGTGAGTACCCGGCGTTGACCGGCCGATCGGCACGCAACACGCCATCTGCGGTCGCGTACGAGAGTTCGCATCTCGGCGCCTTGGTCGTCGTCATCGTGACCGCCCGCACTTTGCAGGGGGTGGCGCGCTCCGTCCGGGGCAGGCTGCCTGGCCTTTGGTTTCTGCCCGGAGGGGGCTGAGCGGGCCATCCCCGGATCCTGCCTTGCCGCGCGGCTGTCTAGTCGTGTAGTCCGTGGCTGGCAGTTGTGCGTAAGGATGCGTGCCCGTTCGCCGTCCAGGTCAGCGCCGGCGACCGGGATGTGGGCCGGCCGGGTGCCGTGTGCGTGGCTGCGGTCACCGGTCTGGCGTCCGCCTGTGACTCGGCACCTGGCGAGGACGCTTGGCAGGGTCGTCGCTGGCGATCCGCGCTGGTAGGGCGGATACTGGCGGCATGCAGCTGCTGGAGCGTGAGTCGTTCTCAACGTCGCTGGCCGGGCATGCGCAGGAGGCACGGCACGGCGAGGGGCGGCTTGTGCTGGTGGCCCGGGGAGGCGGGAGTCGGCAAGTCGGCGCTGGTGGAAAGCTCGAGGGCCGTCCGCCCGCATGCGCGCTATCCGGCAAGAAGGGAGAAGGGAGGAGACAGCCATGACCACCCCGCAGGATACCCAGGAGTACATCCGCCGCGTCGCTGTTGACGCCGAGGGCAACAGGATCGGCAAGGTCGCCAAGGTGTACCTCGACGATCAAACCGGGCAGCCGCTGTGGCTCCTGGTGGAGACCGGCCTGTTCGGCGCCCGGCAGAGCTTCGCGCCGATCCACGGATCCCGGTTCGACGGCGACCAGCTGGTAGTGCTGGCCGTGTCCAAGGACCAGGTCAAGGACGCCCCTAACATCGACGCGGACGCGCACATCAGCGAAAGCGAGAAGCACGCCCTCCGTGAGTACTACAGCGATCACCTCGGCGGCGCTGAGCAGGCCAGCGGTCACGCGGAATGAAGGCGGCCGAGCACGAGACCGGCGGCCAGGTTGGGGGCAGCAGTCGCTTACAGTCGGCTCGGGAGTGACCGAGTGACAACGTGAGTGACAATCGACACCGACGGCGGTGGACGCCAGCGGACACGCACCACGGTCGCTAGGAGAGCAGCGGGGCCAGGTCGGGCGGCAGCTGGGCCAGGGTGTCGGAGACCTCCTTGCCCGGGGCGTATTCCCGCACGGCGCGCAGCACGGCCTGGCGGCGGGCGGTCTGCGGGTCGGTCTGCTGCGGGTCGGCGATGCGGCGCAGGAACTCCTCCATGCCGAGTGCCTGCGCCGACTCGGATGTCTGCTGCAGCCATGGGCGCAGTTCCTCGGGCAGCGCGGCGGCTAGGCCGGCGGCCTGGCCGCCGCTGATCCGGTCACTGAGAGCGGGTAGCCGGGCTGTGCTCAGGTACGAAGCCGGGCGATGAGCTCGATCTCGACCGCAATGCCGAACGGCAGCTCGGCGAGGCCGACCGCTGAACGGGCATGGCGCCCGGCATCACCGAAGATCTCGACGAGCAGGTCCGAGCACCCGTCGATGACCGCGGGGGTCCGGTCGAACCCAGAAGCCACATTCACCATGCCGAAGACCTTGACGATCCGCTGGATCCGGTCAAGATCGCCGAGTTCAGCCTGGAGAGTGGCGAGGATTGACAGGGCCGTCATCCGTGCTGCCTCGCGGCCCTGCTCCAAGGTGAGATCGCCGCCGACCTTGCCGCGCATCATCTGGTCCCCGGCGATCGGGCCGTGGCCGCCCACGAACACCAGGCCGCCGTCGATGACGCACGCGAGATAGTTCCCAGCGGGGGGAAACGGCGGGGGAAGCTCTATCCGCAGGGAATCCAACCGGTCCGCGATCGTCATGGCCGGAGTGTATCGGCCCACCTTCAGGGACTTGGGCTAGCGTCCACCTCGCGGTGCTCCCGCCCCGACAACCGGCTGGAGAAGGAGCCCAGCGGCCGGGGCTGACCGCCCACGGCGGCGCCGGGAAACTGACCGCTTCCTTACCAGGCGGCAACAGCGCCGCGGTGGTTACAGCTCGTGATGGGCGATCACGCAGAACTCGTTGCCGTCCGGGTCGCGCATGACGACAAAGTCCGCATCCTCCGGATAGGGCCAGTCATGCACCCGTGTTGCTCCCAACCCCACCAGCCGGCCGACGTGACGTGCCTGCTCGCTGGTGTAGAGGTCCAGGTGCACCCGGGCGGGTTCCTTCGGAGGGGAGTAGGCCGGCTGGAGGGAAACCGGCAGGCGCCTCCGGGCAGGGTCGACCAGCATCATGAACTCCGGATCCCATTCCTGCTCGCGCCGCACATAGCCGAGCGCGGCGGTCCAGAAGTCCACCGCGCGGCGCATGTCCTGCACGTTGATGACGACGGTCGCGAGGTGCAGGTCGCCTACTTCACCGGTATCAGTCATGCCGTTGCTGCTACCCGGCAGCCGAAGCCCTAGTACGGGCGCAGCCATTTGCTCGCAGACCAACCCCACGGTGCGGGCCCTCAGCTGGTACTCCAGACCATCGCGAGCGCTGCCTGGCACGCGGGATCACCGGCTCCGGGGGGCGGCGTGCTTGATCGCTGATGATCGGCCGTGGTTGACTCGTATCGCCGGTCGCAGCGGTCACGTAGCCGATGCGCTGCGTCCTGGCTGAGGCCCGGCGGTGCGGCCAGGAGGGCGGGTGGCGTGAGCCTGCTGCATACTGTGGAGGTGCCGCGGCGGCCTGTGTCGCTGCTGGAGCCGGTGATCGGCGCCGAGCGGTACGCGGAGCTGACCCGGACCGCTGACCGGGTTCGTTCGGCCGTGGCGGGACGCACAATCTGGAACGTCAACTCGACCGCGACCGGCGGTGGGGTCGCCGAGATGCTGCAGGTACTGGTCGGGTACGTCCAGGACCTCGGCATCCCGACCGGCTGGCTGGTCATCACGGGGGACGCCGGATTCTTCGCGATCACCAAGCGGCTGCACAACCAGATCCACGGCAGGATGGACGGAGGCCCTCTCGGCGCGGCGGAGGCTGGCCATTACGCGCAGATGCTGGCCGCGGACGCGGTGGAACTGGCTGCCCGGGTGCGGCCCGGCGATGTCGTGCTGCTGCACGACCCGCAAACCGCTGGCCTGGCCGCGCCGCTGGCGCAGGCGGGAGCCCGGGTGGTGTGGCGCTGCCACATCGGCGTTGACTGGGAAAACGACGCGACCCGGGCGGCATGGGAATTCCTGCGACCGCAGCTGGCCGCCGCGGAGGCCTACGTGTTCTCGCGCCGAGAATACGTCCCGTCGTGGATCCCTGCCGACAAAGCCTGGATCATCCCGCCGTCGATCGACCCGTTCTCCCCGAAAAACCAGGAACTCGACGCCGACACCGTGCAGGCGATCCTGCTGAAACTGGGCGTGCTGGACGGTGGCGCAGCGACGGCGCCCGCGAGGTTCGTGCGCCGTGACGGCGATGTGGACGTTGTCAGGCGGCCAGCGGGCGTCGTCGCCGAGGGGCGCCCAGGCCCCGCCGATCCGGTGCTGGTCCAGGTGTCCCGCTGGGACCGGCTCAAGGACATGGCCGGGGTCATGCAGGCTTTCGCCGACCATGTCGCGCCCGGCGGTGAGGGATACCTGATGCTGATCGGCCCGGCGGTCAACGACGTGAGCGACGACCCGGAGGGCGCGGCGGTCTACGGGGAATGCCTGCTGCAGTGGCGCGATCTGAGCGCCGCTGCCCGGGCGCGCATCCTGCTGGTCACGCTCCCGCTGGATGACACCGACGAGAACGCGGCCATGGTGAACGCGTTGCAGCGGCACGCTGCCGTGATCGCGCAGAAGAGCCTGGCGGAAGGGTTCGGCCTGACCGTAGCGGAGGGAATGTGGAAAGGGCGGCCGGTCATCGGCTCGGCGGTCGGCGGGATCATCGACCAGGTGGCCAACGGCACCGGCATCCTGCTGCCGGATCCCGCCGACCTGACCGCGTTCGGAGCGGCGGCCCGCATGCTGCTCACCGAGAAAGACACCGCGGAACGAATGGGGCGCGCCGCGCGGGCCCACGTCCGCGAGCAGTACGTCGGCGATATACATCTGCTGCGCTATGCCAGGCTGCTTGGCACTCTCATCGGCGAAGATTAACGCGACCGAGGCGGACCCAGGCCCGCCGCTGCCTGCTGCGCGAATACCGTGTGCTGATGACTGTGGCGACCCTAGTGCGGGATACCGGAGATCATGTCGCCGACCCGGGCCAGCACGCTGGTGCGCGGGGACCGTCCGGCGGCTTCCAGCCGGTCCGCCGCCCGGTACAGCGCGTACAGGCCCCGCACGCCGGCCCAGCGGGCGGGCTCGGGCTCCCAGCGGGGAGAACGGTGACCCACCCATGGCAGGCAGGTCAGCGGGCTCGGCGCACCGCGCGCCAGGTCGGCAAGCGTCCGGCCGGCCAGGTTCGCGGCGGCCACCCCGTGGCCGGAGTAGCCGCCTGCCCAGCCCAGGCCGGTGCGGCGGTCCATGGTCACCGTGGCGCACCAGTCCCTCGGCACGCCGAGCACCCCGGACCAGGCGTGCTCGACGCCCGCCTCGGCCGCTTCCGGGAACATCCTGCGCAGGATGCGGCCGAGCTGGGCGGCGACCTGCGGCGCGGTCTGGCCGCGCTGGTCCAGGCCGGACCCGAAGCGGTACGGGATGCCCCGCCCGCCCAGCGCGATGCGGCCGTCCGCGGTGCGCTGGGCGTAGACGTAGGCGTGCGCCTGGTCGCTGAGCGTCTCGAAGCCGTCCCAGCCCACCGATGCCCAGGCCGCGGCGGGCAGCGGCCCGGTGACGATCATGGAGCTGTTCATCGGCAGCAAGGTCCTGCGCTGGCCGGGCAGCCCGGCGGTGAAACCCTCGGTGCACCGCAGCAGACACTGGGCACGCACATCGCCCGCCGGAGTGCGCGCCCGGCCGGGCGAGATCGACGTCACCGGGGTCGTCTCGTACAGCCGCACGCCGCACCGGGCGACCGCCTCGGCAAGCCCAGCGACCAGGTCGGCAGGCTGCACCCGGGCGCAGTGCGGTGAGTACAGCGCCCCGACCGCCCCGGAAAGGTGCAGCCGCCCGGCAAGCTCCCGTCCGCCGAGATACCGAACGATCGTTGCGTCATCGCCCCATGACCGTTCGTCGGTCAGACGGCGGCGGAGCCGGGCGTCTTGCGCGGCCGAGGTAGCGACGGTGAGCGTCCCCCCCTTGACGAACCCGGCATCGATGCCCTCGGCGAGGCAGACCCTGCCCACCTCGTCGACCGAATCCCGCAGGTGCCGTTCCAGTTCCCGGACGCCGTCCCTGCCGCGCGGGTGCCTGGCGTAGCGGGACCGCGATCCGGGCAGGGCCGCGGTGACCCAGCCGCCGTTCCGGCCCGAGGCGCCGAACCCGGCGAAGGCCGCCTCGAGCACCACGACCCGCAGCCCCGGATCCGCGCGCTTGAGGTAATAGGCGGTCCACAAGCCGGTGAAGCCCGCTCCCACGATGCACACGTCGGCTTCGGCGCCGCCCGGAAGCGGCGGACGCGGCGGCGGGATGCCGCGCGCCTGCCACCAGAACGACACGTCCCCGTTGCGCATCCGATGAACTCCCCTGGGCTGAGCGGCACGGCGTTTCCGGTCACTGGCACGGTAGCGTCAAGGTATGCGACTTGGGGTGCTGGATGTGGGCTCCAACACGGTGCATCTGCTCGTGGTGGACGCCCACCAAGGCGCCCGGCCCATACCGGCTTTCTCCCACAAGGCCGAGCTCCGGCTCGCCGATCACCTGGAAAACGGGAACGCCCTGTCCGGGCACGGCGAGAGCAGGCTGAGGGCCGTGGTCGAGCAGGCCCTGCGTATCGCCGAGGACAAAGGGGTGGAGGACCTGGTCGCGTTCGCGACCTCGGCGGTCCGGGACGCGGCGAACGGCGAGCAGGTGCTGTCCCGGATCCGCAAGGTCACCGGCGCGCAGATCAACGTGATGACCGGTGACGAGGAGGCGCGGCTGACCTTCCTCGCCGCCCGCCGCTGGTTCGGCTGGTCATCGGGGCGGCTGCTGGTGGTCGATATCGGCGGCGGCTCCCTCGAGCTGGCGTCCGGGATCGACGAGGAACCAGACGCCGTAGCGTCGCTGCCGCTCGGCGCGGGCCGGCTGACCAGGGACTGGTTCATGCGCTCGCAGGGGGGCCAGCGCCTGCCGCCGCGTCACGACGGCAGTGACCCGGCGCCGCCGGGAGAGGTGCGCCGCCTGCGCAAGTTCGTGCGAGCCGAGATCGGCCGGGAGATCGGCGCCATGCTGCGGCAGGGGCCGCCTGATCACGTGGTCGGGACCTCCAAGACGTTCCGCCAGCTCGCCAGGCTCGCCGGGGCAGCCCCGTCTGCCGACGGACCCTACGTCAAGCGGGTGCTCCAGCAGGCTGACGTCGCAGCCCTGGCCGAAAGGCTGCCGGCGATGACGCGGGCGGGGCGGGCCAAACTTCCCGGGGTGTCGGCCAGCCGGGTGCAGCAGCTGCCGGCCGGCGCCATCGTGGCCGACGCGACCTTGGACCTGCTGGGCGTAGGCCAGCTGGAGCTGTGCCCGTGGGCGCTGCGCGAAGGCGTCATCCTGCGGCGCCTGGACATGCTCGCCCAGGCCCTGGCCGCGGGCGGCTGATGGCCGGCCGGGTTGTCAGTCCCTGCGGGGCATGACGCGCACGCCTTCGGTCTCCTCGTCCGCGTCGATGAGGCTGGCCCGCGTCGGCGGCCGCTTGTCCTGGCCGCCCTGCGCCCGCTGTGGCCCTTGCCCGTCTTGGCCTTCCCGGGCTGGCTGGGCTACCTGAGATCCCTGGTCCGGCCGCGGCTGGCCCGGCTGCGGCTGGGATGGCGCGGGAGGACGTGCTGACGCGGCGGCCCCGGCGGACCCGGGCGCGTCGGCTGCCGTGTCGGTCGCCTGCTCCACCTCTTCCTCCAGCGACATCCGGGCGGCTTCCGTGCTGACCAGGGCGGAGACGCCCTCCAGGATGTCCGTGAGCCGCTTGATCGTCTCAGCGTGCCTGGTGGACAGCAGGTTCAGGCGGCGCTCGGCGCCGTCGTGAATGGCGGTGGCCCGGACCGTCGCCTCGTCCAGCACCTTCTTGGCCTGCGCCTTCGCGTCGGCCAGCACGGCCTCCGACTTCTTGTCCGCCTCGGCGGTGGTCCGTTGCGCCTCCGCCCGCGCCGACGTGATCGTCCGCTCAGCTTGCTCCTGGGCGGCGGTCCGCATCCGGTCGGCCGCCTCGCGTGCCTCGGTGCGGATCTTCTCCGCCTGCTGCTGTGCGTCGGTGCGCAGCCGTGCTGTCTCGTCGGCGGCCGCGGATTTCTGGGATCTTGCCTCGTCGTCGGCCAGCTTGAGGATCTGCGCGATGCGCTGGCTGACTTCCTCGTGCGCGGGCTTGGCACCCGGCCCGTGCTGGCGGGCCTCGGCCAGGTCGCGCCGCAGCGCCTGCCCTTCGTTAAGCGCGCGCGCCAGCCGCTGCTCCAGGTCCCGGATCTGGTTCCGGGACCGGGCGACGAACTCGTCCACCTGGCGGCGGCTGTACCCGCGCCGCTGCACTTCGAACGCGTCTTCGTGAACGAGGTTCGGCAGGAGATCGCTGTTGTCATTCATGGCTTCCCAGTCGTCCGGAGGAGGCGGAGCGTGTCGGTACCAGCGAAGCAGCGGGTCACGCCGAGATCCGCGCTGCCGCTACCCGTGTAGTATGCGCGCCCAAGCGGGTTGGATACCGGCATGACCGTTGTGTGTCACCACGATAGCGGCAACCGGAACGGTCCATTGTCCTCTTTAGGAGCTTTGTAGCCGAATGTCTTATGTTAAGACAGGCAAGCCTCCATATAGGAGATACGATCGTGACAGATGTGGCCTGTATTACCTAGGTGACGTCCGTCGTGCTGCCGTTTAGCGGAATCGTTACCGCCGGAGTGGGTAAAACCGCACGTGAAGGTGGTCAGCGAATGGCCCGCACGGGTCATGCGGAGGGACAGTGCCGACACGTAATCTGGGGCGTAAGCGAACGGAGTCGCGATCAGCGCCGGAGGTGAGCACGATTCCCAGGCAGTTGGACCTGCGTGTCCCTGACCGCGACGCCCTTGAAGAGATCGAGCTCTACGCCGAGGTGCTGACCGCCGTCGCGGCCAGCGACCGGCCGCTGACTCCCGCCGAGCTCGACCAGGCGCTCGGCATCCGCGACAGCTAGGCCACGCCTGGCTACCCTGCCGGCTGCCGGTACATGGCGTCGGTCCTGGTGCGCGCGAAGCCCAGGGCGGTATACATCCGGATCGCCGGCGCGTTGTCCTCATCCACGTAAAGCATCGCCTCAGGCAGGCCGCGCTGGCGCAGGTAGCGCAGGCCGGCCAGCGTCAGCGCGCGACCCAGGCCGGTGCCCTGCTCGGCCGGGTCCACCCCCAGCACGTAGACCTCGCCGAGGCTTTCCCGCGCGTGCACCTTGGTCCAGTGGAAGCCCGCCATGGTGCCGTTTCGCTCCGCGATGAAGAACCCCGCCGGGTCGAACCACGGCTCGCGTTCCCGCACGGCGATGTCGCGCCTGGTCCATGCCCCCTGTTCGGGGTGGCTGGCGAACGCCCGCGCATTCAGGCTCAGCCACTCATCCTCGTCCTCGCCCGGCGCGAAGGTCCGCAGCGCAATCCCTGCGGGCAACCGGGGCTCGTCCAGCCGGTCCCGCAGTGACCGGCGCATCTGCCACAGGGCGCGGATCCGCTCGAACCCTGCCATTTCGGCCAGCCGCGCGGCCGCGGGCAGGTCGCCGTGCGCCCAGAGCCGGACCCGGTGCCCGGCTGCCTGGCCGATCAGCTCGTGCACCAGCGCAAGGCCCAGCCCTTCCCCGCGGCGATCGGGCCGCACCACGAGCTCGCCGGTCAGCTCCGCGTCAGCGGAATCCGGCGTGCCCGCCGGTTCGGGATCCAGGTACGCGTAGCCGGCGACCTCCGCGCCCACGGTGACAACCAGGTCGCGGCCGCGCTCGCGGGCCGCGACCGGTCCCCGCCCGGGGCTTTCCTGGTCGTAGCGCACGTGCAGCAGGACATGCTCCGAAAGGGGCGGCACCCCGTCCGCGGCGGCCGCGGCATCGGCCAGCGCAAGCACCTGTCCGACCTCAGCGGTGCTCAGCCTGCCCACCGCGACCGGTCCCCGGGTCAACAGGGCCTCGCGGTCACCTGGCGGCCGCCGCTGGATAGCCCGTCGGGCTCCGCGGGCCGGCCGTTGCGCCCGGGTGCTGTGGTCCGCCCCGCTGCGCCCGTTCCCCCGCCGGTGGCCGCTCGCTGCGTTCCGCCTTGACCGGCACGAACCGGTAACCGACGTTGCGCACCGTGCCGATCAGCGCCTCGTGTTCGGGACCGAGCTTGGCGCGCAGCCGCCGGACGTGGACATCCACGGTGCGGGTGCCGCCGAAGTAGTCATAGCCCCAGACCTCTTGCAGCAGCTGAGCGCGGGTGAAGACCCGGCCCGGGTGCTGGGCGAGATACTTCAGCAGCTCGAATTCCTTGAACGTCAGGTCGAGAACCCGGCCGCGAAGCCTGGCTGCGTAGGTGGCCTCATCGATGGCGAGCTCACCGGAGCGGATCTCATCTGGCACGTCGGCGGCCGCGGCTATCGCCCGGCGGCCGACGGCGAGCCTGACCCTGGCCTCCACCTCGGCCGGGCCGGCCGTGATCACGATCACGTCGTCGACGCCCCACTCCGCGTTGACCGCAGCCAGGCCGCCCTCGGTCACCACGGCGAGCAACGGGCAGTCCAGGCCGGTAGTGCGCAACAGCCGGCAGATGCTCCTGGCCTGGGCAAGGTCGCGCCGCGCGTCGATCAGCACCACATCGGCCGGGGGCGCCTCGACCAGGGCAGACGCGTCCGCGGGCAGCACCCGGACCGGATGCAGCAGCAGGCCGAGGGCGGGCAGTACGTCCGTGGACGCCTCGAGCGCGCTGGTGATCAGCAGCAGGTCGCTCACTCGGTGGCACCTCCACTCGCTGGTGCGGCCGCACCTCCGGTACCTGTATAAACAGACAAGGACCCGGGGGCAACAGCGCCCGGGTCCCGCTCCTGAAGAGGATATTCCGGCATGGCCAAAGTAACAATCCAGTACTGGGCCGCGGCCAGGGACGCGGCAGGCGTCAGCACCGAGCCGGTGGAGGCGGGGACGCTGGCGGAGGCCCTGGAGGCAATCGTCGCGCGGCGGCAGGACGGGCGGCTGCGCTCGGTGCTCGCGACCTGCTCCTTCCTCGTCGACGGCGCACCGGCCGCGCGGGCCGCGGCCGCCGCCGTGCCGCTCGCCGACGGGGCTCGCATCGAGGTGCTTCCTCAGTTCGCCGGCGGGTAGGCATTCTGCACCTAATGGGGCACACTGTGTAATCGTGAGCCACGACGGATTGCCCGGCCCGCCGGGCCTGCCGCGATCCCGGGGCCCCGGCGGCGGGAATGGTCCGAGCCGGCTGAACCGGCCCGTCCCACCCGACGTTATTGATGGTGTGCCGAACGCGGGAACCGCGCCCCGCCAGGGGCAGGTGGCAGACGAGGCCTTCGTCCGGGCGCTGTACGCCGAGCACGGCGGCGCCCTGCTTCGTTACTCCCTCCACCTCGCCGGCGGTGACAGGCAGCGTGCGGAGGACCTGGTGCAGGAAACGATCGTACGGGCATGGCGCCACCCGGAGGCGCTGGCCGGCCGGCCAGCTCGGCCATGGCTGTTCGCCGTCGCGCGCAACCTCGCGGTCGATTCCTACCGTGCACGGCAGGCCAGGCCCCCGGAGACCGGGCAGGCGGCGCTGGAGGTAATGCCCGCCGACGATGACGTCGACCGCACGCTGGAGTCGTGGGCGGTGGCGGAGGCGCTCGCCTCGCTGCGGCCAGATCACCGGCGGGTGATCGTGGAAACCTACTACCGGGGCCGCTCGGTCGCCGAGGCGGCTGCGACGCTCGGTATTCCCGCGGGTACCGTGAAATCGAGGACGTTCTACGCGCTGAAAGCGCTCAAGCTGGCGCTGCAGGAACGAGGGCTGGCGCCATGACACCGACATGGGACTGCACTGAGGCCAGGGCATCGCTCGGCGTGTACGTGCTGGGTGCCATCGATCCGGCCGAGCGGACACTCGTCGATGCCCACCTGGGCGGCTGCCGGGAATGCCGTGACGAGCTCGCCGGGCTCGCCGGCGTGCCTGCGCTGCTGGCCAGGGTGGACCGGGGCGAGATCAGCCGGATCTGCGCCGATGACGCAGACGCGGTCCGCCCTGCGGCAGCCGGGGAGCCGCCCGCCGAACTGCTCGGCACGGTGCGCGACCTTGCCGCGGCCAGGAGGCGAACGGCCAGGTGGCGTTACCTGGCGGCGGCCGCCGCCGTGGTGCTGATCGTCGGCGGCCTGTTCGCCGGCCTGAGGTCGGCCACCTCCACGACCCGGACGGTGGTCGTCGGGCCCACGACCACTTCCTGGGAGATGGCGCAGGCGACCAGCGAGGTCACCGGGGTACACGCAACGGTGGCGTACGCACGCGTACCGTGGGGCAGCGCGTTCCAGGTCCTGGTCGCCCACATCCCGATCGGCACCACGTGCCAGCTGTGGGTCGTCCATCCGAACGGCAACTGGACCCAGGTGGCCTCGTGGACGACCTCCCGTGACGAGGGCCGCGACTGGTATCCGGGCTCGATGTCGGCTACCGCAGGCACGATCGGCAAATTCGAGATCACCTCAGGGAACAAGGTGCTCGTCACGGTCACGCCGACCTGAGCGGCCGCGCGGCGGCTTGCCCGACGCGCGCGCTCCGGAAAGCACTGAGCGGCCGCGCGGCGGCTTGCCCGACGCGCGCGCTCCGGAAAGCACTGAGCGGCCGCGCAAAGGCCGCCTCGGCGTGACAGGACGATCCAGCGCGCATAGCATCAGGTCCGTGATCTCGCAGACAGCGGCGGTGCTGACAAAGCGGCGTGCCGTGGATTTCTGCCGCGTCGCCACCGCGATCTGTCGGCGTGCCCTGCTGCCCTGACCGCCGGGCTCGCCGGCGCCGCATCTGCTGGCTCCGGCGCCGCGATGCCCTGGGTGAGGTACGGCGCCAGCGGGGGCGCCCGCCCGGCCCCCAGCCGCCGGCTTTACGGCAGCCGAAAAGCATGACGCCATAGTGACTCCGGAGGAGGTGAAGCGGCGTTCCGCCCGGTCCGCAGGCCGGGTCGCCGCGCCGCGAATACAATGAGCCGTTCTGACGTCCTGGTGGACGCCGACTGGGTCGAGGCCCACCTCGGCGACCCCGATGTCGTGATCGTCGAGGTCGACGAGGACACCAGCGCCTACGACAAGGGCCATATCCCGAACGCGATCAAGGTCGACTGGAAGAAGGACCTCCAGGACCCGGTCCGCCGGGACTTCGTGGACAGGACCGGGTTCGAGGCGCTGATGTCCGAGCGCGGCATCTCGAATGACGACATGGTCGTGCTGTACGGCGGCAACAACAACTGGTTCGCCGCGTACGCCTACTGGTACTTCAGGCTGTACGGGCACCAGAAGGTCAAGCTGCTCGACGGCGGCCGCAAGAAGTGGGAGCTTGACTCACGCAAGCTGAGCACCGACGTGCCGCAGCGGCCGCGGACCAGCTACACGGCCACGGAGCAGGACTCCTCGCTGCGCGCGATGCGGGACGAGGTCATAGCGGCCATCGGCAGGCGCAACCTTGTCGATGTCCGCTCCCCGGATGAGTTCACCGGCCGGCTGCTCGCCCCGGCGCACCTGCCGCAGGAGCAGGCGCAGCGGGCCGGGCACATTCCCACAGCGCACAACGTGCCGTGGTCCAAGGCCGCGAACGAGGACGGCACGTTCCGCTCCGATGAAGAACTGCGCCGCCTCTACGCCGACGAGGCGGCCCTGGACTTCAGCAAGGACACCATTGCCTACTGCCGGATCGGCGAGCGGTCCGCGCACACCTGGTTCGCGCTGCACGAACTGCTCGGCCTGCCCAACGTGAAGAACTACGACGGCTCGTGGACCGAGTACGGGTCGCTGGTCGGAGTCCCGATCGAGCTGGGAGAGGCCCGGTGAGTCCCGCCTGCCATCTGGAGGAGGCACTATGAGCGCGGACGGGTGCGGCGCCCCCGCTGGCGGGGCCAGCGGGGCGGCGGCCGGCAGCAGCCAGGCCGTGGTAGCGGGGCGGGTGCTGCACGACGGCGCTCCGGTCGCCAGAGGTTACGCTCGGCTGCTCGGCACCGGTGACGAGTTCGTGGCCGAGGTCCCGCTGGCAGACGACGGCGGCTTCCGCTTCTTCGCCGCTCCGGGGTCGTGGACGCTGCGCGTCCTTGCCCCTGGCGGCCTGCGCGGCGAGCGCTCGGTGCAGGCGGAATACGGTCGGGTGGCGAAGGCGGACGTGACGATCTGAGTGGCCGCAGGCTGACCGTTGGGTAAACATCGTGGCACGCGACCGGGCGAAGATGGGACCCCGGATAGGCTGGGCTTATGGGCGAGAACCGGCAGGAATTCCAGCGTGACCTGGATTCCATCGAAGCCAAGGTCATCGAGCTGTTCGCCATGGTCGCCGAGGACCTTCCAGGGGCGACCGATGCGCTGCTGAGCGGCGACAACGAGGTGCTTGGCAAGCTGGCCGAACGCGAGCAGGCCATCAACGCCCTGTACCGGGAGGTCGAGGACCTGGTAAACCGGCAGATCCTGCTGCAGGCCCCCGTCGCCTCAGACCTGCGCTTCCTGTTGTCGGTGCTGCGGATCGTGCCGGAGCTGGAGCGCTCGCACGACCTCGTGGTCCAGATCGCGTCCCGGGCCGACCACCTTCTCGGCGGCGGCCTCTCGCCGCGCACCCGGGGCCTGGTGGAGCGGATGGGCGACCTTGCGTCGCAGATGTGGCGGCAGGCGGCAGATTCCTGGTACCAGCGCGACCGTTCCGCCGCGCTGACCCTGGCGGCCGACCGCGACGACGAGATGGACGAGCTGCACTCCAGCCTGATAGCCGAGCTTGCCTCCGGGCAGATGGCGCTGCCGGTGACGATGGAGATGACGCTGGTGGCCCGGTTCTACGAGCGCCTCGGCGACCACGCGGTCAACATCGCGCGGCGGGTCGCCTACCTCGCCGGGTCGGCGAGGGGCACCCAGGAAACCGGTTACTGAAGAATCTCCTTCAGGCGGCAGCCCTCCCGGTTCAGCCCATCCGGCCGGTGACGTAGGCCTGGGTGCGGCTGTCGCGCGGGTCCTCGAAGATCTGCCTGGTCGGGCCGTACTCGACGAGCACGCCGGTGCGGGTGTCGTTCTTGTCGTCGCGGAGCACGGAGTAGAAGGCGGTGCGGTCGCTGACCCGGGTGGCCTGCTGCATGTTATGCGTGACGATCACGATCGTGTACCGGGACTTGATCTCCCGCAGCAGGTTCTCGATCCGGCCGGTGGCGATTGGGTCCAGCGCCGAGCAAGGCTCGTCCATCAGGACGACGTCCGGTTCGACGGCGAGCGTGCGGGCGATGCACAGCCGCTGGGCCTGCCCGCCGGACAGGCCCAGCCCGGACTTGTGCAGCCGGTCCTTGACCTCGTCCCACAGCACGGCGTGGCGCAGCGACCGCTCGACGATCTCATCCAGCCTGCTCTTCTTGTGCTCGCCGTTGACGCGGGGCCCGTAGGCGACGTTGTCGTAGATCGACTTCGGGAACGGGTTCGGCTTCTGGAACACCATGCCGATGCGCCGGCGCACCGCGATCGGCGAGACGCCCTTGGCGTACAGCGACGCGCCGCGGTACTCCACGTCACCCTCCACCCGGGCCCCCGTAACCAGGTCGTTCATCCGGTTCAGCGTGCGCAGCACCGTGGTCTTGCCGCACCCGGACGGGCCGATGAACGCGGTGATCTCGTGCTCGTATATGTCGAGCGACACGTCGGTGACGGCCCGGAACGAGCCGTAGTAGATCGAGACGTTCTTGGTCTTGAAGACCTCCGCGCCCGGCCGCTCGAAGACGGCCGCCTCCCGCGGCTGCTGTTGGGCTGTCGGCTCGGGCAGCTCGGTCTCGGCTACCTTGGGTTCCGGATGGTCCATGATGTTCCTAACCGTGACGTCCCGGTGAGAGATTCCTAGTGCTGGTACCTGGCGAACCGCGCGGTGACGAGCCGGGCGGCGATCATGAGGATGAAAGCTATCGCGACCAGGGTCAGCGCCGCGCCCCAGCCGCGGGCCTGGGCGCCCAAGAACGGCTGATCCGCGTTCGCGAAGATCTCCGTGGACAGCGCGGTGTTGGCGCCGCTGAACACGTTCGGGTTCGCCGTGGTCACCGTGAGGATCGTGAACAGCAGCGGCGCCGTCTCACCCGCGGCCCGGGCCACGGCGAGCAGCGAGCCGCTGACGATGCCGCCGATCGCCGCCGGCAGCACCACGGTCACGGTCACCCTGGCCTTGGTGGCGCCGAGGGCGTAGCTTGCCTCGCGCAGCGAGTTGGGCACCAGCTTGAGCATCTCGTGGCTGGACTGGATGACGATCGGCAGCATCAGGCAGCCGAGCGCGAAGGCGCCGGCCAGGCCCGAGTACCCGAAGTGCAGCACCCAGATCGTGAAGATGAACAGGCCCATGATGATCGACGGGACGCCGGTCATCACGTCGGCCATGAACGCGATGAACCGCGCCAGCGGGCCCCTGCCGCCGTACTCGTTGAGGTAGATCGCGCCGAGCACGCCGAGCGGCACGGCGATGGCCGTGGCCAGGGCGGTGATCTCGATCGTGCCCAGCACGGCCGGGCCCATCCCGCCCACGCCGGGCGGTGCCACGTTGACCGGGATCGGGCTGGTCAGGAACGACCAGCTGATGATGGACGCGCCCTTGGCGATCACCGTGTACAGGACGAATCCCAGCGGGACGATCACGACGACGAACGCCAGGTACATGGCGACGGTGGCGGCGCGGTTCCTGGTGCGCCGCCAGCCCTTGGGCTCCCGCAGGTCGACCTGCGGCTGAGCTGTGACCGCGGCCATCAGGCACCCCTCATCCGCCGGGCGGAGCGCGCCACTACCGCGCGGGAAAAGACGTTGACGATGATCGTGAAGGCGAACAACATCACGCCGAGGCCCATCAGCGCCGAGCGGAACACGCCGGAGGACTCGCCGAACTGGTTCGCGATGACCGCGGGCATGTTGTAGCCGGGGGCGAACAGGTGCGAGGTGATCACCGGCGACGAGCCGATCACCAGCGCCGCCGCGATCGTCTCGCCCATCGCCCGGCCGAGCCCGAGCAGCACCGCGCCGACGATGCCGCCGTGGCTGTGCGGCCAGACCACGCCGCGGATCATCTCCCAGCGGGTAGCACCCAGCGCGTAGGCGCCCTCCCGGTCGATCGCAGGCACGGTCGCGATGACCTCGCGCGACAGCGAGGTCACGATCGGCGTGATCATGAAGGCCAGGATCAGGCCGGCGGTGAAGAACGATGCCCCGCTGGTGGGCGGCCCGAACAGCGCGCCGAGCACCGGGACGCCGCCCAGGGCCGAGCCGATCGACGCGTAGATGTGCTGCACCCAGGGGGCGAACACCAGGATTCCCCACAGGCCCCAGACCACCGACGGGACCACCGCCAGCAGGTCGACCACATACACGATCGGCCGTGCCCGCCGCCGCGGCACCACCTCGGTCAGCAGCAGCGCGATGGCCAGGCTGACCGGCACGGCCAGCACGATGGCGATCACGGCCGTGATCGCGGTGCCGTACACGAACGTCATCGCGCCGAACTTGTTGGCCGCGGGGTTCCAGTTCGTGGAGAAGATCCCCTTGAAGCCCTCGGTGGTGAACCACGAGGTGGCCTGCTGAGTGGTCGAGATCGCGATCAGGACCAGGATCACCAGCACCAGCAGGCCGGCCGCCAGCGCGAGGACCTGGAAGCCGCGGTCGCCGAGCGGCCGCCGCTCCGACAAGGCCTCGGCGGATCCGGCCGGGACGGCCGGACCCGCCTGCGTCACAGTGCTCACAACAACGAACCGATCTGAGCTTTCCTTGCCGCGGCGCGCACGGCTAACTGGTGATCTTGCTGAGTTGCGCCGTGGCCATCGAGTCGAGGCTGGACGGCAACGCTGCGTAGTTCAGCTGGGTGAGCAGCTTCTGGCCGGGTCCGAGCAGGTAGCCGATGTAGGCCTTGAGCATCGCCGCGTCGTTCGCGTTCGGCTGGGTAGCGTAGACCAGGACCCAGCTCTGGTAGGTGATCGGGTACGCGTTCGCGCCCGAGCCCCACACCGCGTGGAACGTCAGGTCCGGCTTGACGGCGACCCCGGCCGCGGCCGCTGAGGCCGCGCTCGGCGACGGCGCGACGTAGTTGCCGTCCTTGTTCTTGACCGACGCGTAGCTCAGGGCCGCGGCCTTGGCGTCGGTGTAGTCCACGTACCCGATGGCGCCGGGGGTGGACTTGACGCACGAAGCCACCCCGCCGTTGCCGTTTGCGGCGCGGGCCGTGGCCGGCCACTTGATCGTCGAGCTGCTGCCCAGCGTCCACACGCTCGGCGCGGCCGTCTCCATGAACAGCGAGAAGTTTGCCGTCGTCCCCGAAGAGTCCGACCGGACGCAGATGCTGATCGGTTGACTGGGCAGCTTGGCACCGGAGTTGATCGAGGTGATCTCCGAGTTGTTCCAGTTCGTGATCTTGCCCGAGAAGATCCCCGCGATGACATCCGGCGTCAGCTTGAGGTTGCTGACCCCGGACAGGTTGTACGACATCGTGATCGGGCCGATCAGGACCGGGAAGTACAGCACCGTCTTGCCCTTGAAGTTCGCCTTCTCGGCGCTGGGGATGGGCGAGTCCGAGCCCGCGAAGTTGGTCGTCTCCGCGGCCAGGTTCGAGCGCCCTGTGCCCGAGCCGACACCGCTGTAGTTGACGGTCATGCCGGACTGCACCGACTTGAAGGCCTGGATGGCGGCCTGCTGGAAGGTGAGCTGGAACGTCGACCCGCTCCCGTTCAGCGTGCCGCTGAGCTTGGCGCCCGACGAGCCGCTGCTCGCCGATGAGCTCCCCGACGAGGCGGGCGAGGAGCTCGACGAGGAGCACGCGGCCAGAGGCAGAGCCGTCGCCATGACGGCCACCCCCACCGCCATGGCCTGCCGTCTACGTCGAAGTCGCATATCGGTACTCCTTATCGGTTCAGCTATTTCTTCGGCCGCGATGAGCAGCTCCGGACAGCGGGCCAGCCCGCAGGCCGTGGCATTCGAGTACAGTCTGGCGGGTGACGGTACCTGCCGGTTAAAGGAAGATGGCCAGGGAGCGGCGAGAAGGTTAACTTCTGGTGTCCGCGAGTCCCGCGGCCAGCGTCACCCGGGCCGCGTTCACCTACATGACAGCGATTACCGTCGGTTCGTTCTGCTTTAGTTCAATTTCTGTTCATCCAAGGTGAATATCAATGGGCAGGAGCGGACAGCGATCCGCGATCACTTCGGCTGAGGATGAGTGAGGCACGTTGGCGTTCGGGTGCGGAATAGCCGCAGCGGTGTCTGGGCGGCCGTGCCAGGGCCGCGCTGTTGCGTCGATCGTCCGCGCCGCGACTGTCTGCGCCCGGGCCGTCCCCGGCTTGCGCGCCGCTGCCCCGTGGGGGAACGATGACTGCCCTAGTAGCTCGCCCAGCGTGCTCTCCCGATCGCGGCGATATGCGGAATGACCGCCGGTACCGCGGGGGGTGACTATCTCGTCCCCGCGCAGCCGGTCTCGCCGCCCGCCGAGGGCGAAGGGCCCGTAGCGCCGGGGAATCAGGCCAGCGCGGAAACCGCGCAGGGTTTGCAAGGGGGGACGACCCCCCCAGACCTCCCCGCGCAGGGTTTGCCCGGGGCGGGGATCCCCGCTGCTCCCGAGCACGGGGGGCTGCCGCCCCCCGTACCCCCTGGCCCCCTCGCGGGGGCACCGGCCAGGGCCACCGCGGTGCTGGCTGAGCGGATCGCGGCAGCGCTGGTCCATCGCGAGCCCGGGTGGCGCCTGCCCCGGCGCAGCGCGCTCGCCAGGCGGTACAACGTGAGCCTGGCCGAGATCGACGCCGCGATCGGGGACCTGACCCGCCGGTCGCTGGTGCGGCGGCTGCCGGACGGCCAGCTCTACCGTGCCAGTCCGGCGGAGTACTGGATTCCCGTCGAGGGCGCGGCCGGGCTGGGAACCCGGCTCGATCCGATGGGCGGTGCGATCGCCTGCCTGAGCCGGCATGTATCGCGGCGGGAGGCGCCGCAGGACGTGGCGTGGGCCCTAGGCCTGCCGAGCGGTGCGCCGATCCGCGTGATCCGCTGCGTGTGGGCGTCGGCAGGGGGCCCAGCGGCGGTGTCCACTGCGTACCTGCCCGTGCCGGACAGCGAGGACGGCGAGCCGGACGGTGGCGCAGATCCGGCCCCGGATCCGCCGTCCCTGGGCGCCGTGCTGAACATGCTGCCCGTGGCCGCGGTCAGCGTGGAGATGAGCCCGCCGCAGCCCGCGGTGGCCCGCAGCCTGCGGCTGTCGCCAGGGCAGCCGGTGATCACGGTTACGGCCAGGTTCACCGACCCGGCCGCCGGGGCGCCGACCGGGCTGGCTGTGGTCATGCTGAAACCTGAGTTGTTCAGAGTGGCTATCGAGACTGCTGAGACGCCTACCAGGGCTCGTGCGTGACGCCGTATATGTACATAGAGTAATTCTCTGGACACGCAGCGGTTATGCCTGGCATGCTGGATCGAGATTGCCGGCGTAAGGCTCGTGACAGAGGGAACAGATGCCGCGGCGTGCCCGATATCTCGTGCCTAAGGGGCTGCCCCGCCGTAGCGAGCTCCTCGCGTGCTGCCTGGTGGTCGCCGTGCTGGCGCACGTGCTGTTCGCCCAGCTGACCCTGCTGCTGGCGGTCGCCTTCACCGCGGTGAGCAGGATCACCCGATGGCGGCTGTCGTGGCTGCTCGCCCCCGCGGCCGTCGCGGCGGCGTCGGCCACGGCGGTGGGCCTGCGGCCCGCGGCCGTCGGCTTCGCCGAAGGCCCCGCCAAGGTGGCCGGCTATCTCGGCGCCCGCGGCCATCAGTTCGACCGCCTGGTGCACATCGGCGGCGCCTTCGCCGGGATGGGTAGCTGGCTGCCGCGCCAGCTGCCGCTTGCCGTCCTGGCCGGCGCGGCAGAGGCGGCGATCATCGGGTGGCTGACCTGGCTGCACACCGACGAGTCGGAGCTGCCACCTGCCCGTCCGGGGCTTATCGTGGCCGCCCGGCGCGCCGCGGCGGTGCGGGCCATCCGGGCCGGCGGCGTCGTGACCAGGGACGGTGGCTGCCTCGGGCTGGCCGCAGGATCGGGCGCCCGCGTCACGCTCGCCTGGTCGGAAGCGGCCGGCGGGATCGCGGTGTGCGGCTCGTCCGGGCAGGATGCGCTGACCACAAGCTTCCAGCTTGTGCACGCCGCGGTGCGGCGACGTAAACCGGTGCTGGCCATGGACCTCACTGCAGATCCTGGCCTGCCGCAGCTGCTAGCCGAGGCCTGCGCCGCGGCCGGCGCACCGCTGCTGGCGTTCGGCGACGTCGCGGATGGTCGTGCGGAGCCAGCCGGCAGCTGGGGCACGTGGGTTACGCCGGCCTGTTACGAGCCGTTCCGCCGCGGCGATGCCGCCCAGCGGGCTTCGCTGGTCATGGCCATGCTGAGCTGGGACGAGCCGGGCAGCAACTACCGCCGTAGCTGTAACGCCTACCTCCAGGACGTCTTCGAGGTGATGGACGCCGCGCCGGGCGATCCCAGGGTCCCGGTGCTTGACGAGGTCATTCACCTGCTGAACCCGGTGGCCATGCAGGCGCGCATGGAGCACGTGCCGGGGAGCTACCCGCGCCACGCGGCGCTGGCCGAGCGGACGCGGGTCTCGGTGAGCCTGGTCCATGCCGAGCCTGCGACCACCGCGCAGCTCACCAGCCAGCTACGCGAGCTGAGGGCGTCGGTGTTCGGCCGCTGGCTGCGGCCGTCCCGGCTTGGGCCAGCCGCGGACATCGACCTCAGCCGCGCGGTGATGCAACGCGCGGTCGTGCTGTTCCGCCTTGGCGGCCAGCCGGGCGCGGCCATGGTGACCCGTCTGGTATGTCAGGACCTGCTGGCGGCGGCCGCGGCCCTGCGCGGCCTCGGGATCGACGGTGACGGCATGGTGTGGCTGGCGGAGAGCGGCTCGCTGCCGCGCCGCGCCGTGGCGGACATGATCGCCGCAGGGCCGGCCAGCGGACTGCCGGTGCTGGCAACCACCACGTCGGCGCCGGCCGCGGTGGGACTCGCCGAGCTCAGTAACGTGATCGTGGCCCACCGGATCAGCGATGCGGCCGCGGCGCGGCAGCTCACCGCGGTCGCGAGCGCCGCGGCCGTGCCGCCGCCGCTCCCAGCGGCGGGAGCCGAGCACAAGGTATCCACGCCGGCGGCCAGCGGGGACCTGTCCGTGCTACGTGACGGCGAGTTCCTGCTCGCGGTCAAGAACCCGCCCCGGCTCGTGCCGCGCGGCCTGCTGGTGCAGGCGCGCATTCCGGAGGTCACGCGGGGTAGCGGCGATATCGCCCGGCACGGCGTTCGGGAGGCTGCGTGAGCCTCCTTTCCCCGTCCCGCGCCGACCGCCTGTACCTCGGCTGGCAGTACGTCACCCTGTATCCCGAGCCGGGACCGCCGCCGCGCAGGCCGGTCCCGCCGGACGCTGAGCGGCTCGACCCTGGCTGGGCGGCGGCACAGCGGCGGGAGGAGAACCTGCTGAATCGGCCGCTGAAGGCAGCATCCGGGACCGCCGCGGCAGTCGGGGCCGCGGCGATTGCGGCGGACGTGGCCGGATGGCTCAACGCCCTGGTGACAGGGATCTGCGCGATCTGTTGCCTGCTGGTCACGGCGATCAGCGGACATGCCGTCTGGCAAGGCTGGCGCGCACTGCGGTCCCGGCTGGATGAGGAGCGGGACAGGGTCGCAAAAATACAGGCCGCGCAGGAGAGCCGGCTGTTCACCTGGCAGGCCGAGCACGCCAGCCGGGTACGGCAGTGGCAGGCGCTGCGCGTCGCCTATGAGCATCAGAAGCGCTGGTATGCGGTCTGCGCGCCGTCCGGCGTGTCCCGCGTGGATGTGGCCGGCGGTACGCTGGCCGGCTGGTCGGCGATGCTGACCACGGCTGCCGCGCACCGGCTGGCGGCCGGCGGCGAGGTCACCGTCTTCGACCTGACCGAGGGTTCGGTCGCCGTGGACCTGATCTCGTTCGCGCGGACCTCAGGCACCGAACCGCTGGTCTGGGTGCTGCCCGAGGACCTGCCCAAGCTCGAACTCGGCACCGGCCTGGACGCCGGGGCGCTGGCGGACGTGCTGTCGCTGGTGGCCTGCGTCGGCGAGGAGCACGGCCTGGCCCGGGACTTGTCGTTCGACAACGCCATACTCGAGCGGGTCATCGGCGAGCTCGGAGACACGGCGGCAGTCGCCGGAGTGGCGGCCGGGCTGCGGACGTTGGCGCAGGTCGGCAACCCACGAGATGACGTGGCCGCCGGCTTGATCACAGGCGCGCAGGCGGACAGGCTCGCCTCGATGTTCGGCCGCGGCGCCGCCGATCGCGTGGTCGTCGAGCGCGCCTGGGTACTGGAGTCGCAATTGCGCAAGCTGGCGGCCATCGGCACCGCGCCAGTGCCGGAGCCGTACAGCCCGCTGCACGTGATCGCGGTCGGCAGGCACGCTGGAGCGGCAGAGGGCAGGGTGCTCGGCACGTACCTGGCCGTCACGATGACCCACGCGCTACGCGAAGCCCGGCCGGGACGGCCCTGGCAGCACACGCTGTTCCTGCTCGGGGCAGAGCGGCTACGCGGCGACACGCTCGACCGGCTGTCCGACGCCTGCGAGAGGACCGCCACCGGGCTGGTGCTCGGCTACCGTGCCATCCCCGCGCACGTCAGGCACCGGCTGGGACGGGGAAACGCGGCGGTCGCGTTCATGAGGCTCGGCAACGCTGAAGACGCCAAAACGGCCAGCGAGCAGGTCGGCAGCGAGCACCGCTTGGTGCTGTCGCAGTTGACTGAGACCATCGGCCGTTCGGTTACGGACACCGCCTCGAGCACATACACCAGCACCGCTGGCTCGGCGGGCTCGGTGGCCGGGTCGTGGTCGACCAGCGAGGGCTCCTCCCGCAGCAGCGGCCACACCCGCGCCGGCCGCGGCGGTGTGACGCCAGCGCCGGGCGCCTTGTCCCGCAACGTGCAGGCCAGTGACTCACGCAGCACCGGCGAGAGCGCATCGGTCAGCGCCAGCATCAGCGCCAGCACGGCATGGGGAATCACGACATCGGCGGCGGCGGGGGACAGCGAGTCGTTTGCCCTTGCGGTGCAGCGTTCCCGCGAGTTCCTCGTCGAGCAACACGAGCTGCAGCAGTTGCCGCCGAGCGCGATGATCCTCAGCTACGCGGGCCCGGCCGGCCGGCACGTGGTCATGGTCGACGTGAACCCCGGCATCGCCGGACTCAGCGCCGCCACCATGATGACCCTCCAGGAGTTCCGCGGCGCGTCGGCCGCTACCGTAGGCGCACCACCAGCCCGGCAGGAAGCAGATCCGGCCGGCAGCGGCGGCGGCCGGTCTGCCACTGGCGGAAACGGCCTCGACTCAGGGGCAGCACCAGACGCTGCCAGGCACGAGGTACTGAGCCGGACGGTTCCTGAACACGCCGAACCGGTGAGCTGGCGCTCCGGCAACAACCGCCCCCCGCCCAACCTCGGGCCGCCGCCTCCCCGCCTGGACTGGCGGGGCAAACGCCGCCCCTGAGCGGCCGCGCGGCGGCTTGCCCGACGCACGCGCTCCGGCAGGCACGGTGCGGCCGCGCGTTGAGGACGGATCGGGCGGCGTCCCTACGCGGTAACGGTGAGCGTGGCGAACCGGCACGGAACCCACAAAGTAGCGCATGAGGTTTCGGGCCGCTGATGACGGGAACTAGGTCCCGGTCCGGTTCATCCCGGCATCGCGGGAGTTGCTCATGGCGCAGTTGACGGCGCGTCGCATCGCTCGCCAAGCGGTGCAAGCCGTCATCGTGGCTGCCGGGATCCTCGTTCTGTTGCTGGCGTTCTCGCGACAGGCGCACGCAGCGACGTCGGCGTCGCCGACCCCTGCGCTCCCGGCCGGCTCGGCAACCTCGGCTCCTGCGTCCAAGGCACCGACCGCCGCGACCGCCACGTCCGCGGCAGCTCCGGTAACCTCGGCCGGCTCTGGCTCTGGTCCGGTTACTCCGGCTGCCGACACCGGCTCGGCCGCTTCGACGGCGAGCTCGGTCGTCTCGACGGCAAAATCGGCCGCGGTGTCCGCCACCGGCGGCGGCACGGGCCCCGGTAAGGGCTCAGCCGCGACCAGTTCCACGGCACCGCCCACCGCGCCCACCAGCTCGGTTACCACGCCCACGGGCTCGGCGTCGCCCGCCTCCAGTACAGGCGCCGCCAACTCCACGAGCACGGGCTCAAGCACTGGCACCGGCTCCGCGGCGGTCCCCTCGGCCGCTGCGCCTGTCACGTCGGCGGCATCGTCGGCCACCCAGGCTGCCACTTCTGCAACGGCGCCGGCCACTGCGCCTACCGGCTCGGTTCCAGTGCCAGCCGTTGGTTCCGCGTCGGCCACCTCCACGTCCGCGTCCGCCGGAGCATCGGCCACCTCGGGCGTCACCGGATCGGGCGCGGGCACCGCAGCTTCGCCGGTGACCACGGTCGGCTCCGGCACGCGCTCGGTAACCTCGGCCGCTGCAGACGCTGCGTCGGTCGCGTCCGCGGTCACCAGGAAGGGCTCAGCCGCTTCGGCTGTCACGTCGGCGGTGGCTCATGCCATCTCAACCGCCGCCTCGGCGGTGCCGCCCCCTTCGGCAACCAGTGCTTCGCCTACCAGGGCCGTTACGTCGGCGGCAGCATCGGCCGTTTCCACCACCGCCCCGGTTACCTCGGTCATCGGCACGCCCGCCCCGATCGCCAGCTCCGCGAATGGAACGCTCGCCCACGCTGCCAAAGTGCTGAGCCCGATCACCGGAGCGGTGGCGCAGGTCTCTCGCGCAGTGGCTCCGGTCCTCAGGTCGGCCGCCGGCGCGGTCAGCCCGGTCGCCCAGGCGGTGGCCCCGGCTACGTCGACTGCGGCTGGCGTTGCAAGGCCGGTCGTCGCCGCGGTGACTCGCGTTGCACGGTCGGCCGCACCGGTCCCTGCGGCGCTGGCCCCGGTTGTCGCCGCGCTGGGCCCGACCTCTGCGAAGGATGTGCTGGCCCAGGCCACGTCGGCCGCTGCTGGTGCCGTGAGGCCCATTACTGTTGCGGCGGCCCGCGTTACGGGTGCGGTGGCTCCGGTTTCTCGGGCGCTGGCC
>JAFAPY010000170.1 GCA_019246795.1 Streptosporangiaceae bacterium | reverse complement strand
CACCGCCGAAGGCCAGCCCGACGCCACCGTGACCCCTGCGCCCATCACCACCAGCTCGCACGGCGAGGGCGCTACCTTCCTGGCCAGCGGCGGGTACGTGCTCGCCACCTCCCCGGCCGTCGCCAGGCATGACGACGACGTCCAGGTGCAGCGGTTCAACGCCGACGGCAGCCTCGCCGCGACCAGCCCGGCGTTCGACTACTCCGGCGCCGCCGGCCTGGACCAGGCCCTCGACAGCGCCCACGGCGTGGCCGTCCAGCCCAACGGCCAGATCGTGGCCGACGGCGGGCACTTCGCCGGCGGCAGCTCCCCGATCGGCCTGGCCCGCGTCAACGGCAATGGAAGCCTGGACACCGCCTTCGGCAACGGCGGCACCCTGACCACCACCATCCAGGGAGATGACACCGCGGCGGTCGTGCTCATCCAGCCCGACGGGAAGATCATCGCAGTCGGCTCCTCGGAGGATAACTCCACCGGAGAGACGGACGTATTCCTCGCCCGCTACCTCGGCTGATAGCAGGAAGGGCAGCGTGCACCACGGCTCGTTCGGTTAAAGTCTTCTGATCCCGAGCGAGCCGTGGTGTCTGCCCGGGGAACTGAGCCCGGCAATACGCAATCCACGCGCGCCGCTCCCGGCAGGGCCGAAGATAGCTGAGGAACCGGCGCACTGACGCGGGCTGTCCACCGCGATACCTTCCGGGCCACGGCGTATTGCGGCGGCGGCCGGGCACAACCGCCATGTTGACCTCAGTGCGATCGCGGCGTCGTCGACGTCGCCGATGCAACCGCGGGCCGCCCGCGACCGCGTCCGATTCCGAAGGAATGACGCATCTATCGATGCGGCGGTGAATCGCACGGGCCCGTCAGCCGGCACCGCCGCGGATCGCCGCCAGCAGCCCTTCGAAGTCCTCCCCGCATGGGCCGCAGGCGCGCAAGTGCGCCGCGATGCCCGGGTAGCGCTGCTCCGCCGGTTCGCCGGCGGCCACCAGTTCGGCGTAGATGTGCAGCATCTCCACGGCCTCGGCGCAGCCCACATCCCGCGGATCGGTCCGCAGGAAGTCATCCAGTGCCCGCCAGCCGTCGTTCATGAACTCTCCGCAGTGTCCTGGCCCATATACCCGTTCGCGGCCAAAGCGGCGCGTAGCTTACGCCGGGCGTCGAACATCATCTTGTAGATGGCGCCGCGGCTGGAGCCGAGCTCGATGACCAGGGTATCGAGCGGGACATGGTTGAGCACGATCGCCACGAACACTTGCCGTTGCCGTGGGCTCAGCTGGGTGTCCACGGCGCGGTGCAGCGCGGCGAGCAGGTCCCGCCACTCGGCCTGCCTCGCGGGGTCGAAACCGAACCGGTCCGGCAGCCGGCCCCAGTCCTCCGCATCCAGCGGCACCGTCGGGTACCGCCAGAAGTGCTGCCCGATTTTGACCGAGACCTCAAGGATGACGAACCTGTACGCCCAGGTGGTGAACCGGCTCTCCCCGCGGAACTGGCGGATTTTGCCGGTGATGGCCAGCAATGCGTCGGCCGCGGCCTGGCAGGCCAGATCGTCTAGCTCGGGACCGGTGATCCGCAGCCGCGGCCCGCGCCGCCGCACCTCGCCGCGCGCGATGCGGACCAGCAGCGCGTGCAGCCGTGCTAGCGCCGCCTCCTGCACTCGACCCGTACCGGCCAGCGCCTCAAGCCACTCGGCGGACTCGGGATCGAGCCGGGTGGCGGTCCCAGGGGATTCGTTAACCATGCACTTCACCAGCACCACGATGGTGTTTGGACACGACCGCCTCAGCACCCCATGCGGTTGCTTGCCGCGGCCCGGTAGAGCTGTTTTTTGACTGCAGGATTCGGCGAAGCGCGTCGCGGGCGGCCGAGAGCCGCGACTTGATCGTTCCGGCGGGAACGTTCAGGTCAGCGGCAATCTCCTTGATGCTGCGGTCGCGCAGGTAGCGCGCCGCGAGCAGGTCGCGCTCGCAGGGGCGCAGGCCGGCCAGCGCGCTGGCGAGATCCCACTGGGTGATCGCGGCGTCGATTTGGTCCGGTGCCGTCCGGCCGGCGACTGCTGCCAGGCCGGCGGCCTCGGCGGGACGTGCCCGGCGGGCGCGGTGCTGGTCGATGGCCAGGTTGTGGGCGACCGCATACAGCCAGGCCCGCGGTGCGCCGGTGCGGCCGCCGACCTTGTCGGGGTAGCGCCAGGCACGCAGCATCGTTTCCTGGACGATGTCTTCGGCGCAGCCGTGGTCACCGGTCAGCCGGGCAGCGAACCGCCGCAGGTCGCTGCCGTAATCGGCGTAGAGCGTAGCGAGCATCTCCCCGGTGCCGGGGCGGGCGCCATCGGAAGATGAGGCGGCGGGCCGTGCCGGTCCGAGCGTGGTGGGCATCGGTGGACGCCTACAGTGGGGTGTCTGGGCCGGGCCGGAAGCTGGGGCCGTGACCGGGCGCGATGCGGGTGGCGATGGCTAGGACGCGCCGGCGGGCGACGTGCAGCGATGACCGGGTGGCCGGGTGCCGGCTGTCGAGCGGGTCGGTGGCCGAGGACCACAGGTGGGTGAACACGACCACCCCGTGGGCGGTGGCGGCCAGCGTGGTGAGCTGCGTGCCTGTAGGCCCGGGTGTCGCGATGAGCCGGATCGAGGGTGAGATCAGGAAGCCGTCACCTTGGCGGGCACGGCACTGATCGCGGTGGTAGATCGCCTGGAGGTCGTGGTAGCGCGCATGCGGGAACAGCGCGGCGTGCAGGGTGTGGCTGGGATCGGGGTGGGAGAACACCACGTCGGTGACCGACCCGGCAGGTTCGCCGAGTTCGGCCAGCGGCGCCAGGATGTCCTGCCGGTCCGCGACCATGCCCGGGTCGATGATCACCTTTGCATCCCCGTCGCGGATCAAACCGACGGTGCTGGCCAGCCGGCCCCGGCTGGCGCCGGCACACAGCAGGTGCACCCGGGCCGTGGCCGCGTTCGGGGCGTCGGCTGAGACCAGGCCGAGGTAGGAGCGCTGGGCCGGGTGAGGCACATCGCCTGACCGCGCGTTCACTTGGCCGGGTGGCCGTCGGCAACCGCCGCGGCGCGGGCCGGTGAGTGTGGCAGTGTTGGTGTTGCCATGCTGATGGGAAAGGCGGGCATCGTGGCCTCCGGCGCTGGCTGACTGGCTATTTCGACGATGCGGTTAAGGGCCGCCGGGGGGCATCGGAGATACCGCGTATTTCGTGGCCGAATAAGTCCGGGCGGGGCCGGCAGGGTAGGAAGAAACTCTTATTGCCGCACGGCGGCCAGCGCTGGCCCCGTTGTGCCGCCTGGGGCGGCGGGCGGATGATAACCCTGTGAGCGCGCGGGTCACGAGCCCGGTACTGGTCGGCCGCCGTGATGAGCTGCGCCTGCTCGGCGGCGTGCTGGACCGGGCTGCGGCGGGTGAGTTCGCGGTAGCGGCCATCGGCGGTGAGGCGGGCATCGGCAAGACGCGGCTGTCCATGCTGGTCGGCGAAAGGGCGCGCCAGCAGGGTTTCCAGGTGCTGATCGGCGGCTGTCTCGACATCGGGGAGAGCACCGTGCCGTACGCGCCGCTGCTGGAGGCCCTGCGGCAGCTATGGGCCGAACTCGACAGCGAAGCCCTCACCGAGGTGCTCGGCCCGGCCAGCGCCGAACTGGGATCGCTGATCCCTGAGCTTGGGCCACCGATGGCCGCTGACGCGGCGCCAGGGGCGGGCCGCGTGTTCGAGCTGTTGCGCGGGGTGCTGCAGCGCCTGTCCCAGCGCCAGCCCGTGCTGGTGATCATCGAAGATCTGCACTGGGCCGACCACGCGACCCGGGACCTGCTGCGGTACCTGTCCCGCAACCTGCACGCCCCGGCTGCCCTGATCGCCACCTATCGCAGCGAGGAGCTTCCGCAGCGTTACCCGGTGCGGAAGCTGGTCGCCGACCTGCACCGCCATCCCGGCTGCCAGCGCCTGCAGCTGCCGCCGCTGACCGACGCCGAGCTACGCGAGCTGGCCGACGCCATCCTCGGGCACCCCGCGGCCCCGGATCTGGTGCGCGAACTCGCCGCCCGCGCGCAGGGGAACCCGTTCTACGCCGAGGAGCTGCTCGCCGCCCGGGATCAGGGCCTGCAGGTCCCCGAGGTGCTGCGTAACCTTCTGCTGCTGCGGGTGGCGGAGCTGGGCCCTGATGAGCGCCGGGTGCTGCGGATAGCCGCGGTCGCCGGAACCCGGGTGCCTCACGAGCTGCTCATCGCGGTGTCCGGCGAGCCGGACGCCGTCTTGACCGCACTACTGCGCACCGCGGTCGAGCACCACGTGCTCACCGTCGCCCCCGCGACGGGAAGCTACCTATTCCGGCACGCGCTGCTCCGAGAGGTGCTCTATGAGGATCTGCTGCCCGGCGAGCGCCAGGCGCTGCACACCGCCTTCGCGACCGCCCTGGCCGGCCGCGCCGGCGGCACCTCGCCCGCCGAGCGGGCCGGCGAGCTGGGCCAGCTCGCCTACCACTGGCACGCAGGAGGCCACCCGTCCGAGGCCTTGCTGGCCTCGGTTCAGGCCGGGCTGGCCGCCGAGGCAGCCTCGGCGCCGGGCGACGCCGAGCGCCACTACGACCGCGCGCTGCAGCTGTGGGACCAGGCGCCGCAGGCCGCCGCCAGATCCCCGCTGGACCGGCCTACGCTGCTATGGCGCGCCATGCAGACCGCGCACGTGGCCGGCGACTACGCTCATGCCATCGCCCTGATCGGGGAGGGGCTGGCCGCGACCGACCCGGACCGGGAGCCGTTGCAGGCCAGCGCTCTGCTCACGTTCCTGGGCTACTCCCACCACGCGGCCGGCGACATCGACAGCGCCGAGGCTGCCTACAACGCTGCGCTCACCGCCGCGTCACCCGGCCCTGCCAGCCCGGAGCGAGCCAGGGCGCTGGAGAGCAAGAGCCATGTGCTCATGCTGCGGGACCGCAACCATGATGCCATCGACGCCGCCCGCCAGGCCCTCGCCACCGCCGAGCAGGCCAATGCCCGGTCCACTCAGGCGCGCGCGCTCAACGTGCTCGGCAGCGCGCAGTGCAACCTCGGCCATTTCACCGAGGGCCTTGCCTGCCTGGACCGCGGGCAGCAAATCGCCGCCGAGGCCGGCGACCGGGCCACCCTGCTGTGGACCCGTGGCAACATCGCCGACGCCCTGTTCGACGCCGGACGGGCCGGCGAGGCGGTGCGCGTCGCCGCTGAGACACTGCCGATGGCCCGCGCCATGGGCGCGGCCACGAACTACGGTGTTTACTTCGCCGCCCGCGGCGCCGAAGCGCTGGCCTGGCTGGGCCAGTGGCAGGCCGCGCGGCAGCTGATCGGCGAACTGCTCGCACTCGACCCGCCGCCAGGCAGCCGCTGCCGCGCCCTGCTTGCCTCCGGCCTGCTCCGCTTCTGGCAGGGCGACTTCGACGCCGCCGGCGCCGAACTCACGCTCGCGCTCGCCGGTCACCAGACCGTCCCGGCGCCCGCCACTTGCGCTTATGCGCGGCAAGCCCTGATCGCCGCCGCCGAGCATCGCTTCGACGCCGCCCAGGCCGCGGTGCAAGCCGGGCTCGGCTGGTGCACCGGGACGGACGGCCCCGGGCATATCACCCGGATGTGCCTGGCGGGGATCACCGTCGAAGCCGAACGGGCCGACGCAGCGACCGCAGGAAGCCACAGCGGATACGCCGCGGCCACGGATGGCGCCGCCGCCACCCTGATCCGCCGAGCCCGCCGCGCGGCAGCCTCAGGCACGGCCACCCACATGCCCATCGTGCAGGCTGAGCTCGCCACCGCCGAAGCCGAATGGTCCCGGCTGCAGGACGGGCACGGCGGCAGCCCAGACCGCTGGCAGGAGGCAGCCACACACTGGGAGAAGCTGTCCTTCCCGCATCCGGCCGCCTATGCCCGGCGGCGCCTGGCCGAGACGCTGCTGCACGGCGCAGCAGGCGCCGGCGCGGCGGCCTGTGAGCTGGCCGCCGCGTACGATACCGCCACCATGCTCGGCGCTGGGCCGCTGCTCCGTAGCGTCCAGGCCCTCGCCGAACGCGCACGAATCCCCCTGCCCGGCCCGGCCGCCGCCCCGCAGACCGGCACGCAGGCCGGCCCGGCGGGCAGCCTCACCAAGCGAGAACGGCAGGTGCTCACGCTACTCGCCGACGGGCTCAGCAACCGGCGTATCGCGCAGGACCTGTTCATCAGCGAGAGAACCGTCAGCGTGCACGTCACCCACATCCTGGCCAAGCTTGGAGTCACCAACCGCACCGAGGCCGCCGCCACCGCACGGCGCATCGACGTCACGTCATAGCGTCGCCCCCGGGAGGCCGGAGAACCGGTGACGGGCAGGCCGTACCTAGGCTTCGAGCGGTCCGGACGTGCGGAAGATCGCTTTCACCTGGTCGATGGCCGTCGGGCGCGAGATCATGAGGATGGCCGCGGGCAACGTGAAACGGCTGACGCTGGAGCGTTAGCCGCCGGGAACGCGCCCCAGTGTGAGCGCGATCAAAGCCGGGGTCAGCGCGATCAGCATCGGGGTCAGCGCGAGCGCGGCCACCCCGGCGCGCAGCATCTGCCGGCGGCCCCAGCCTAGCGTCTCGGCTGGGCCAAGCAGCCGCTGGATCCGCTGCACCGCGTCGGTGGCTGCGGCGGCTGCGGCGGGCACCGGCACGGGACTGGCGGCCGAGGCTAGGACGACCAGGGCGGTGGCCAGCGGCCTGGCGTCGCGAGCTCCGGTCGCGGCATCATCGGCGTGCATCTCCACCAGCCGCGTGACATGCGCGTCCAGGTCGCGCATCAGCGGGATGAACGGGAACACCTGGCGCCCGATTCTCGCGATGGCCAGCTTCCTGTGGTGGTGACGGGCCAGGTGCGCTCGTTCGTGCGCCAGGACGGCCTTGACCTGATCGGGATCAAGCGCGGCGAGCGCGCCGGTGGTCAGGATTACCGTCGGGTGCGGGCCCGCGACGCAGTAGGCGCTCGGCTGGGCGTGATCGACCAGAGTGGCTCCCAGGGCCGGCTCGGGACGCCCGATCAGGCGGACGGTCTGCGCGTGCAGCAGCGCCTGCCGGCGGACCGCGGACAGGTGCGTGACCGCGGTGATCGTGATACAGGCCGCCACCACGCCGGCCAGGCTCAGGCCGAGCCCGGCCACGGCAGCGCCCCCCGGGGTGGCGTAGGTGTCGCGAAGGCGCAGCACGCATGCGCCGATCAGGTGACTTAGCCCGTCGGCCAGGGCGGTGGCATGGACCGCCAGGGTCAGCCCGGCCAGCCCGAGCGCGGCCACCACCGACCAGGCTGCGGCCAGGTAGGTGGCAATCGCCAGCCGTGGCGCCCGGGCGGTCCACTCAGCCCGGCCGAGCATCCTGGCGCCAAGCGTGCCCAGGCAGGCCGCATACGCAAGCAATATGGCCGCGACGGTCACCGGGTCCCACCTGCCTCAGGCGGGCGCGCCTGATCGAGGGCCTGCCGCAGCAGCTCAGCGTCGTGCGGGCTCATCTGCAGCACGAAATGGGCCAGCGCCGTGCGCCGGTCCGCGCTGGTCGCCAGCGCGTCGCTCATCAGCGCCGCGGTGTAGCCGGAACGGGAACCGGTCGGTTCGTAGCGCCACGCGCGGCCATCACGATGGCGGCGCAGCCAGCCCTTGCGATACAGGTTCTCCATCACCGTCATCACCGTCGTGTACGCCAGCGGCCGATCGGGCCGCATGTCCTCGACGATCTCCCGGACCAGGGCCGGCCTGCCCCGCTCCCACAACCGGTCCATGATCACAGCTTCCAGCTCACCGAATTGACGCATCTTCGACTCCCGGACATGCCACCGCCCCGGCGGTGCTGCCACCGCCATCTACTAGCACGGGTAGGATACGCGGCCGGTTCACGCAGACAAGCCGATCCGCAGCCGGACCGGGCTGACCCGGACAGACCGGGTGACCGGAGCCGCGGGAGCGGAGTGACCGCGGCTCCGGTCTGTCTGCGGGGAGAGCTAATTGACCGCGATGCCCGCGGGCGTGGCGCCGGCGGGCAGCGAGGTCGGGGAGGTGGCCAGCTCGGTCAGGCCGCCGCCGTTGACGGCGAACGCGCCGACCTTGCCGATCCTGCTTTCATCGACATACAGGAACCGGCCGTCGGGGCTCAGCCGGGCGTCGACCGCGCCGACGCCGCCGGTGGCGGCGACCGGGGTGCTGCCCAGCAGGGTCAGCGCGCCGCCGGGAGCGATCTGGTAGCGGGAGATCTCCCCGGACCCGGTGTTCACGGTGAACAGGAACCGGCCGTCGTGGGTGATCTCCACCCAGCAAGGGGCGGTCTGGTCATCGGCGAACGGGGAGCCCGCGACCGGGGTCAGCGTGCCGTTAAAGGAGTCGGTGAACGCCGAGATGGTGCCGGTGCCGGCGCCGACGTTGTGCGCGTTGGACACGAACAGCTGGTCGGGGTCGGTCGGCCGGAACTCGCTGCCGAACGGGCCCAAGCCCTGGGCCTTGAACGGTGATCCCGGGGCGGCGGTCAGCCGCCCGCCGAAGCCGACGGTGAAGCTGTCGATCACGGATGTGCCCACCTCGGTGCCGACCAGCTTGGTGCCGGTGCCGTCAAACAGCACGTCGCCGGGCGCGGCGTTGGCGGCCAGCGTGACGGTCGACCCCGGGATCGGGAATAGCTGGCCGAAGAAGCCGAGCCGGAAGCCGGTGTAGTTGGCATCGCCGGCACCGGAGTTGGCCACGTAGACCAGGTTGCCGTGCACGGCAACGCTGTCGGGCAGCGTGCCGCGGAGCCGACGGTGCTGACCAGGCTGAGGGAACCGTCGAAGTGGACCCGCAGCACGGAGATCTGGTTGCTGCCCGCGTCCACCGCGATCAGGAACCGGCCATCTGGCGTGGTCTGGATCGCGCCCTGCGAGGACAGACCCGAGCCGTTCCCGGCGCCGCCCGCCGGGAACGGGGACCCGGCCTCGGGGCTCAGCGTGCCGTCCGCGTGCCGGTTAAACGCCCCGATCGTGTTGGTTCCGGTTGTGTTGTCGTTGACGTAGACGTGCCCGACCACCGGGGATGTATCGGCGGAGGCGGAGGCGGCCGCGGGCACCGCCACCGCCGCGGCCGCCGCCAGGCCCAGGATCAGCGCGCCCGGCCTGCCGCGTTTCAGGATGTGCCTTGCTCCTCGTCCGGCGTCCTGGGCGCGGACGGCCGTCCGCTCCAGCCGATGTGACACGGACTTCATCTGCTGCTCTTTCCTCCGGCCAAGCCGGGTCTGGTCGGCGGCGTCAGCGCCGCCGAAGTCTGGTCAACCGTTGGCGTCCGGGAGCAGCCGGAGTCTTACGTGGTGCGGCCGGAATGATCACGATGCGACGTCGCGGGGCGCCGATCGCCGGTGAGGCGGCCAGTCCTGCGCGTCGCGCACCGCGGCCCGCAGGGCCTCGAAGTCCTCGTCGCACGATCCGCACGCGTGCAGGTGCGCGGCGATGCCCGGGTACCGCTGCCCGGGCAGGGCGCCCGAGGCCGCTAGGCCGACGTGGACGCGCAGCGTTTTCATCGCCGCTGACCCAGCTTGGCGGTGATCGCCATCAGCGCGCCCGCCGCGGCTTGGCAGGTGTGATGCATATCGCGCTCGGCCGCCGCGCCGACCGAACCAGCCATATCTACTATTTATCTTAGTATTTCAGTATGGCACCACTCCGGCCCGGCTAGACCATCAGGGGCCGGACAGCCGAGGAGAGGAGAACAGTGGCCGGTAACGGGCACCGCCCCACCGGGGGGAAGTCAGCAGTACGACCGCAGAATCCGCCGGCCAGACAGCGGGCCCGCGAGCGGATCGCCGCCGAACGGGCCGCGATGAAGCGCGCTGAGGCACGCCGGCGGCTTCTGGGCGCGTTCGGGGCGGTCGCCGCGGTGCTAGCCGTAGTCGTGACGCTGGTCGCGGTCAGGCTGACCTCAACCCCTGCCCACCAGACCGCCAGCGAATCAAGCGCGCCTGCCGACCTGGTCCGGCAGGTCACGACGGTGCCTGACGCCGTGCTCAACAGAGTAAGCCCTGGCCAGGTCGCTACTCCGCTGCAGAAGGTGCAGGCGTCCGGTCCCCCGCTGACCATCGGGGGCAAGCTGGCGGTCGTCTTCGTCAGCGAGGAGTCCTGCCCGTTCTGCGCGGCCGAGCGCTGGTCTGTGACCGTCGCCCTGTCACACTTCGGCACCTGGAGCCAGCTCGGCATCACCAGGTCCTCGGCCAGCGATATTTACCCGAACACCGCCACGCTGTCGTTCCGCGCGGCACGCTACCGCAGCGCGGAACTGACGCTGCGCACCACCGAGCTGACCGATAACGCCGGCCATCCCCTGCAGGCCCAGACCCCGCTGGACGCCGAGCTCCTCAACCGCTATGACGTGCCGCCCTATGTCAACAGCGTCGACCAGTCCGGAGCCGTCCCCTTCCTCGACATCGGGAATCACTACGTCCTGGCCGGCGCGCAGTACGACCCCCAGGTGATCGCCGGCCTTTCCGCCGCACAGATCGCCAGCCAGCTCAGCAACCCGTCCAGCCCGGTGGCCAGAGCGGTCGACGGGTCGGCCCAGGTGATCATCACGGCCATCGACCAAGTCCTGCACACCCATACAGCCCACGACTAGCGCCTCAGCGGGCCTCGCCGCAGCGGGCGTCGCCGCAGCAGGCGTCGCCGACCCTGGTGACGAGCAGATCCCGGGCGCTGACCGGCACGTCGCCATGACATGCGCAGTGCCTCGAACCGGAGAGGTGAGCGGCTGAGCACCATCGTCCTCCAGCCGGCACGGCCGTCGCGCTTGGCTGCGGGTCGCCCGCGTGCCGCGTTCCGGTGTGATGCACGTCGCACCGCGACCTCCCTGGCCTACTGAACCCGCCGATTCTCCTATGCGTCTTAGTAATTGAAACGACAATTACCGCTGCCTGACACTGCGCCGAAGCCGCGGGGGCACGGTCCCACGACTGGGAGGATTCTGATGCTTGCTGACCCTGGCCGATCGAAGGCGGCACAGGATGCGGATCTGATCGCGCGTGCCGTAGCCGTGCTGGCGCTCGCCGCGCTGGCGGTGATTCACGTCGTCGACCTTCCGGGCACCCTTGGCCCGACTCCCCTCGTCGGCATCGGATATTTCGGCATCATCATCGCCGCGATCCCGGTCGGCGCGGCGATGATCGTCCGCCCCCACTGGCTGGTCTGGGCCGCGGCAGGCAGCCTGGCCGCCGCCGCCATGGGCGGCTATGTGCTGACCCGGGCGCTGTCCGGGGGATTCCTGGGCGATCACGGCGATGTCGGCAACTGGCGCTGCCCGTTGGGCATCGCCGCACTCAGCGTGGAGACGCTGATCATCCTGCTCGCGGTGGGGTGGACTTTGCGGGCGCGGGTCCGGGTCCGCCGTATGGCCGACGAGGCCGGGGGTCCCGTGCCGCACCCGCCCCGATCACGCGCACCCGAGTACAGCCAGCCCAGCTGATCGTCCGCCACCTCACCCGCCGTACCGGCTTGTCGGCGGAGCCGGAAAGGAGACCGTCATGCGCATGCCCCCGCCTGCCCCGCGTGACCAGGCAACCTCGGTCCGGTGGCGGCACTGGCTGCTGCCGCTGGCCGCCATGGCCAGCATCGTGACATTCGTGGCCCTGACGCCGGGCGCGCCGCCGGGCATGGCGCTGAGCTACTCCCAGTTCCTGGCCGACGTCGGCGCGGGCGCGGTCCGCGCCGTGACCATCGGCCCGGCCGGGCAGGTGGCCGGCAGCCTGGCTACCGGCCAGGCATTCACGACCACCATCCCGGTTGCGCTCGATGACCGCACCCTGGCCGGGCGGCTGGCCGTCCACCATGTCCAGATCAGCGCCACTGCTGCCACGCCGTCCTCGACGCTGCCGGTTCTTATCGGGCTGCTGCTGGTGGTACTCGGTGGCCTGATGTATGTCGCGGTCCGCGGCGTCCGCGGGCAGGCCTCCAGCCTGAGCGGGCTGACCGGGGCGAGCGCCCTGACGAGGGCGAAGGCGCGGGTCATCGACGACGAGCGGCCGGCCACCCGGTTCGCTGACGTGGCCGGCTATGCCGCGGCGAAGACCGAGATCGGAGAGGTCGTCGACTACCTGCGCGATCCCGGCCGATACCGGGCGGCCGGGGCGCGCGGCCCGCGCGGCGTGCTGATGGCCGGGCCGCCTGGCACCGGCAAGACCCTGCTCGCCCGGGCGGTGGCGGGCGAGGCCCACGTCCCGTTCCTGCCGGTCTCGGGTTCGAGCTTCGTCGAGATGTTCGTGGGCGTGGGTGCAGCCAGGGTCCGGGACCTGTTCGAGCAGGCCCGCACCCGCGCGCCGGCCATCGTCTTCATCGACGAGATCGATGCCCTCGGCGCCCGCCGGGACGCCGGCAGCCTGGCCGGCAGCGACGAGCGGGAGCAGACCCTCAACCAGCTTCTCGCCGAGATGGACGGATTCGAGCAGTCAGGCGGCGTGGTGGTGCTGGCCGCCACCAACCGGACGCGCTCGACCTGGCCCTGCGCCGCCCGGGCCGGTTCGACCGCGAGGTCATCGTCCCGCTGCCCAGCCGGGCCGAGCGGCAGGCCATCCTGACTGCCCACGCCCGCGGCAAGAACCTGCAGCCGGACGTGGACCTCGGCCAGGTCGCCGCGGCCACACCCGGCTTTTCCGGCGCGGACCTGGCCAACCTGGTCAACGAGGCGGCGCTGGGCGCGGTCCGGGGCGGCCGTATCGGGCTCACCGCAGCCGACTTCGCTGCCGCCCGGGACCGCGTGGTGCTCGGCACCCGGGACCGCAGCGTCACGCTGACCCTCGACGAACTGGCCACGGTCGCGGTCCATGAGGCCGGGCACGCCCTGGTCGCGGTCCTGTCCCCGCACGCCGACCCGGTCAGCCGGGTCACCGTCCTGGGCGCCGGGCAGGCCCTGGGCCTGACCGAGCAGCTTCCGGCCGATGACCGGCGGCTGTACGGGGAACGCCACCTGGCCGACAGCCTGGCCGTGCGGCTGGCCGGGCGGGCCGCCGAACTCCTGGTCCGCGGCGAGGCATCAACCGGTGCCGCCGACGACCTGGCCTCCGCGACCGCTCTGGCCACCCAGATGATCCGCGAGTTCGGCCTCAGCCAGGCAATCGGCCCGGTCAGCTACGTCGGGACGTCCGCCCGGCCCTACCCCGGCCTCGCGGCTTCGCGTGCCTACTCTGAGCAGACCCAGTGGCTGATCGACCGCGAAGTCACCGCCCTGCTGACCAAGGCCCAAACCCAGGCCAGGGAGTTGCTGAC
>JAFAPY010000167.1 GCA_019246795.1 Streptosporangiaceae bacterium | reverse complement strand
ACGGTTGCCAGCGCCCTGCGGTCGTGCACGTCGAGCTTGCGGTACACGGCGCTGAGCTGACCTGCGACCGTCTTCATGCTGACTGTCAAGACGTTCGCGATCTGCCGGGTTGTCATCTCGCTCGCGGCAAGTTCCGCGACCCGCCGCTCGCTCGGTGTCAGCGACTCCAGCCCGCTGAACGCCCTGCGACGGGGCCGCGCTCCGGCCGCGACAAGCTCCGAATGCGCCCGTTCGACCAGTGCGATGGCACCGCAGTGGTGAGCGAGGTCGGCACCCTTGATGAGCTCCTCCCGTGCCTCCCTACGCCGGCGTTCCCGCCGGAGGGCCGCGCCGAGCTCGATGCGCGCCTGCGCGCGCTCGAGTTCCGCCCGCGTGCCGTCGAGCAGCTCCAACGCCTGTTCGATGAGCCCGCGTCGTGAAGGCACCGATGAGATCGCTGCCTGAGTCAGCAGCGCACGAGCGAGATGTGCCGGGGCCCCCCATGCGCGCGCGGCCTCCAGGTGCTTGGCGGCCAGGATCATCGCGTCGCGGTACTTGCCTGTGCTCTGGTAGGCAAGCGCAAGCGCTGGGCGCCAAGACACACCCGGTGCCGCGATGCCGGTTGGCGCCTGGCATACCCCGGCCTCGAGGCTGTCACTGATCGCTTCCTCCGCACGACCCTCGAGAAGCCCCAGCATGATCGCCAGCGGCAGCACCGCGGGGTGGCGGCGCCTGCCTTCGCCGCATGTGGTCAGCTCGGAGAGCCGCTGCCGCGCAACGCGGGCGCTGCCCCGGTGCAGCTCGACGACGACGCGGACGGCCATGGCATCCTCACACATCCGTCGTCGCAGCGCCGTCGGCGGCAGCGTCTCGATAAGGCTGACCGTGGCTGCCGCGTCAGCCCCGGCATCCCGAAGATCACCGCGGCACAGGCGCAGTTGGCAGCGGAGTGCGAGGGCGGCGAGATCGTGATCGGCGACCGTGTCCGCGAAGGGCTCTTTCGCCTGGACAGGAAGCGCTTCCTCCACAAGCTCGATGCCCTCCGCGAGCAGTGCAGCCCGGCAGGCCAAGTAGTAGGGCACCGCTGCCCAGCTGGCCTGCTCGTGCGATTGATCATCGGAAACCGCCCGGCTGCAGACCTCAATAACCCGGTGAGCAGCGGCAGTCCCGTGCAGCGCAGCGAGCGACGCTTGCACAGTGACCATCGTGCGCTCAGCGGCGGTCCCGTCCCCGAAGCAGTCCAGCGGTTCGGCGGCGAGCCCGGGCTGCTCGACGTGGTGGCAGAGCCGCAAGCTTGCGATGGTGGCTTGCAGGCTCAGGCCCGAACCGGAATTGCGTCGTGAGCAGCGGCCGAGCTCGCCGTGCAGCAACTCGATTGCCGGCGCGCACCCACGAGCGGCCGCCACAGCCTCAGCGCACGCGGTTGCTGTCGAGAGCCGGTCTGCTTCCGATCTGGCCAGCGGCAGGGCCTGCCGCAGGTGCTGCTCGGCCGCCTGGAGTTCCCCAACGCGCAGGTCCAGCGCGCCAAGCAGCGCCAGCGTCTCGCCCTTCGCCCCGTCGTCAGGTTCTTCAAGGGCACGCTGCAAGCACCGGCGCGCCAGCGGCAGTGCGCCGTCGCATATCGCCGAAAGCCCGGCTTCGCGCAGCAGCCGGCCGAATCGCGGATCCCCGCTGGGTCCGGTCCGGAGCAGATGTCCGGCAACCCGCCGGATGTCCACATCGCCGCCCGCCTCGGTCATCAGCGCGGCAGCGGCGGAATGCAGCCCCGCCCGCTCGACCGGGCTGAGCGTCTCATACGTCGCGTCGCGCACCACAGGGTGCACAAACGACAGCGTCCGGTCCAGCCTGAGGAATCCGGCGCGGATCAGGGCGTCCGCGAGCTGCGGCGCCTTCTCGGGGCTGACCTTGGCCAACTGCGCGGCCTGCCCGAGCGAGCATCCGTCGCCGAGCACGGCAAACGCATGCGCCAGCCGCCGTACGGGTTCCGGCTGGCGGCCGAGCCGGGCGGCAACGTCGCGGCGGACCCGCTCGGGCGTCAGGGTGGCGATCGTTTCCGCAGCGGCGGCTGGGGGCGCGATACGCTTCCGGCGGAGGGCGGCCACGAGCTCGGTCACCAGGAACGGGGCACCGCCCGTCCGGGCCAGCACCAGCTTCACCGCGTCCTCGTCGGGGTCGGTGCCCAGTTCCCGAGCCATCAGACCCCGCACCGCCTCCGCGCTCAGCGGCTGTGGCGTGAGGAATAGCGTGTCGCGTTCGCCTGCGAGCGCCTGAAGCCGCCCGGCATGCGCCCCCGGCTCCCCGCGCCGCCACGACAGCGCAACCACGAGCGGGAGCTGCCTGGCCCGCTGCCCGAGAAAGCACAGGAAGTCGAGCGAGGGGCGGTCGCACCAGTGAACGTCATCGACGGCGATGATGAGCTGCCGGTTCGCGGCCAGGCGTGAGACGACCAGGTGCAGGCCATAAATCTGATCAAACCCGCTGCGGTCAGCGCCGTGCTGGCCTGCGGCCAGCCCCAGGGCCGGAAGCGCGGCCGCGGCAGCTCCGTCGAACAGCGACCGCACTTGATCGTCCTGCAGCTCGGCGATGTGCGCCTCGAGCAGCTGCCGTGCCACGCCGAATGCATAGGCGCGCTCCCATTCGCTGCCGCGCGCGCGGAAGCTGTCGAAGTTACGCGATGATGCCAGCTGCAACGCTGTCTCCAGCAGGCTCGATCGCCCGATGCCCGCCGTCCCGTAGAGAACAATCAGCCTGCCATGACCAAGCGCAGCGTCGTCCAAGGCAAGCTCCAGCTGGTGCAGCTCGCCCTCACGTTCCAGTAGAGGGTGAGCCCGATCGCCGGGCGCGCAAGTCGCTCCTTGTCCTCGGCTAGGACGAGGAGCACGAGTGGCGCAGTGTGCGCTCGCGAGGCGATCTCTGCCAGCAAGCATTTCCCGAACGCCCGACAAGAATAAACGTGCGTCACGGGGCCTCTGCCGCGGCGGCGAGAGGACCCCGGCCGTACTGGCCAGGTGACTGATGGTCATCGTCATGGTCCTGTTCCGGCCTACCTTCCGGCTGGTCGGCCCCCTCCTCTTCCTGTCGTCCCCATGTACCGGCATCGTCGCGCCCCCAGCCCTGGGGCGCCAGGATGGTAGCTGGCCAGTTCCGGTCGTGCTGCCACCACCGGGTCTCATTCGGCCCGCAGCAGCGCGGCCGGGTGCGCGCGTGCGGCGGCCAGCGCGGGCCCGAGCGCCAGCGTGTTGGCGGCCAGCAGGGTCCCGGCCGCCACCGCCGCGATCACCCAGGCGGCCATGATCGGTACCGGCAGCACGCCGAGGCCGTCGGCGAAGGCCCGCCAGGCCAGCCGCCCGCCGGCGACCCCGGCGGGCACCCCGACCAGGATCCCGGCGGCGGCGATGATCGTGGTCTGCCAGGACACGGCCGAGGCCACCTGCCGGCGGACGAACCCGAGCGCCTTAAGCAGCCCGGCCTCCCGGCGGCGCCGGGCCACGCTGACGGCCAGGACGTGCATCAGGGTCGCAACGCCGAACACGGTGACGGCCAGGCCGAACAGGGCCGGGAAGTTCACCGCCTGGCCGAAGTTGACCAGGTTGGTGGGCGGGACGGGATAGTTGACCTCGCCCGGGTAGGCCCGGGCCAGCCGGGACAGGGCGGCCTGCCCGCGTGGCCCGGGCACGGCGCGCACCAGGATGTCGCCGCCCGCGCTGGCGACGGCGCGCAGCTGGCAGGCCTGCTGCGCCGGATCCCGCGCGCACTGGGGGCTCAGCAGCCCGTCGAGGGTGAACACCGCCCCGGCGCCCAGGCCCCCGGTGCCGAAGTCGGGCGGGAACACGATCGTCCCGGTCACCTGATACCAGGCGGTGCGGGGCGGCCCCTGCGGCCGCGGTGCCGTCACCCGGATCAGTGATCCGACGTGCGCTCCGAGCTGGCGCAGGGTGGCCGCGCCCATGGCGACCTGGTCGTCGGCGGCGGGAAGGTGGCCGTTGACCGCCGTGACGAGCACCGGGCCGCGCAGGCTCCGTCCGGCGGAGGCCTGGACGATCCTGCCGTCGATGCTCACGGCAACGCTGCCGCCGATGGAGATATCGGAGATGGCGCTGTCGTGTTCGGTGTCGGCCGTCAGCTGGGCGAACTGTGCCGGACTGCCCGGGGTGAGCCACAGGTCGAACGGCTGCCCGTACAGCGCGGGCGTGCCGATCAGGTGGCCGAGACTGGCACCGAAAACCGCGGTCGCGCACAACGCCGTCACGGCAAGGACCGACCCGAGCAGGGCCGGGCCGACCGGCACGGCCGTGCGCCCGTGGCCCCGCTCCACGGCGCGCCGGGCTCCGATCAGCATGCTGGGCGGGGCGCCGGCGCGGGCCAGCAGCGCCACGATCCGCGATGCGCGCGCCGGGAGCGTCGTTTCCGGCTGCCGGACCCGGGCGGTGCCGATGGCCGGCCAGAGGCCCAGGGCAAGGACCACGGCCACCGCGGCCGCCGCGCCCGGCAGCAGGACGAACACGTCGAACGCGAAGCCGGCGGACGGATCGGCCAGCCTCGCCTCGCCGACCGGGGTGAGCGGCGACAGCGCGAAGGCCAGCGCCACCCCTGCGATCGCGCCGCCGACCGCCACGATAAGCGTGGTCGCCATGCCCAGAGCCACCCGCTGGGGCCGGGTGACACCCAGGGCGCTCAGCGTGGCATACGATTCGGCCTCGACGGCGGCCTGACGGGCCAGCGCCGAGGCGATCACGACGATCCCGGCCAGCGCGGCCAGTCCTGCCAGGATCCACCACCCGGTTACCTGGGGGCGGATCGAGGCCTGGATCGCGTCGGCCGCGGTGTCCACGTCTGCCGCATATGGGACGCCCAGCGCGCGCGCCTGGGCCTGGAACCGGGGAACGTCGGCTGCGCCGCCGCGGAGCCGGACGAGATACCAGGGAACAAGCACGGCATCCGGGTTGACGGTCCTGGCAAATGCCTGGGTGACGTACAGGCTGTAACCGGT
>JAFAPY010000155.1 GCA_019246795.1 Streptosporangiaceae bacterium | reverse complement strand
TTTTCTCACCATGCCGTTCACTGGCGGCGGGCCTCCGGCGCTACGGCGCTTGCGTGCCTCTCTCCTGGCCGCGGCTGTACCACTGCCGTGGCCTGGTTCCCGGCCCTGTCACAGATCAGCCGGCTGGGCTGCCTGGGCGTTTCCGCTTGCTCGGCGCCGCCGCAGAGTATCATATCAGATGTTCATGGCGTTGGGCCCCACCGCTCCAACGCGCTCTGTGCAAACGAACCCATTCGAAGCCACCACGCTCGCGCCGTTATTTCGCGATCGAACCCATCGCCGCCCGCCGGGTCCCGCCGCGCTATCCGTGTTCGCTGTTGGAGATGACACCAGGAGAGTCTATGCCCGTTTTCGCACGAACGAAGCCATTGTCTGCTGGCCGCTCCCTGACGGCTCGGAGCGCGATGCCCTATTCAGCAATGTTATTGCACGAACGAAGTCCTATGGCCGTGCCGGCCAGAGAGCGGGATGAAAAAGGGGTAGAGTGGAGAGGGACCGGCGCACCAAGGTCGCAATGGGTACTGCTGCTGCGAAGCGTGGGAACGAAGTTGATCCTGGGTGTGGCCAGAAGCAGAGGAGTGTTGCCGCCCGCAGGCGCGGGCGAGCACGCATAGGAAATTTGTGGATCCTCGGCACCCCGCGCCGGTCTGGGACGGGAGCGCGCTGGAGGAGGCGGGCGATGCAGGTGGTGTACGGGCGGTGTGCGGGGCTGGATGTGCACAAGAAGACGGTGGTGGCCTGCGTGCTGGTGACGCAGCCGGACGGCCGGGCGGCCAAGCAGGTGCGGACGTTCGCGACGATGACGGCCGACCTGCAGGCGCTGGGGGCGTGGCTGCGGGAGCAGGGGGTCGAGCAGGTGGCGCTGGAGAGCACGGGGAGCTACTGGTGGCCGGTGTACAACCTCCTGGAGGAGGCGGGGCTGGCGCTGCTGCTGGTCAACCCCCAGCACAGCAAGCAGGTGCCCGGGCGCAAGACCGATGTGAAGGACAGCGAATGGCTGGCGGACCTGCTGCGGCACGGCCTGCTGCGGGGCAGCTTCATCCCGCCGGCGGCGATCCGGCAGCTGCGGGAGCTGACGCGCTACCGCAAGAGCCTGGTGCAGCAGCGGACGCAGGAGGCCAACCGGCTGCAGAAGACGCTGGAGAGCGCCAACATCAAGCTGGCCAGCGTGGCGAGTGACGTGCTGGGGGCGAGCGGGCGGGCGATGGTGGAGGCCCTGGTGGCCGGGGAGGAGGACCCCGAGGCGCTGGCCGACCTGGCGCGGGGCAGCCTGCGGGGCAAGCTGGAGGCGCTGCGCCGGGCGCTGGAGGGGCGCGTGCGGCCGCACCACCGGGTGGTGCTGGGGGCCATCCCGGCCCACATCAGCTTCCTGGAGGGGTCCATCGCGGCGCTGGACGCGGAGGTGGCGGGTGCGCTGGCCCCTTTCGCGCGGGAGGTGGCGCTGCTGCGGAGCATTCCCGGGGTGAGCCAGACCGCGGCGGCGGGGCTGATCGCTGAGCTGGGCACGGACATGGGCCGCTTCCCCTCCGGGGGGCACCTGGCCAGCTGGGCGGGGGTCTGCCCCGGCAACAAGCAGAGCGGGGGCAAGCGGCTGAGCGGGGCGACGCGGCGGGGGAACACCTGGCTGCGCGGCCTGCTGGGGGAGATCGCCTGGGCGGCCATCCGCACCAGCGGCAGTTCCTTCGGGGCGCGCTTCCGGCGCCTCGCGCGGCGGCGGGGCGCGGCCAAGGCCGTCGTGGCGGTGATGCACAACCTGCTGCTGGTCATCCACGCGGTCCTGCGGACGGGGGAGCCCTACCGCGAGGCGGGGGCCGACTACTACCACCCGGCGGACCCGCAGCGCAAGGCCCGCGCCCACATCCGCCAGCTCGAAAAGCTCGGCTACACCGTCACCGTGGAGGCCGCCCCAGCCGCCTAATCTACCCCACCGGGCACATTTTCATAGGAACCCATCGTCACCGACACTTCAGTGTCAGGCGGCGGTCGCGATCGAGAGATACATCCGTCCGTCGCGCTCCCCAACCGTTCACGGCACGATCAACGTGCCCTGTCCCGGCGTCTCGACGGCCTCCGCGGGCTCGGGCGTCGCCGGCTCGGCACGAGACAGCTCATAGAAGATCGCATTGGCCCGATCCTCGCCCAGCCGCACGAAGTCGTGCAGCAGCCCCGCCTGCTCGAACCCCGCCTCCTCCAGTGCGGCCCGCACCGCGGTGTTCCCCTCGTCCGCCACGCTGAGCAACTGCCTCACCCCTGGCAGCACGTCCGCCCGCACCAGCAGCGCCTCCAGGACGGGCGTCAGCGCCGCCTCGTGGCCGGGGTGAGCGAACAGATCCAGCAGCCGCACATGCTCGCGGTAGGGTGTCGGACCGGTCGGGAGGTCCGCCGGCAGCACCGTGCCCAACGCCGACGGCGTGCCCGCCGCCGCCACGCCCAGCACCGAGGTGCCGCGCCCCTGCTCCAGGGTGTCCAGCAGCAGCAGCACGGCGTCCTCCTGGCCGTCCGCGCCGTACAGGTGCAGGCCGCACGAGCGGATCAGGTGGGGGAGCGGGCAGCTCAGCAGGTGCAGCAGCGCCGCCTTGTCCGAGCGCCGGAGCGGGCGCCGCGCCAGCGCCTCGACGCCGGCCCCGCCGTAGTAGCGCCGGTCGAACGCGGCGCTATCGCCAAAGACAAGCCGCATCGTGGCGCCGCCCGCCGGCTCGGGCATCGCCTGGTACTCTTCAAAGCCGAAGCTGCACAGCAGCTTGTAGGCAGGGGTGTCGCGGACGGTCAGGGCGACCACCGCCTGGCCCCCATCGCTGGCGAAGCGGTCGAGCGCCACCTCAAGCACGTGCCGCGCCAGCCCCTGCTCGCGCCGGCTCGGCGCCGTAAAGATGTGGTGCAGCGAGCCGAGGTGCGGGATGCGGTTGGAACGCGAGAGCTCCAGGGCGCAGACGATCCCCTCGATCGTTGTCGCCACGTACCAGCGGTCCCCGATATCTTCGCGCGCCGACAGCCGCACCTCGGTGTCGTGGGCATAGCGGCTCGTGGCGCGATCGGCGACCCAATGGCCCCAGAAGGTGGACAACGCCTCCGCCCCCGCGCCTAGTGGGGCGCGCAGCTCGTGGATCACCGCCTCCTCGCCGTCCGGCAGGGAAAAGCGCTCCACCTTCCCTTGCACCGATCCGCGCCCTTTCTCTACCATCTGCTCGACAGGCACGGGGAGATC
>JAFAPY010000062.1 GCA_019246795.1 Streptosporangiaceae bacterium | reverse complement strand
GCCGCTGACCGCCGCCCTGCCGGGCGCCGGGGAGGCGCTGGCGGCGGTCCGGGCGGCCGGCGGCCGGGTCGTGATCATCACGGCCAAGCATCCCGTCTCGGTGCAGGCGAGCTTGCACGCGGCCGGGCTGTCCGGCGACGACATCTTCAGCCACGTGCACGGGCCGGAGAAGGCGGCGGTGCTGCGCAGGCTCAAGGCGGCTGCCTACGTCGGGGACAGCCCGCCGGACATGGCCGCCGCGGTCGCGGCGGGTGCCCGCGCGATCGGCGTGCCCACCGGCTCGTTCACCCGCGCGGACCTGCTCGGCGCCGGCGCCGAGGTGGTGCTCGACTCGCTCGTCGATTTCCCGTCCTGGTACGTCTCGGCGATCCGGTAGCGCCCCGTTCCTCACGCAGCCAGGTACGGCCTCTTGCCCGTCAGCCACTGCCAGAACCTCCGGCGCGGCGGACGGACGATCAGGTGGCCGCTGCCGACCTTGCCTGCCACCTCGATCCGCAGCAGCTCCGGTGCGTCGGATCCCCACGGGGTGCGGACCTTCACATGGCCGGTCGGCTTCGCCGGCCGCCTCAATCGCCCGGCCGGCGTTATGTCCCGTCCTGCGCGAGGATGTCGAGGATCTGCTGGCCGTACCGGGCCAGCTTGGTCTCGCCGACGCCGTTGACCTGCGCCAGGTCGGTCAGCGTGGCCGGGGGAGACGCGGCGATCTGGCGCAGGGCCGCGTCGTGGAAGATCACGTACGCGGGCACGCCCTGCTCCTTGGCGGCCGCCGCCCGCCAGGTACGCAGCCGCTCGAACACCGGCCCGGCGTCCGGCGGCAGCTCGCCCGGTGGCGGCGTCGCCGGCTTTCCGTCCCGTGCCGCAGCCGTCGGGCGCCCGTCCCGTGCCGCAGCCGCTGGGCGCCCGGCTCGCGCCGCGGCAGCCGCGACCGGTACGTCCCGCCGGAGCATCACCTGCCGCTGGCCGCGCAGCACCTGGGCGCTCGCCTCGGTCAGCACCAGCGTGCCGTGGTCGCCGCTGACCGCGAGCAGCCCGGCGGCCAGCAGCTGCCGGGCGACGCCGCGCCACTCTGCCTCGCGCAGCTCGCCGCCGATGCCGAACACCGGCAGCGCGTCGTGTCGGTAGGACAGCACCCGCGGCGTCTTCCTGCCGAGCAGGATGTCGATGACCTGCCCGGCGCCGAAGGAAGGTCCCCGCAGCCGCTCCAGCCGTACCACGGTGGACAGCAGTTTCTGTGCCGCTACCGTGCCGTCCCATACCGCGGGCGGCGCGAGGCACGTATCGCAGTTCCCGCACGGATGCGGATACACCTCGCCGAAGTACGCCAGCAGCTGCGCGCGCCGGCAGCCTGCCGTCTCGCACAAGGCGAGCATGGCGTCCAGGTGCACCGCGAGCCGTCGCCGGTGCGCGAGGTCGCCGTCCGATTCGTCGATTAGACGGCGCTGGGCCACCACGTCCGCCAGCCCGTAGGCCAGCCACGCGGTGGCAGGCTCGCCATCACGCCCGGCACGGCCGGTTTCCTGGTAGTACCCCTCCACCGACCTGGGCAGGTCCAGGTGCGCGACGAACCGGACGTCTGGCTTGTCGATCCCCATGCCGAACGCGATCGTGGCCACCACGATCAAGCCGTCCTCCCGGCCGAACCGCGCCTGGTGCAGCGCGCGGGTCCCCGCGTCGAGCCCGGCGTGGTACGGGAGCGCCACGAACCCCTGGGCCGCGAGGAACGCGGCGGTCTTCTCCGCCGAGGCCCGGGTCAGGCAGTACACGATGCCCGCGTGCCCGCGATGCTCGCCGCGCAGCAGCGACAGCAGCTGCCGCCGTGGCTCCTTCTTGGGCTCGATCCGGTAGCTGATGTTGGGCCGGTCGAAGCTCGCCACGAAGTGCCTGGCCTCGCGCAGCCCCAGCCGGGAATCGATCTCGGCGAGCGTCTGCCTGGTCGCGGTCGCGGTCACCGCGATCCGCGGCACCGTCGGCCAGCGCTCGTGCAGCACCGAGAGCGCGAGATAGTCGGGCCGGAAGTCGTGGCCCCAGTGGGCCACGCAGTGCGCCTCGTCGATGGCGAACAGCGCGACGGTGCCCCGGTCCAGCAGCCGCAGCGCCGGCTCGGTGCGCAGCCGTTCCGGTGCCAGGTACAGCAGGTCCAGCCGGCCGTCGAGGAAGTCGTACTCGACCGTGCGCCGCTCGTCGGGGTCCTGGGTCGAGTTGAGGAATCCGGCCCGCACCCCGCAGGCCCGCAGGGCGGTGACCTGGTCGTGCATCAGCGCGATCAGCGGGGAGATGACCACCCCGGTGCCGTTCCTGACCAGCGCGGGGATCTGGTAGCACAGCGACTTGCCGCTGCCGGTCGGCATCAGGGCCACCACATCCCCGCCCGCGCAGACGTGCTCGACGATCTCCCGCTGCTGCCCGCGGAAGGAGTCGTACCCGAACACGCGGTGCAGGATCTGCGCAGCGGCGTCGCTGGTGCCCGGCACGTCCACGCGGGAATCCTACGACCGGGTACCGTCACCGCGGGGCGCAGGCAGGGCCCGCAACACCACCGTGAACATCGGCAGGACGAATTCCCCGCCGGATGTCTCCGGGCGGCTGTGCAGGAAGTCACGGGCCCGTACCAGCAGGCCTGCTCGTTCCTGCTCGTCCATGACAAGCACGGCCGAGTGAGTCGCGATGGTTGCCAGCAGAGAATCGGCGGTCCGCCGCTGCCCGTGCCGGAACTCACGGGTCTCGACGGTGCCGAACAGCCCGGCACCCGCGGTCACCAGGCCTTCCCGGCGGCCCCGGCCGAGGCGGTCGCGCCAGGCGTTCAGCGTGATGTCGGCGCTCTTCCCGGTGATCTCGGCGAGCTCGGCGACCCAGCCGACCCGGTCGTCGTCCACGTTCCACAGCCCGGCCACCACGCCGCCCGGAGCCAGCACCCGCGCGATCTCCGGCACCGCGCGGTCCAGGTCGAACCAGTGCATGGCCTGGCCGGCCAGCACCGCGTCGGCGCTATGGTGAGGAAGGGGGATGTCCTCGGCGCTGCCGTGCAGCGACCGAACCGCCGGCAGCCCGCGGCGGAGCTCGGCGAGCATGTCGGGGTCCGGTTCGACGGCGGTCACGTCGGCGCCGACACGGACAAGGATGGCGGTCAGCTTGCCGGTTCCCGCGCCCAGGTCGACCACCCGCAGCGGCCTCCGGGATGTCACGGGCGCCAGCGCCCAGCGGACCGCTGCCTCCGCGTAATCAGGCCGGTGCTGGGCGTAGGAGCCCGCGACCGCGCCGAACGACGAACCCCGGCGCGCCCGCTCAGTGCCTGCTGGAGCGCGCGCGTCGGGCGGGCCGCCGCGCGGCCGCTCAGTGTTTCCTGGAGCGCGCGCGTCGGGCAAGCCGCCGCGCGGCCGCTCAGTGTTTCCTGGAGCGCGCGCGTCGGGCAAGCCGCCGCGCGGCCGCTCAGTGCTGCCTGGAGCGCGCGCGTCGGGCAAGCCGCCGCGCGGCCGCTCAGT
>JAFAPY010000053.1 GCA_019246795.1 Streptosporangiaceae bacterium | reverse complement strand
GGGCCCTGGCGGCCGCCATCACGGGTGCGGTGGGCTGCGCGGGCGGCGTGGGCGTGGCCGCGTTCGCGCTGGGCGGCGGGATGCATGCCGATGCCGGGGCCACCATGGTCCCGGCATCGGTGAGCACCGTGGTGCCGAGGCAGCCTGACGCCCCGCAGGTCCGAGCGCTGGCACGGTCGGTTCCTGTGCACATCCGCATCCCGGCCATCGGGGTCAGCGCCCCGGTCATGGAGGTCGGCAAGAACGCCGACGGCACGGTCCAGGTGCCGCCGCTGAACGACCACAACCTGACCGGCTGGTACTCCTACGGCCCGGCGCCGGGCCAGCGCGGCGACGCGGTGGTCCTCGGCCACGTGGACTCGACCACCGGCATCTCGGTGTTCTACGACCTGAAGTACCTGCGGGCCGGCGACCGGGTCTATGTCAGCCTCGCGGACGGCAAGGTGGCGGTCTTCGCCGTGGACGGGGTGCAAAAGACCGCGAAGACAGCCTTCCCCACCGCCGCCGTCTACGGCACGGCCGACTACCCAGGGCTGCGCCTGGTCACCTGCGGCGGCCCGTTCGACGCGGCCACCGGTCACTACCTGGACAACATCATCGTGTATGCCCACATGATTTAGCCATGGGGGGCGAAGCCCCCCCTTCAACCCCAGCCCGCTGCACTGCTCGCCGTAAGCTATTGCCGTGCCGCACGGCGACCAGGGCGGCCTGGGTGCGGTCCTGGACGCCGAGCTTGGCCAGCACCGAGCTCACATGGGTTTTCACGGTCTTCTCCGCGACGCCGAGCGCACGCGCGATCTCCCGGTTTGACCGGCCCCTGGCGATCTCCGCGAGCACCTCCCGCTCCCGGGGAGTCAGCGCGTCCAGCCCCGGCACGCCGCGGCTGGCCGAACGTAGCAGCGGGCCCGCCGCCTCCGGCGCGAGCAGCAGGTGGCCGTCATGCACGGCGCGGACCGCGCGGACCAGCGCGTCCGGGTCCACGTCCTTGTACAGCACCCCCGCCGCGCCCGAACGCAGCGCCGCGCCGGCCGACGCCGGCTCGGTCATGCTGGTGAGCACCAGGACGCGGGCCGCGCAGCCGCGCGCGGCAAGCTCGCCGAGCACGGCGATGCCGTCCATGCCGGGCAGCTTGAGATCGAGCAGGATCACGTCCGGCGAGCGCCCGGCCGCCAGCGCCAGCGCCGCGGGGCCATCGCCGGCCTCGCCGGCCACCTCGAACCCGTCCTGCACCTCGAGCAGCACGCGCAGCCCCCGGCGGACCACCGGGTGGTCATCGACGATCAGCACGCGGATCGGCTGGGCCACCGATCACCTCCCCGCGACGGGCACGGTCAGCCGCACCACCGTCCCGGTGCTGCCGGAGCGTATCGCCAGCGCACCCCCCACCGCAGCCGCGCGCTCCCGCATCGAGGCCAGCCCGAGCCCGCCGGGCGGCGCCTCCCCGGCGAACCCGTGCCCGTCGTCGGCCACCTCGAGGACGACCCGCCGCGCGCTCCGGGTCAGGCACACCCGGACCAGGCCGGCCCCGGAGTGCCGCAGCGCGTTGTGCAGCGCCTCCTGCGCCACCCGGTACACCGCGAGTTCCGCGCGCCGACCGAGAGCCGGCTTCCCGTCAGCGGCCCGGCCGCCGGCCGCCAGCCCGTCCGCGCTGACGGTGACCCGGATGCCGTGCGCCCGCCCGGCCAGTGCCGCATACCTGCGGATGGACTCGGCCAGCCCGGCGGCCGCCAGATCGGGCGGCGCCAGCCCGTCGATGACCGCGCGTAGCTCGGCGTGGGCTTCGGCGCCGAGTTCCCCCACCACGTCGATCTCGGCGCGCACCCGGTCCGGGTCGGCGGGCTGCTTGCCGGCCAGCACCGCTGCGGCGCGGGCATGCGCCCGGATCGCCAGCAGCTTCTGCGTGACCGCGTCGTGCAGGTCCCTGGCCAGCCTGGCGCGTTCGGTCAGCACCGAGAGCTCACGGCTGCGCTCATACAGCCTGGCGTTGGTCAGCGCGATCGCCGCGTGCGCGGCGAACAGGGAGAGCATCTCCTCGTCCCGTTCGGTGAACCCGCGCCCGGCCGCCGCCGCGGAGGTCTTGTTGGCCGCGAAGATGATGCCGAGCACCCGGTCGCCGTCCCGCACCGGGACGCCGAGGAAATGCGTCATGTCCGGATGGGCGCCCGGCCAGCCCTCGAACCTGGGGTCGGCGCGGATGTCGGCGAGCCGTTCCGGCTTGCCCTCGTTCAGCAGCACCGCGAGCATGCCGTGCCGGCGCGGCAGCGGGCCGATCGCGGCCTGCTCGGCCGGGCTCATCCCGTCGACCACGAACTCCGCGAACGAGTTGCCCTCGTCGGGCACGCCCAGCGCCGCGTACCGCGCGCCGACCAGCGACCGCGCGGACCGCACGATCACCTGCAGCACGTCACGGACCGACATCTGCCTGGTGACCGACAGCACCGCCTGGCTCACCTGGTAGAGCTCGCTGAGCCCTTCGCTCATGACATCGACGCTATCCGGGCGGCGGCGTGGCCGCATCAGGCGGTCCTAGGACCATCGGCGCAGGCCGTCCCGGCCGCCTGGCCGATGCGCGCGGGCGCGGCGACCCCTAGCGTGGCTGCCATGGATACCAAGATTGCCATGGTCACCGGGGCCTCCCGCGGGCTCGGCCGCGCGCTGGCAGCCGGCCTGGCCCGCGAGGGCTACGACCTGATCACCGACGCCAGGGACGGCGATGCGCTGCGCGCCGCGGCGCAGCAGATCCGCGCCGCGGGCGGCAGCGTCACCGCGGTGCCCGGCGACATCACCGACCCGGGCCATCGCCTGGACCTGCGCCGGGCAGCCGAACAGGCAGGCGGGCTGGACCTGCTGGTCAACAACGCGGGCACGCTGGGCGCCAGCCCGCTGCCCGCGCTCGCGGACTATCCGCTGGACCGGCTGCGCGCCGCGTTCGAGGTCAACGTGATCGCGCCGGTCGCGCTGACCCAGCTGCTGCTGCCGATGCTGCGCAGCCGCGGCGGCGCGGTGCTGAACATCACGTCGGACGCGGCGGTGGAGGCGTATGCGGGCTGGGGCGGCTACGGCGCCGCCAAGGCCGCCCTGGAGCAGGTGTCGAACGTGCTGGCCGCGGAGGAGGTCGCGATCCGGGTCTGGTGGGCCGACCCGGGGGACCTGCGCACCGACATGCACCAGCAGGCCTTCCCCGGCGAGGACATCTCCGACCGGCCGCTGCCCGAATCGGTGGTGCCCGCGTTCGCCGCCCTGGTCACCCGGCGCCTGCCCAGCGGCAGGTACCGCGCCGCGCACCTGCTGCCCGCAGGACGGTGATGCCATGATCACCGCTTCCGCCCTGCCCGCTTTCGCTCTGCCCGCCGAGCTGGAAGCACGCGAGCCGCCGGAGGCGCGCGGCCTGCCCAGGGACGGCGTGCGGCTGCTGGTCAGCCGCCGGGCCTGCGGTGAGATCAGCCATCATGCGTTCCGGGACCTGCCGGGCCTGCTGCTGCCCGGCGACCTGCTCGTCATCAACAACACCGCGACGCTGGCCGCCCAGGTGCGTGCCGCAGGCGGCACGCTGGCGGTGCACTTCTCCACCCCGCTTCCCGACGGCGCCTGGCTCGTGGAGCTGCGCCGTGTCGAAGACAAGATTTCTCTGCCGAACGGCCATGGGGTACCTGGCCAGGAGATCAGCCTGCCGTCCGGGGCAGTGCTGACCCTGGAGCGCAAGGCCACGGCCAGGCTGTGGCGGGCCAGGCTGTCGGCGGCGGTGCTGCCGTACCTGCGCAGGCACGGCGTCCCGATCAGGTACGGCTACGTGCGGCGCGACTGGCCGCTGCCGGACTACCAGACGGTGTTCGCGCAGCGGCCGGGCAGCGCGGAGATGCCCAGCGCCAGCCGCCCGTTCACCCCCGCCGTCGTCACCGCCCTGGCGGCCCGCGGCGTGCTGGTCGCCCCGGTCACCCTGCACGCCGGGGTGTCGTCGATCGAGGCGGATGAGGATCCGTACCCCGAGCCCTACGACGTGCCCCCCGCCACGGCTCGTTTGGTCAATCATGTGCGGGCTAACGGCGGGCGGGTCATCGCCTCGGGCACCACGGTGGTCCGGGCGCTGGAGACGGCCGCGGGACCGGACGGCGCGGTGCGGCCCGCCGCGGGCTGGACGTCGCACGTGGTCACGCCCGCGACCGGGGTCCGGGCGGTCGACGGGCTGCTCACCGGGCTGCACGAGCCGCGTTCCTCCCACCTGCGCATGCTGGCCGCCTTCGCCGGCGCCGAGCTGCTCAGCCGGTGCTACCAGGCCGCGGTCAGCCGCAGCTACCTGTGGCACGAGTTCGGCGACGTGCACCTGCTGCTGCCCTGAGCGGCCGCGCGGCGGCTTGCCCGACGCGCGCGCTCCAGTCAGCACTGAGCGGCCGCGCGGGGCGTTTGCGAAGCCCCGGGGCGTTTTCGGGTAGCCTGGCCGCGCCATGACCACGCCGCGGATCACCCTGCTCATCACGCTCACCGGCCGGGACCGGCCGGGGGTGACGTCACGGCTGTTCGCCGTCCTGGCCGCTCACCCGCTGTCGGTGCTGGACATCGAGCAGGTGGTGATCCGCGGCAGGCTGGTGCTAGGCGTGCTGCTCGGCTGTGACGCGCCGCCGGACCTGACCGGCATCCACGCCGCGGTCACCGCGCTGGCCGCCGACCTCGGCCTGGAGGCGGAGATCACCACCGGGTCCGGCGACCTCGCGGCCAGGGGCGGCCGACTGCACGTCACGCTGCTCGGCAGCCCGCTGACGCCGCCGGCGATCACCGCGATCGCGGGGCGGATCGCCGCGGGCGGGGCCAACATCGACCGGATCGGCCGGTTGGCGCGGCACCCGGTGACCTGCATCGAGATGGACGTCTCCGGCGCGGACCCGGCGCTGCTCCGCGAGGACCTGGCCCGCGCGGCCGCCGAGCAGGGGGTCGACGTGGCGGTCCAGCGCGGCGGCCTGCACCGGCGGGCGATGCGGCTGATCGTGATGGACGTGGACTCCACCTTGATCCGCGACGAGGTTATCGACCTGCTCGCCGCCCGGGCGGGCTGCGAGCAGGAGGTGGCCAAGGTGACCGCGGCCGCCATGCGCGGCGAGCTTGGCTTCGCCGCCTCGCTGCGCGAGCGGGTGGGCCTGCTCGCCGGGCTGGACGCGGCGGTCCTCGATGACGTCCGTGCCGGGCTGCGGCTGACCGCGGGCGCCCGCACGCTGATCGCGACGCTGGCCGGGCTGGGCTTCAGGTCGGGGATCGTCTCCGGCGGCTTCGTCCAGGTGATCGGGCCGCTGGCCGCCGGGCTCGGCATCGACTACGTGGCCGCCAACGAGCTGGAGATCGCCGTGGGCAAGCTGACCGGGCGGCTGCGCGGGCCGATGATGGACCGGGCGGCGAAAGCCGAGGCGCTGCGCCGGTTCGCCGCCGACTCCGGCGTGCCGCTGTCGCAGACGGTGGCGGTCGGGGACGGCGCCAACGACCTGGACATGATCGCCGCCGCCGGGCTCGGCGTGGCCTTCAACGCCAAGCCCGGCGTCCGCGACGCGGCCGACACCTCGCTGAGCGTGCCGTACCTGGACGCGATCTTGTACCTGCTCGGCATCTCCAGCGAAGACGCCGCTGCCGCCGGGCCCTAGGCGCCGGCCCGTTGCCCGCCGCGGACCTGCCTTAGTCGGGGCTGCGCTTGGCGGCGGTTTCCCGGTCGGCCATGTCGCCCTGCGCCGCGGTCGGCGTGGTGCTCGCGGCCGGTCCGGAAACCTCTTCCAGCGCCGGGGAGACAGCGCCGGTCACCTCGGTGCCGGACGGCTCCTCCAGGCCCATGTCGACGGAGCGGCGCTTGGAGATCACGATCGCGGCGACGATGATGAGCACCGCGGCCAGAGCCACCCCCACGCGCAGCCCGGTGTTGCTGCTGTACTTGACGATGCTGGTCGCGATCAGCAGCGAGACCAGGTTCGTCACCTTGATCAGCGGGTTGATCGCTGGCCCCGCGGTGTCCTTGAACGGGTCCCCCACCGTGTCGCCGATCACGGTGGCGGCGTGCGCGTCGGAGCCCTTGCCGCCGTACGCCCCGTCCTCGACCACCTTCTTCGCGTTGTCCCATGCGCCGCCGGAGTTGGCGAGGAAGACCGCCATCAGCACCCCTGTCGCGATCGCGCCGGTCAGGTAGGAGCCGAGCGGCGCGTAGCCGAAGGTGAAGCCGACCGCGATCGGGGTGAGGACCGCGAGCAGGCCCGGGGTGATCAGCTCGCGCAGCGAGTACCTGGTGCAGATGTCGACAACCCGGCCGTACTCGGGTTTCTCGGTGTATTTCATGATCCCGGGGTGGGTGCGGAACTGGTTGCGCACCTCGAGCACCACCGTCTGCGCGGCGCGGCCCACCGCCATGATCAGCAGGCTGGCGAACAAGAACACGACGCAGCCGCCGAGGATCACGCCGACCAGCACGTTCGGGCGGGAAACGTCCAGATGGAAGGTGTTGTTCGCGGCTGCGGGCAGCGCGGACACCACCGAGGTGCGGAACGAGCCGAACAGCGCGGTCGCCGCCAGCACCGCGGTCGCGATCGCGATGCCCTTGGTGATGGCCTTGGTGGTGTTGCCGATCGCGTCCAGGTGGGTCAGCGCCACCGCGGCGTCGCCCTCCACGTCGCCGGACATCTCCGCGATGCCCTGCGCGTTGTCGGTCACCGGGCCGAAGGAGTCCATGGACACGATCACGCCGACCGTGGTGAGCAGCCCGGTCCCGGCCATCGCCACCGCGAACAACGCGACCGTGGCGTTGCCGGTCGCGAGCAGGTACGCGCCGAAGACCGCGCCGGCGATCAGCAGCGCCGAGTACACCGCGGACTCCATGCCGAGCGACACTCCGGCCAGGATGACCGTGGCCGCCCCGGTCTGCGAGCTCCGCGCGACATCGGTGACCGGCCGCCGGTTCATCTCGGTGAAGTAGCCGGTCAGCAGCTGGATGGCGCTGGCCAGCGCGATGCCGATCAGCACCGCCCCCAGCGCCAGCCAGCGGGGGTTGGCGGCGAACGCCGCGATGCGCGGATCGGTGATGCCCTGGAACGAGCTGAACTTGGACGGCAGGAACGTGAAGCAGGCGATCGCCACCCCGATGGCCGAGATCACCGCGGAGACGAAGAAGCCCCGGTTGATCGCGGTCATCCCGCTGCGGTCGCTCTTGCGCGGGGAGACGACGAAGATCCCGATCACCGCGGTGATCACCCCGATCATGCACACCATGAGCGGGAACACCAGCCCGTCATCGCCGAACGCCGTCTTACCCAGGATCAGCGAGGCGACCAGCATCACCGCGTAGGACTCGAACAGGTCCGCGGCCATGCCCGCGCAGTCCCCCACGTTGTCGCCCACGTTGTCCGCGATCGTGGCCGGGTTCCTCGGGTCGTCTTCGGGGATGCCCTGCTCCACCTTGCCTACCAGGTCCGCGCCGACGTCGGCGGCCTTGGTGTAGATGCCGCCGCCGACACGCATGAACAGGGCCAGCAGCGCCGCGCCGAAGCCGAACCCTTCCAGCACGTTCGGCGCGTTGCCCCGGTAGATCAGCACCACGATCGCGGCGCCGAGCAGGCCGAGGCCCACGGTGAACATGCCGGCCACGCCCCCGGCGCGGAACGCGATCCGCATCGCGGGCCGCTCGCCGGCCTCGCGGGCGGCGGCCGCCACCCGGACGTTTCCCCGGGTGGTCAGCGTCATGCCGACGAACCCGGTCAGCGACGAGAACAGCGCGCCGACCAGGAAGAAGATGCTGCGGCCCCAGCGCACGGAGGTGCCGTCCGCGGGCAGCAGCAGCAGGATGAAGAAGATGACGGCCACGAACACGGCAAGGGTCTGGAACTGGCGGCGCAGGAAAGCGGCCGCGCCCTCCTGCACCGCGCGTGCGATCTCCTGCATCCGCTGCGTGCCCTGGCTGGCGGCCAGCACCTCACGCACCAGCGTGCCGGCCACGCCGAGCGCGAGCAGCGCGATGACCGCGACCACGACAACCCAGGTCAGGTTGTTGCCGCTCACGCTGACGGGGTTCGCCGCCAGCGCGGGGTCGAGCCTGGACATTCATCCTCCTCGGAGCTATGCGCGCAGACGGTGCCTCGATCAAGGCGCCGATCGGGAAGCAAGCGGGTCGGGCGGGAGTCTACGCATGCACGGCCCGAACCACGAATCCGGCCTCTTCCCTGACCGTTGACGTTATCCGAAAATTACCAACACGGTACAGCACGGTAATGACGCGGCGGCAGGGGTCCGGCGGCAGCCTGAGGCGAGGCGGTGACGGCCGGCGCCGCCCGGGCGAAACGCGGTCAGGGCCGGCCGGCTCATCCGGCGGCGGACGGCTGGCTCATCCGGCGGCGGCAGACGGCCAGCTCATCCGGATGCTCATCCCGGAACCGGTGGACAGCACCCGGACGTCGTCGGCCAGGCCGGATATCATGGCGAGGCCGAACCCCGGCGGGGTCGCGCTCCCCTCGTCGTCCGCGCCTCGGGCCGGGGATGCCGGCGGGGCGGCCTGGCCCTCCACGGTCCCGTTGCCGCTGCCGCCCGGCGACACGCCGGGCCCTGCCGCGGCGTCGCCGGTCGCCGCGTCGTTCACCACGACCACGAACCGCTCCCCGGCGTCGGTCATCTCGATCTTGACCGGCTCGGCCGGGCAGTGCCGCCGGTGCGCCTCGACGGCGCGGGAGCAGGCCTCGCCCACGGCGAGGCGGACCTCATCGAGAAGCGCCTCGTCAACCCCGCTGCGCCGCGCCACCGCGGTCGCGACCAGGCGCGCGGTGCGGACATGCGCGGGCAGAGGCGTGAATGAGACTTCGACGGTGGCCATCGCAGGACTTCGGGTCCCGGCCGGTGCTACTTCTCGGCCCTCTTGGCCGCGATGGCCTCATCGACCGTGGCGTAGATGCCGAAGACCTTCGTCAGCCCGGTGATCCGGAAGATCTTGAGTATCCGCTCCTGCGTGCAGACCAGGTCCAGCGAGCCGTCGTGTGCCCGGACCCGCTTCAGGCCGCCGACCAGGACGCCTAGGCCGGTGGAGTCGAGGAACTCGACCTTCTCCATATTGACGACGAGCTGGTAGTTGTTCTTGTTGACCAGATCGATGAGCAGCTCGCGGAGCCGCGGCGCCGTGTAGACATCGATCTCGCCTTCGACGTCGACGACCTCGATGCCGTCCTTGTTGTAGTGACCCAGCTTGAGATCCACAAATCCTCCAGCGCCATCAAGGCGTCATCTAGCGTCCGCGCGTGATCTGTCATGCCGGGCAGACCACGCTCCGGTGTCATGTCTATACGAAATCATGCCGCCCGGCATCCCTCGCGGGTGAGAGACTTGAAAAGCTGTGTCGATGATCACGCCCGTCCCTCCGGCCGGACACCGGGCGCCTGCCGTCGTGCCCGGCCCGCACGCCAACCCCGCTCTGGGCATCCTGCTCGGCGGCGCCGCCGGCAGGCCGGTCCACGTCGAGCACATCCCGGGCAGGGCCGGGCGGGAGGTGCCCTGGCCGCCGTGGCTGCCCGCCGAGGTCGTTGCCGCCTTGTCCGCCCGCGGCATCGGCGCTCCGTGGTCGCATCAGGCCGCCGCCGCCTGCCACGCGCGGGCAGGCCGCAACGTGATCATCTCCACGCCCGCGGCGTCCGGCAAGTCGCTGGGCTACCTGATGCCGGCGCTGGCGGCGGTGCTGGCCGGGGACACCGTCCTGTATGTCACGCCTACCCGTGCGCTGGCGGCCGACCAGCTCGCGTCGATCCGCGCGCTGGCCATCGCCGGGGTCCAGGCTGCCACGTTCGACGGCGACTCGACCGCGGCCGAACGCGCATGGGCGCGCAGCCACGCCAGGTACCTGCTCACCACTCCGGACATGCTGCACCGGGCGCTGCTTCCCGGGCACGCGCGGTGGTCCGGGTTCTTCAGCAGGCTGCGCTATGTGATCATCGACGAGTGCCACGGATACCGTGGCGTCTTCGGCTCGCACGTGGCGCACGTGCTGCGGCGGCTGCGCCGGGTCGTGGCGCATCACGCGCCGCCCGGGGCGACGGACCGGCCGGTGTTCATGCTCGCCTCGGCAACCGTCGGGTCCCCCGCTGCCTGCGCCAGCCTGCTGACCGGGCTCGACGCGGAGGAAGTGACCGAGGACGGCTCGCCCCGCGGGCCGCTCGCGCTGGCGCTGTGGGAGCCGCCGCTGACCGATGCCCGCGGCGAGGCCGGCGCCCGGCTGCGCCGGTCCGCCACCGCGCAGGCGGCGGAGCTGCTCGCCACGCTGGTCCGCCACGACGTGCAGACGCTGGCGTTCATCCGGTCCCGCCGCGGCGCCGAGACAGTCGCGCTGGCCGCACGCAGGGCGCTCGGCGGCCACGACGATCCGGAAGGGAAGGTGGCCGCCTACCGGTCCGGTTACCTGGCGGAGGACAGGCGGAGCATCGAGGCCGCGTTCAGCCAGCGACGGCTCGTCGGGCTGGCGGCCACGACCGCCCTGGAGCTGGGCGTCAACATCACCGGCCTCGACGCGGTGCTCATCGCGGGCTGGCCGGGCACCTTCTCATCGCTGTGGCAGCAGGCCGGGCGGGCCGGGCGGGCCGGGCGCAGCGCGGCCGCGGTCCTCATCGCCCGCGACGACCCGCTCGACACCTACCTGGTGCGCCACCCGGAGATGCTGCTGCAGCACCCGGTCGAGGCCACGGTGCTCGATCCGGCCAACCCGTACGTGCTCGCCCCGCACCTGTGCGCCGCGGCGGCCGAGCTGCCGCTCACCGACCAGGACATGGACATCTTCGGCGAGGGGGCGCGCCCGGCGGTGGCCAAGCTCGCCCGCGCGGGGCGGCTGCGCAGGCGCGCGGCCGGCTGGTACGGCACCCGGCGTGACACGGCCGGGGCGGCCCTGCGCGGTGCCGGGCTGGCGCCGGTCCGGGTGGTGGAGCAGGCGACCGGGCGGCTGGTCGGGACGGTGGACGAGCCGTCGGCGCACCTGCTCGTCCACGACGGCGCCGTCTACGTGCACCAGGGGGAGAGCTACCTGGTCGCCATGCTCGACCTGGCCGACAGGGTGGCGCTGGTCGAGCCAGGCGACCCCGGCTACACCACCACGGCCAGGGACGTGACCGAGGTCGAGGTGCGCGGCCAGCTGCGCCGGATGACCTGGGGCGAGGCCGAGGTCTGCTTCGGTGACGTGCAGGTGACCCGTCAGGTGCTCGGCTACACCAGGCGCCGCGCCGACACCGGGGCCCCGCTCGGCGACGTCCCGCTGGACCTGCCGCCGCGGCGCCTGCTCACCCGGGCGGTGTGGTGGACCGTCTCCGCCGCGGCGGCTGCGGAGCTCCACGCCGCCGGCGTCGCCCTGGCCGGCGCCGCGCACGCCGCCGAGCATGCCTCGATCGGCCTGCTGCCGCTGTTCGCCACCTGCGACCGGTGGGACATCGGCGGGGTGTCCGCCGAGGTGCATCCGGCGACCGGGCGGCTCACCGTGTTCGTCTACGACGGCTATGACGGCGGCGCCGGGTTCGCCGAGCGCGGTTTCACCGCCGCCAGGGACTGGCTCGGTGCCACCAGGCAGGCGATCGCCAGCTGCGAGTGCGAGGCCGGCTGCCCCTGCTGCGTGCAGTCGCCGAAGTGCGGCAACGGAAACCACCCGCTGGCGAAGGACGGCGCGGTGGCGCTGCTGGGCACGGTGCTCGCCGGGTGCCCGTGACGCCCGGGGTATTACCGGTTCCAGCGGAGGAGGAGGACGGGGTTGTGCGCGCACAAGAAGGCGGCCCCCGCCGGGGGGGATAGCGGGGGCCGCGCGCACGGTCCGGCCCTGGGGGGGGAGGCCGGCTCCGTCCTTAGGGACATGCTAGCCGCTCCGGGAACCCGAATCGACCACCGGTACCCTCATCCGACGTAGCACATGAGCTGGGGCACATGAGCTGGAGCGCGAGCCGAAGCGCGATGAACAAGTTCTACCGCACCCTGGCCCGCGACGCGGGGCGTTTCCTGACATCCGGGACCCGGGAAGGCCGCGCGGTATGCCGCTGCCTGGCGCATGTGATCGCCGCGACTGATTGACATCACGAATCGGTCACGCCGGAGGTCTTTTCAGGCCGGGCATTTAAGCGTAGAACGGTGGTACGAACGTTGGAGCGTTCGGGCACGGCAGCCAGGTACCCACGCGCGACCAGCCGCGGGAGGCGTGTCAGTGCAGGTAGGCCGCCCGTTCGTCGCTGTGTGCGACGGGAAGCGGCCGACCTGACTGACAGAGAGGGTGCACGCTTGGTAGCCAGGCGCGGCGTGCTTCGCAGCGGCGCCCCTGCTAGGGGCGCCGCTTGCTGTGCTGTCCTCCGGGCGCGACAGCAGCGGCCGCTACGTGACGGGACTCGCCGAACCGTGGCACCATATCAGGCGAATCGCCGAGGCATGTGCTCTTAGCAACCCGCGGGTCTATCGGGCGCGGGCGCAGATTGCTGTACAGGCAGCGGAGTCGTCCGCACGACGGGAAAGGGACGCCATGGTCCGCAGTCAAACGCCGGGACCGGCCGGCGCCGACCAGTCACTGGGGGATCTCGTGGCCTTGGCGGCCAAGGATGTATCCCAGCTTGTCCGGTACGAGATCGACCTGGCCAAGGCCGAGCTGCGCGGGGACATGCGGCGGGTTACCCGGGCGGGGGCGCTGGGCGGAATCGCCGGGTTCGTCGGCTGCCTGCTGCTCGTGATGCTCTGTTTCGCCTACGCCTACGGGCTGGTCGCCGCGGGGATATGGGCGTGGGCGGCCTTCCTCATCGTGGCAGGCACGCTGGGGCTGCTGGGAGCCGCGGCGGTGGGCATCGCCGCGCTGGGGCTGCGCCGCGTGTCCGGCCTGAGCCGGACGAGGCAGACGCTCAACGAGGACATGGCCGTGCTGCGCCGCGACAACTCCCATCCCGAGATCACCGCCCGCGAGCCTGGGTGAGGTGAGCGCGATGGCCGTTTCGGCCGAATCCGCGGTCCAGATCAGCGGCCCGTGGGAGCACCGGTCGGTCAGCGCCAACGGGACCAGGTTCCACATCGCCGAAGCCGGCGACGGCCCGCTGGTGCTGCTGCTGCACGGCTTCCCCGAGTTCTGGTGGACCTGGCGGAACCAGCTGACCCGGCTGGCGGAGGCGGGTTTCCGCGCCGTCGCGGTGGACCTGCGCGGCTACGGCGGCAGCGACAAGCCGCCGCGCGGCTACGACCTGGTCACGGCCGCCGCCGATGCCGCCGGGCTGGTGCGCGCGCTCGGCGAGGCGAACGCGGCCGTGGCCGGCCACGACTGGGGCGGCCTCATCGCCTGGACGCTGGCCGCCTATTACCCCAAGGTGGTCCGGCGGCTCGCGGTGGTGTCCATGGCGCATCCGCTGCAGATGCGCGCGGCGGTGCTGAGCGACCCGCTTGGCCAGGGCCGCCGCAGCAGCTACGCGTTCGGCTTTCAGCTGCCGGCGCTGCCGGAGCGGCAGCTGGTCCGGGACGGCGCCGCCCGGGTGGGCCGGATACTGGAAACCTGGTCCGCGCCCGGCTGGCCCGACGAGCAGACCAAGCAGGTTTACGCCACGGCGATGCTGATCCCCTCGGTGGCCCATTCGGCGCTGGAGTACCACCGCTGGCTGGTGCGCAGCCGGGTCCGCCCGGACGGGTTGCGCTACGCGCGGCACATGCGGGCGCCGATCCAGGCGCCGACGCTGCACCTGCACGGCGCCATGGACAGCTGCGTGTTGCCGCGCACCGCCCGCGGCGCCGGCCGCTACGTGGACGGCCCGTACCGGTGGCACGTGATTGACGGCGCCGGCCACTTCCCGCACGAGGAGCGCGCCGCCGCGTTCGACACTGAGCTGCGCGGCTGGCTCACCGATCCCGAACCGGATCGGTGAGACGCGACCGCGATCCGGCCGGCAGGCCGCGCAACGCCCGTCCGCGCGACGCCCTGGGACGCCCGCTGCCTCGGGGCGGCCGCGACGACGCCGAGGCGCGGATCCCCGATGACCTGAGCATTGCCGGGCCGGACGCGGCCCGGCTGGCCGACCGCCTGCTCCGTGCCGGCCGCCCGTTCCACGCGCACGAGGTGCTCGAGGCGTCGTGGAAGTCCGGGCCGCCGGACGAGCGTGATCTGTGGCAGGGACTCGCCCAGGTGGCGGTCGGGCTGACGCACGCCCGCCGCGGCAACGCCCGCGGTGCGATGGCGCTGCTGCGGCGCGGCGCCGAGCGCGCCCGCGGCTACCAGATCCGGTACGGGCCGACGCGGGCCGGCGACCGTCCCTACGGGATGGACCTGGAGACGTTCCTTGCCGCCGCGGAGGACCTGGCCGCCCGCATCGAGCGGCACGGCCTGGACGGCATCCCGGCGGCCGCCCTGCGCCCGGGCCTGCTGCGGGCCCCGCGGCCGCCGGCTCCGCCCGAGCCGTGAGCCCGCGGCCGGGGATAAGCCGGCCGTCAAACGTCGCACTGGCCGGTGGACACCGGCGCGGTGGTGTTCTCCCCGTTGGTGACGTCGTCGCGCACCTCGTCCGCGGTCAGCGCGAAGCCGGTGTCGGACACGCCGACCGCGGCGGCGAACACCACACCGTCGACGGTCCCGGCCGGTGACAGCAGCGGGCCGCCGGAGTTGCCGGACTCCACCACGGCCCTGATCTCATAGATCTGCCGGGTCACCGTGGAGGTCTGGTAGATGTTCAGGCCCTGCACGTTCTGCACGCCGCCGATCCTGGCCGGGGCGGCCTGCAGGGTCGGCGAGTTGAGCGGGTATCCCGCCACCACGGCGTCATCGCCGGGACCGGCCGGCCCGGCGAACCGCAGCGGGACCAGGTCCAGCCCGGGCACGTACAGCACCGCGATGTCCACCTGGGCGTCATAGGCCACCACGGTGGCCGCGAACACCTGCCCCTCGGCGGTGGTGACGGTCTGGTGCTCGGTGACGCCGGCCACCACATGCGCGTTGGTGACGACGTGCTGCGGGGACACGACGAACCCGGAGCCCTCGATGGACCGCTGGCAGCTCGGCGCCACCCCCTGCACCTTGACCACGCTGCCGCGCGCGGCCAGGTAGCCGGGGCTGTTCAGCACGGCGGGGTCCGGCGCCGCGACCGGGAAAAGGCGCTCGGCGCCGATCCCGCTGAACACCTCGGCGTAGGCGCTGTTGCTGGCGAGCAGCCTGCGGAAGTCGGAGAACATGGTCCTGGCCGGCGTCGGCATGAACCTGTCCAGCGTCTGCAGCACGACTGAGTTGTTCACCTGCTGGTCGACCACCGGGAACGGCGACTGGTTCATCACCGAACCGACCATCCACGCGATCAGCAGCACCGACACGACGCTGACCGCGGCGCCGCCCGCCGAATCGAGCACGGTCGCCGAGTGCCAGGTGACCGTGTCCCGCATCGCAGCGCCGATGGCCGACGCGATGAACTGCCCGAGCACGGCGAAGGCCACCAGCAGCACGACGGCGACGACATCCTGCTGCGTCTGCCCGCCGACCAGGGCCCGGGAGATGGCGGGGCCGAACTCGGCGCCCAGCAGCGCGCCGCCGACGAAGCCGAGGAAGCTCAGCACTCCGACGATGAATCCCTGCCGGTAACCGGATACCGCGAACGCGGCGGCCACCACGACAAGGATCAGGTCGAGCACATCTCCGTGCACTCCCTAACCGTATAGGGTTTTCCTGGGTCCCCGTCCCGCCCGCGATGGCAAGATCCTGCACCGTCGCGGCATCCCACGGCCGCTCCCACCCGCCGAGCGCGAGCAGCCGGTCCGCCAGCGCGGCGGTGAAGCCCCAGATGAGCATGCCCCTGACCCGGAAGGCCGGCATGAGCCGCCCGCCGGGCACGCGCACCATCAGCCGCGCGGCCGGATCCGCGAGCTCGCCGACGCCGATGCGCTCGACCGCGGCCACCTCGCCGGGGTCGACAGGGGCGACCGCGCCCGGCTGCCGCCACCAGGCGAGCACCGGAATGACCCGGAACCCGGTCCGCGGGATGAACAGTTCCGGCAAGGTGGCCAGCACGTCGACGCCGGCCGGGTCGACGCCGACTTCCTCGGCTGCCTCGCGCAACGCCGCCGCGACCGGCCCGGAATCTGCGGCGTCGATGGCGCCGCCGGGGAAGGCAGGCTGCCCGGCATGGTGCCGCAGGACCTGGCTGCGCTGGATGAACAGCAGGTCGGGGCCGCGCGCGGTCTCGGCGAACAAGACCAGCACCGCCGACGGCCTGCCGCCGGTTTCCGGCGGCAGCGCAGCCGGGGTTATCTGCATCGTGGTCGCGGCGGCGGCCAGCCGGCGCAGCCACGCAGGCGCTCTGCTGCCCCGGGGGGAACGATCCCCCGCTACTCTCGCGCACGGGGGGCCCCCGCCCCCCGTTCCCCCTGGCCCCCCCTGCTCATGGGGGGGTTTCGCGCCCCCCCATACCCCCCTGGCCGTCACGAGAACGGGCCGGGCTTGACGAGCTTCGCCGCCACCTCCGGATCGGTGGGGCCCAGCCCGTAGGAAGGACACCACCGGGCCACCACGCAGGCTCCGCAGGCGGGCCGCCGCGAATGGCAGACCCGGCGGCCATGCCAGATCAGCCGGTGCGACAGCGCCGTCCACTCCCGGCGCGGGAACAGCGTCCCGACCTCGGCCTCGATCTTGTCCGGATCGGTACTCCTGGTCCAGCCGAACCTCCCGGCCAGCCGCGCGAAATGCGTGTCCACGGTGATGCCAGGGGTGCCGAAGGCGTTGCCGAGCACCACGTTCGCGGTCTTCCTGCCCACGCCGGGCAGCGTGACCAGGTCGGCCATCCGCTGCGGCACCTCGCCGCCGTACCTGTCGCACAGCGCGCGCCCCAGCCCGATCAGGCTGTTCGCCTTGGCGCGGAAAAAGCCGGTTGACTGGATGATCTTCTCCAGCTCGTCGCGGTCGGCGGCCGCGTAGTCCGCCGCGGTGAGGTACCGCGAGAACAGGATCGGGGTGACCATGTTGACCCGCTTGTCGGTGGTCTGCGCGGACAGGATCGTCGCGATGAGCAGCTCCAGCGGCGTGGAGAAGTTCAGCTCGGTGTGCGCGTCCGGGTACGCCAGTGCCAGCTCGCGGTTGATCCGGCGGGCCCGCCGCACCAGGGCGGTCTGCGACTCGGGCGCGATGCTGCGCCTGGATCGGCGGCGAGGGACCGGGGCGGCAGGCGGCAAGGGCTCAGCGGTCACTACTCAAGCTTAGGCGCGCCGTCGAGTCCGGGGTCGCCCCCGCGGGCGGCTCTGGGTCATGTACCGCGCACGCGGATGCACAGTACCGAGCGGGAGCTAGCCTCGCGGTCAGCTGGGCGGCGAGCGGATCGGCCGGATTGATGTGCCGGCCGAGCACCACCACGGCGACGTGCCTGGCCCCGGCCAGCTTGAGCGCGGCGGCGGCCGACTGGGCGCTGGCGCCCGATACCCAGGTGTCGTCGATAAGCAGCACGCCGGCCCCAGCCGCCGACTTGCCGACACGGAACCGGTCCACGTCCAAGTCACGGCCCTGGCTGCCGGGACGGACGGCCAGCCGGGTCACCGGCAGCCGCAGGTAAGGGGACGCCAGCTCGAGCAGCGGGTGCGGTCCCGGGCGGCCGCACCCGGTCGGCACCACGGCCAGGCGGCCGGGCGGCGGCATGCCCGCGTGCCGCCACACGCAGCTGCCGTGGTCGTGCAGGAAGGAGAGCAGCAGGGCAGCCAGCCATCTCCGTGCCGCGGCGCTCGGCGCAGTCCACGACTTGTAGCGCCACAGCGCCCCGGCGAACGCCGTGCCCTTGATCGCATAGCAGACCGGCACCACCGCGTCCGCGAGAAGCCCGTGACCGGTCAGCTCATGACGCCCGCACTGATAGCAGCGGACCAAGCCAGGCCGTGCCGGGCCGCGGCACACGACGCAGCCCGCCGGGCCCTCGGGCGCGTTCGCCACCGACGGCCCGACCGGATACAGCGGCAGCGCGGACCGCAGCCGCGCCCGCAGCACGTCCCAGGTCATGTCGGCGTCTCGTGCGATCGCGGGCGTCCGGCCGCTGCGATCGCCGCCCTCGTCCTGCGCATACGACGACGCTACGGCCCGGCACCGACAAAACGCCGGCCCGCAGCAACCCGTGGCCTACGGGAGGGTGGGCACCCTCGGCGCCGCGCCGAGGCCAGCAGATCCACGAAGTGGACGTTTTCGCGCGGTGCCGGCAAGCGCAACCTTCGGCCCGCACCGGTATGGTCCGTAATGGTGGACGACAACGACGTGAGCCAGTGGTTCGGTGAATACCTCAACGCCTTCGCAGCCTGCGGCCGAGGCGAGAGCGACACCGCTGCACTGCTCGCGTATTACGGCGTTCCGCTGCTGCTCACCACCGACGGCGGGTTCTACCCGCTGACGAACGACGACCAGGTGGTGTCGGTGATGCAGCAGCAGGTCGACGCGATGCGCGCGGCCGACTACGGCCGCAGCGAGATCCTCGACTCCGAGATCACCGTCTTGAATTCCGCATCCGCCCTCTACCGTGCGACGTTCTCGCGCCAGAAGAGCGACGGCGAGGAGATCAGCCGGTTCACCGCGACGTATCTTGTGACCGACGGGCCGATGGGCCGCCGCATTTCAGTGCTGGCGGTTCACAGCCCCTGAGCCAGGGCAGCCTCGGCGTCGGCCCGGCGGTGGGTCTCGGCCGCGAGCAGGTCGACGACGAGCGCGAAGGAGACATCGTCGTGTCCGCGTACCATATCGAGGAATGCCTGGTATGCAGCGATGATGGCGTTGAGGCGCTGCACGGCGTAGCTGACGATCGCGCGGGGGTCTGCGCAGTCGGGAATGGTGAATTCGTAGTCGCCTTGGTGTGCGGTCAAGGAGTTGCCCGGGGTCAGCGGTGACCGCGCCGCCGAGGTCACCGATCCGGTCAGCGAGGCGGCGGGCTGCTGCCCGCGCGTGGTCGGCAACCTCTGGCAGCTCATCGCTCAGCAGGTAGATGGCGAGGCCCTCCAGCCGGTTGGCCACCGCGCCCGCCCACAGTGACACGACGAGGTTGTGGCAGTAGAAGCTGTCGAGTGCGCCGATTACGTCCGCGACGGCGAGGTCCGGGCTGGTCATGGTTCTCTCCTTTGCTTTTGCATATGGCGGATCTTGGTGCGGTGATGTGTGCTCGCCCGTGCCGGGGCCGATCACGCGGGGTGAAGAGGGCAAGCCTGTCCCGCGGGACGATCAGGCCGCGGCCTGGCGTGCCGGCTCTGCGGACACCACCCGGTGCCGGTCGGCGCCGGCCGGGGTGGCCGCGACCGCCGGGCGGCCGGGCAGGCGGCTGGCGGCGAGGGCACCGAGTGCGCAGATGGCGGCGCCCACCAGGCAGGCGACGGCGAAGCCGCTCATGAACGAGGCGGAAACCGCGTGGGTGAGGGTGCCGGCGGCGGTGCCGGGAGCGTGACGGGCGATGGCCATGGCGGCGGCGACCGAGCCGCGGGCGCTGCGGACGGCCCCGCCGGGCAGGTGCGCGACGGCGGTTCCGGACAGGTGGTGGAGGTAGATGGAGCTGAAGATGGAGCCGATGACGGCGACGCCGAGGGTGCCGCCGGCCTCCCGGGTGGCGTCGTTGACCGCGGAGCCGACGCCCGCCTTGGCGGGGGGCAGGACGGACAGGATGGATTCGGTGGCCGGGGTGGTGGTGAGCCCGAGCCCGGTGCCCATGATCACCATCTCGGCGGCGATCTGGGCGTAGGGCTGGTCCTGGGGCGACACGGCGATCCAGGCCAGGGCCGCGCCGAACAGCATCAGGCCGGTGATGACCACCCGGCGGGTCCCGTAGCGGGCGACCAGCCGGGGGGCGAAGGCCGAGCCGGCCCCGATGGCGGCGGCGACGGGCAGGATGCGCAGCCCGGTGGACAGGGTGCCCCAGCCGCGCACGATCTGCATGTACTGGGTGACCAGGAAGATGAACCCGAACAGGGCGAAGAAGGCGATGGTCACCGAGGCGCTGGCCGCGGAGAACGCGGGCACCTTGAACAGGCTGACGTCGATCATCGGGTGGGGGCTGCGCCGCTCCACGGCCACGAAGACGGCGGCGGCAGACGCAGCGGCGGCGAAACCGGCCAGGCTGGCGGCCGACAGCCAGCCGCGGCTTGGCGCCTCGATGACGGTGTAGACCAAGGTGCCGATAGCGGCCGAGGCGGCAGCAAGGCCGGCCAGGTCGGCACGCCCGGCGGAGGGGGCCCTGGACTCGGGAACCAGCACGGCGGCCAGCACGGCCGCGGCGGCGGCCATGGGGACCAGCGCCCAGAACACCGACTGCCAGCCGAAGTGTGCCAGCAGCAACCCGCCGGTAACCGGTCCTGCGGCCACGCCCAGGCCGGTGACCGCTCCCCACACGCCGATGGCGCGGGCCCGCTCGGCCCGGTCGGGGAAGGCGTTGGCGATGATCGACAGGGTGGTCGGGTAGATGGCGGCGGCGAAGGCGCCCATAACGAAACGCCAGGCGATCAGCTCGCCGACGCTGTCCGACAGGCCGGCGCCGATGCTGGCGGCGGCGAAGCCGCCCAGGCCGGCCAGCAGCACGGGCCGGCGGCCGAACCGGTCGCCGACCGACCCGCCAGCCAGCACCAGGGCGGCGAACGCCAGCGCGTAGCCGTCGACCACCCACTGCATGGCCGCGGTGCCCGCGTGCAGCTGGCGGGACAGGCTGGGCAGGGCGACGTTGACGATGGTGGTGTCCAGGTTGATGGCGAGCACCGCCAGGCAGACCGTGACCAGCACGGCGATCCGGCGGCGGGCGGTCATGGCGGGCATGGCGGGCATCCCGGTCTCCTTGCTGTAATGTAAACGATGTCTACATTGAAGCTAGCAGAGGAGTGTGTACGGTGTCAACATTGGAATCCGAGAATGGTGAGAAGAACGGCGAGAAGCCCTACCACCACGGCCACCTGCGGGAGGCGCTTGTCGAGGCCGCCCTGGCCGCAGCCCGGACCGACGGCCCCGGCGCGGTGGTCCTCCGCGCCGCCACCCGCGCCGCCGGGGTGTCCCCCAACGCCGCCTACCGCCATTTCACCGACCGCGACGACCTGCTGCGTGCCGTGGCAGCGCGCTGCCAGCAGCGGATGGCCGCTCTCATGCGGGCCCGCCTGGCCGGAACCGGGCCGCTGCCCGGCCCCGATGGCGCCTGGCAGCGGCTGCGCACGGCCGGGCATGCCTACGTGGAGTTCGCGCTTGCCGAGCCCGGATGGTTCGCCACCGCGTTCGCCATCCCGCTCGGGCCGCCTGCCGCGCCCGAGGGGGATCCCGGCCTGTTCGGGATCCTCGTCGCAGTCCTCGACGAGCTCGCCAGTTCCGGCGCCATCCCCTCCGCCGCGCGGCCGGGAGCCGAATACGTCGCCTGGTCGGCGGTGCACGGCATCGCCACCCTGCTCACCAGCGGCTCACTGCGCGGCCTGCCGGCCGCCGAACGGGACGCCGCGGTCGAGCGCGTCATCAACGCCGTGGCCTTCTGACCGCGGCCACCCCGGCATCCGTGCACGGGGCCGGCCGGCGCCACCGGCGGAATGTCGCGCTCCGGCACACCTGCCACCGCGTGATGCGGCAGAATGTCCGATGCCATGAAGCGCGCCGGGGTCTGCAGGCACTGGCTGTTCGCGCTGCTGCTCGCCGCCGGGCTGGTGCTGCGGGTCCTCGCCCAGGTCGGTTACCAGCCCGCGCTGGTGTTCGTCGACTCGAAGAAGTACATACTCGGCGCCCGCTCCCCCACCTCCGTCTGGGCGGCGTTCGATCCGGTCGGGTACGCGCTGGCGGTGCTCCGGCCGGTGCTGCTGTTCGGCAACCTGGGCCTGGTCGCGCTGCTCCAGCACGCGCTGGGCATCGCGATGGCGGCCGCGCTGTACGCGCTGATGCTGCGCCGCGGCGTGGCCCCCTGGCTTGCCGCCGCCGCGGTCACGCCGGCCTTGCTCGACGCCTACCAGCTCGATGCCGAACAGACCATCATGCCGGACGTCGCATTCGAGGCCCTGCTGGTGGCGGGCATCGTGCTGCTGGCATGGCGGCCCAGGCCGGCACTGCCGTTCGTCGCCCTGGGCGGGCTCGCGCTCGGCGCCTCCGCGCCGGTCCGCCAGGTCGGCGAGGCGCTGATCGCGCCCGCCCTGGTCTACGTGCTCGCAGCGACCGCCGGCTGGCGCGCCCGCCTGCTCAGCGGGACCGTGCTGACCGCGTGCTTCGCGCTTCCCGTGCTGGGCTACGCCGATTACTCGGCGGCTGCGCTGCACGACGGGTTCGAGCTGTCCAACATGGGCGATGCCTACCTGTACGGCCGCACCGCCCACGCCGCGGACTGCGCCGCGCTGAGGATTCCCGCCGACGAGCGGCCGCTGTGCCCGGGCCCGCAGGCCGCCGCGACGCTCGGCGTCGACGGCCTGGTGAACTCCGCCGACGCGCCGCGGGCGCTCTACCAGCCGGTCAACGTCCGGCTCGGCCAGCTCATCGACACGGTGCCGCTGCAGCGCCAGCTTGCCTACGCCGTGCTGCGCCAGCAGCCGCTGCGGGTCGTCGGCGACATCGCCAGGGACTCGGTGAAGATCTTCGCGCTGACCCGGAACACCGCCGAGGGCGACCCGCCGGTCTCCCGGTGGCAGTTCCAGACCAGCTACCCCTATTACCCGCCCGGCCTGGCCGGCCACGGCCCGCACAGCGTGAACAACCTGCTGGCCCTGGCGGGCGGCGGCCAGGCCCGCGCGTGGCGGCCGGCGGCCGCCGCGCTGCGGGCCTACCAGCGGCACGGCGGGTACACGCCGGGGCCGGTGTTCCTGGCCTTGCTGCTGGCCGGGATCGCCGGGATCGTCACCGGCCGCGGCCGGCGCGGCCAGGGAGACCGGGGCCTGGCCCTGGCGTGCCTGCTCATCACCGGGACCGCCGTCTCGGTGCTGCTCGGCGCGGACCTGTACGAGTTCTCCTGGCGCTACCAGCTGCCCGCCCTGGTCACGCTGCCGGTGGCCGGCGCGCTCGGCGCCACCGCGCTCGCCGCCGCCCTGGCCCGGCGCCGCCGCCGTGCCGCCGCGCCGACGCCGTCCGGGCACGCCGGCGAGCTGGCGGCCGCCGCAGCCGAGCAGGTACCGTAACCGGTGGCCGAAGCCCCGGAGGGTGCCGACGTCCGCACGCTGGCCACCGGCATCGTCTACGAAGACCGCTGGATGCGGCTGCGCCGGGACCAGATCGAGCGGCGGGACGGGTCGCGAGGCAGCTACGCCTACGTGGAAAGGCGCGACTTCGCGCTGGTCATCCCCGCCGAAGACGACGGCTTCCACCTGGTGGAGGAATACCGGTACCCGATCAGGCGGCGCACCTGGTCCTTCCCGCAGGGCGGCTTCGCGCCCGGGCAGACCGGGACCCCGGAGGAGCTGGCCAGGCTGGAGCTGGCCCAGGAGACCGGGCTGCGCGCGGCCACGCTGACCAGGCTGGGTTTCGCGCACTGCGCCCACGGCATGTCCAGCCAGGGCGCCCACTACTTCCTGGCCACCGGGCTGCAGCCCGGCCCGCAGGACCGGGAAACCGAAGAACAGGACATGCGCCAGGCGTGGGTGCCCAGGGCCCGGTTCGAGGACATGATCGGCGCTGGAGTCATCACCGACGACTCGACCCTTGCCGCCTACGCCCTGCTGCTGCTGCGCGAGCGCCGCGGCGGCTAGCGGAAGTCGCCGCGCCGGACGGTTCGAGCAGCGGCGCGAACAGGTCACCGTGCCGCGACACCCGGTCCGGCACGTCGCCGGCGGTGAAGAACAGGTCCTGCGGCGCGCGGCAGGCCGCCACCTCGTCCCAGGTCACCGGCGTCGACACGCTCGGGGCGCTGCGGGCGCGCAGCGAGTACGGGGCCACGGTGGTCTTCGACCCGTTGTTCTGGCTCCAGTCGATCAGCACCCGCCCGGTGCGCAGCACCTTGGTCATCCGGGAGACCACACGCCGGGGCTGGGCCTGCTCCAGCAGTTCGGCGAAGCGCTTGGCCTGCTGGCTGGCCTGCTCCGAGGTGACACCGGAGATCGCCGCGTACAGCTGCAGCCCCTTCCCGCCCGAGGTCTTGGCCAGCGGCGTCAGGCCCTCGCCTTCCAGCAGCGGCCGCAGGTCAAGCGCCACCCGGCAGCAGTCCACGATCGTGGCAGGGGCGCCCGGATCCAGGTCGAAGACCAGCAGGTCCGGCTCACGGACGGCGGGCAGCCGCCACTGCGGGACGTGCAGCTCCAGGCTGGCCAGGTTGACCGCCCAGATCAGCGACGGCAGGTCGTCTACCACCAAGTAGGTCACGTCGGCGCCGCGGCCGCGGGAGCGCGAGCCTGCCGGGCTGAGCCGGGCGGTGCGGACCCAGTCGGGCCGGTACTCGCTGACGTTCTTCTGGTAGAAGGCCTCGCCGTCCACGCCCTCCGGGTAACGGCGCAGGGTCAGCGGGCGGCCGGCGATGTGCGGCAGCAGCACCGGCGCCACCCGCTGGTAGTAGTCGAGCACCTCCGCCTTGGTGAACCCGTTCTCGGGGTAGAGCACCTTGGCCAGGTTCGTCAGCGTCAGCGCCCGGCCGTCGACGCGCACCGCGATCTTGTCAGGAAGGCTCACGGGTCACGTCCGCGGGGTCAATGTCGTCGCGCAGCCCCTTGTACACCGGCGCCCGCATCCGGCCCGCCTTGGTCCACCGATCGAAGGTCACGTCGATCACCAGCCGTGGCTGTACCCACACCGCGGTGCGGGCATGCTCGGGCGGGACCGGCTCGTCGAACGGCGAGCCGGCACGGCGCAGCGGAGCGAGCTTGTCCCCCAGCATTGTCAGCGTCTCGGCGCTGAACCCGGTCCCGACGTGCCCGCCGTAACACAGCCGCCCCGAGGCATCGCGCACCCCGACCAGCAGCGAGCCCACCTGCCCGGTCCGGTTGCCCTTCCCCGGCTTGTACCCGGCCACGATGACCTCCTGGCGGTGGGAGTTCTTGATCTTCAGCCACTGGTCGCTGCGGACGCCGGGCAGGTACCTGGAGTCCAGCCGCTTGGCGACAACGCCCTCCATGCCGTGCGCGACCGAGACGGCCTGCACGGAGCGGAAGTCCTCACCGGGAAACGACGGCGGGGCCTGCCAGTACGCCCCGGACAGGCCCAGCTCCTCCAGCCGGTCGCGACGCTCGCGGTACGGCAGGTCGAACAGCGGCCTGCCGTCCAGCTGCAGCAGGTCGAACGCCAGGTAGGTGACCGGGTTCTGCCCGGCGAGCATGACCGCCTGGGACGGCGAGCTGACGTGCATGCGCGGCTGCAGCGCCTCGAAGCTCGGCCAGCCCTCCTCGCCGAACACCACGATCTCCCCGTCCAGCAGCAGCTGCTTGTGCGAGGTGGCCTTGCCGAGGGCGGCCAGCTCCGGGTAGGTGGCGGTGATGTCGCGCTCGGTCCGCGAGGCCAGCCGGACCCGGCCCCGTTCCACGTACGCCAGCGCCCGGACGCCGTCCCACTTCATCTCCAGGGCCCAGTCCTGGGCGTGGCCCGGCATCGCGGTCCTGGACACGGCGGACATCGGCCGCAGCCCGGCGGGCAGCGGCTGGCGCTCCCGGTGGATCATCCACTGGTTCCCGTGCGTCTGGAACAGCACGTAGCCCCCGGTCACCCGCCGCCCGTGCAGGACGACCTTGACCTCGTCCGGCGCCCACTTCACCGTCTCGTAGCTGCCGCGGTCCCAGATGGTGACCTGGCCCGCCCCGTACTGGCCCTTGGGGATCACCCCCTCGAAGCTGCCGTACTCCAGCGGGTGATCCTCGGTGTGCACCGCCAGGTGGTTGGCCGCCGGGTCGTACGGCACGCCCTTCGGGAGCGCCCAGGACACCAGCACGCCGTCGCGTTCCAGCCGGAAATCCCAGTGCAGCCGCCGGGCGTGATGCTCCTGGATGACGAACGACCGGGCCTGGCCGTCCTTGTGCGCCGGCTGCGGAGCCGCCGGCTGCGGGGTCCCGGCGGGAACCGGTTCGGGCGTGCGCGCCGGGTCGCGCTTGTCCCGGTACCGCTGCAGCTTGTCCACGTCTGCCTGTCTACCCGCTCAGTGCTGTCTGGAGCGCGCGCGTCGGGCAAGCCGCCGCGCGGCCGCTCAGTGCTGCCTGGAGCGCGCGCGTCGGGGCGAGTGCCAGGTACGGGGCAGCCCCAGAGCCCGCGAAGGCGCAGGTTGCGCCAACCATCGCCACCCCGGGGGCATGTTGCGCCAACCATCCCCTTCATGCCGGCGGTGACCAGCACCAGATACAGGCCGGGGGCCGAGTAGCACCGTCCGTTCTGGGAATGTGGGGGTTGCAATGTCGACTATCGAGATTAGTCTGGTGGGGTTCATCGGCGGCGAGCACCGAGGGGGCCCGTGAGCATAAATTTCTACGTCGTGCTGGGCAGCGCCGTGGTCGGCTTGCTCGTCGGGCTGACCGGGGCCGGCGGGGGCGCGCTGATGACGCCGATGCTGATCCTGCTGTTCGGGATCAAGCCGTCCGCGGCCATCTCCAGCGACCTGGTCGCCGCCGTAGTGATGCGGCCGGTCGGCGCGGCGGTGCACCTGCACAAGCGGACCGTCAACCTGCGCCTGGTCGGCTGGATGACGCTCGGCTCGGTGCCGATGGCGTTCTTCGGCGCCTGGCTGCTGCGCCGGGTAGGGCACGGCCACAGCGCGCAGCAGAACGTGGAGACCGCGCTGGGCGCCGCGCTGCTCACCGGGGCCGCGGCGATGGTGTTCCGTGCCGTGCTGGACCGCAGGTCCGCGCGGCAGCGCACCGCCATGGTCCGCCAGGTCCAGGTCCGCCCGGTCCCGACCGTGGCGATCGGCATGATCGGCGGGCTGATCGTCGGCATGACCTCGGTGGGATCCGGGTCGCTGATGATCGTGCTGCTGCTGTTCACCTACCCGCTGCTGTCCGCCCGGCAGCTGGTCGGCACCGACCTGACCCAGGCGGTCCCGCTCACCGCGGCGGCGGCGCTGGGCGCGCTCGCGTTCGGGCACGTCGAGTTCGGCGTGACCGCGTCGATCGTGATCGGCAGCGTGCCGGCGGTGCTGGCGGGCGCGATGCTGTCCTCGCGGGCACCGGACCGCTACATCAGGCCGGTGATCACCCTGGTCATCCTCGCGTCCGGGCTGAAGTACGTCGGGGTCGGCACCACCGCGGTCGGGGTGACGCTGGGCGCCGTAGTCGTGGTGGCCGGCGGGTACTGGCTGGGCCGCAGGATGATCCAGCCGAACGAGCCGACGGTGGCGGCGCCCGGCATGCCGCCTGCCGCGCGGGGTGACCCTGTCGGCCCTGTCGACGACGCGCGGGTGCGCTGACCTCACCGGGTTACCGGACGGGGCCGCCCGTACCCGTACAGTGTTCCGCGTGAGGGAGCAGACCTGGCATGTGGAGCCGTCCGGGCCGCTGCGCGGCGACATCGTGGTGCGCGGGTCGAAGAACGCGGTGACCAAGCACATGGTCGCGGCGATGCTTGGCGACACCCCGAGCGTGATCCGCAACGCCCCTGAGGTCGGGGACGTCGACATCACCACCGAGATGCTGGAGGCCCTGGGGTACCGGGTGGGCCGTTGCGGCGGCGAGATCACGATCGCCCCGGCCGACGCCCCCCTGGCCCGGGTGCCCGAGGCGTTCACCGGGCTGAACCGGATCCCGATCCTGATGCTCGGCCCGCTGCTGCACCGCACCGGCGAGGCGTTCGTGCCGCTGGTCGGCGGGGATGCGATCGGCCGGCGGCCGGTGGACTTCCACCTCGCGGCGCTGCGGGCGCTGGGTGCCGAGGTGAAAGAGGGGCCGGCCGGAATCACCGCGCGGGCGGCCAGGCTGCGCGGCAACCGCATCGACCTGCCGTACCCGAGCGTGGGCGCGACCGAGACCGTGCTGCTGTCCGCGGTGCTGGCCGAGGGGCAGACCGTGCTGCGGGGCGCCGCCACCGAGCCCGAGGTGGTGGAGCTCGCGCTGTTCCTGCAGCGGATGGGCGCCCGGATCGAGCTCAGCCCGGACCGGCGCATCGTCATCGAGGGCGTGCCCCGGCTGCGCGGCGCCTCCACCCGGCTGGCCGGCGACCGGATCGAGGCGTTCTCCTACCTGGTGGCCGGGCTGGTCACCAGGGGCGAGGTCCGGGTGCACGGCTGCCCGCAGGACCGGCTGGTGACCGCGATCACCACGCTGGCGAAGATGGGCGCGCAGTTCGACATCACCGAGGAGTGGATCTCCGCCACGGCGCCGGGCGCGCTGCGGCCCGCCGCGGTGCACACCGACACCCACCCCGGGTTCATGACCGACTGGCAGCAGCCGCTGATGGTGCTGTTCACCCAGGCCGAGGGCCTGTCGGTGCTGCACGAGACCGTGTTCGAGAACCGGCTGGTGTATGTGCCCGCGCTGCAGACGATGGGTTGCGAGATCGAGGTGTTCGCCGCCTGCCTGGGCGGCCCGGCGTGCCGTTACCAGGACACCAACGCGGTGCACTCCGCGGTGATCCGGGGCGTGTCGAAGCTGCGCGGCGCCGAGGTCACCATGCCCGACGTGCGGGCCGGGTTCTCCGCGGTGCTGGCCGCCGCGGTCGCGGACCGGTCCTCGGTGCTGCACGGCGTCCACCACATCGAGCGCGGCTACCACCGGCCGTTCGAGCAGTTCTCCACGCTCGGCCTGACGATCAGGCGCGCAGAAGCCTAGCCGGGCTGGGCCCTGCCGACCGGCGTGTCCTGCCCGCTCACCGTTCGGGTCGGCGGCAGCAGCACGCCGGGGTTCATGATCCCGGACGGGTCGAGCTCAGCCTTGGCGCTGCGGAGCGCGGCGGCGAAAAGCTGGGGCACCTCGCGAAGGTACCAGGGCCGGTGGTCACGCCCGACTGCGTGGTGGTGGGTGATCGTGCCGCCGAGCGCCGCGATCGCCTCCGACGCGGCGAGCTTGATCTCATCCCACTGCTCCAGCTCCTGACCCGGGCGGCCGGGCGCGAACACCGAGTAATACGGCGCCGGGCCGTCCGGGTACACATATGCGAAACGGCATGAGACCGCGCCGCCGCCGCACGCCCGGCGCACCGCCTGCGCCGCAGCGGCCAGCACGCCCTCGTGGAAGTCCCAGAAGCGATCCCAGGTGATGGCCGTCTCGAAGGTCTCGTGCACGACCCCGAGCCGGGTCAGGGCGTCGCGCAGGTGCGGGCCGCGCAGGAACGCGGCCCGCCACACCGCCGCCGGGTCGCGTTCGGAGTCGCGGGCCTCGCCGTGATGGCTGGCGCAGATGTCCAGGGCCCGGGCCAGCCACGGCCCCAGCTCGTGGTCGGCGGACTCAAAGCCGAGCACGAGGATCGCCTGCGATCCGTCACCGGCTCCGGACAGCAGTGCCTCCTCGTGGCCCAGCAGCCGACAATTGGCCGGATCAAGCCCGGACTGCGCGACCTCCCGGGCTGCGGCCACCGCATCGGCGAGGCCGGCGAAGGACACCGACGCGCCCGCGCGGAACCGCGGCCGCGGCTGGACCCGCATCCATGCCTGCGTGATCACGCCCAGCGTGCCTTCGGACCCGCAGAACAGCCGCTCCGCCGACGGGCCGGCGCCGGAGGCCGGCAGCCGCCTGGTCTGCAGCACGCCGCGCGGGGTCACCACGCGGACGGCTTCGACGAACTCGTCGATATGGGTGTGCAGCGTCGCGAAATGACCCCCGGACCGGGTGGCGATCCACCCGCCCAGCGTCGACCACTCAAACGACTGCGGGAAATGCCGCAGCGTCAGGCCGTGCGGCTTCAGCTGCGCCTCCACCGCCGGGCCGAGCGTGCCGGCCGCGATCCGCGCCGCCCGCGAGGTCCGGTCCACGTCCAGCACGCCGGCCAGGCGGCGCAGGTCGACGCTGACCGCGCCGCGGTAGCCGTCGCCGACGTCGGGCTCGACCCCGCCGACCACGCTGGAGCCGCCGCCGAACGGGATCGCCGCGGCGCCCGTGCCGCCGCACCACTCCAGCACCGACACCAGCTCGGCCTCGTCGCAGGGGAACGCCACCAGGTCGGGCGCGTGCGCGTAATCACGGCGGAACGCGCGGACCAGGTCGCGCAACGACCTGCCGTAGGTGTGGGCCGCCCGGTCGTACGGATCGGCGCTGAACGCCGCCGCGAGCGACCCCGGCGGCGCCAGCCGCGGCGCGGGCAGCTCCAGCTCCTCGACCCGGGGCGGCTCGGTGACGCGCATCCCGCCGATGCCGAACCGCCCGGCGAAGGCGGCCCCAAGCTGCTCAATCTCGGCCGCGGACAGACCCTCCCCCTCCAGGCCCCAGCCCCAGAACTTGCGCCGGGCCGTCGGTTCCACCTCGCATGTCTCCCTGTCGCTCGCCATGGCGCCTCCTTGCCGCGTCCGCGGCCCGCGCCTTCGGCGCGGGCACACTGGCAGCATCTCTCAGGACACCGGCGGCGCACGAGGGGCTGACCCCGCTGAACTTCGCGGCACACTCGCCGGTCCTCAGCCAAGGCCATCCGGCGTCCGGATCGGCAGGCAGCCGTCACGCGCTGCCGCCGAACGAGCCGAAGGGGTGCCTTACCGTCGGCGCCACACCCTCGTGAAGGTAGGGACTGCGGCTCAGCTCCGGCTGGCTGGCTTGCGGGCTTCCATGTACAGCGTCTCGGCCCGCCTGTGCTCGGTGTCGGGTGCCTGGTCCAAATCGGTATCACCGAACTCGCGCGGGCGCGGATCAGGGAATCCGCTTGCCCGGAAGAGAAGGCCCAGCGTCTCGGCGTCGAACATGGCGCAGTGGCGATGCCAGTAGAACAGTTCCTGCACCGCAAGGAGCGCGGTGGGCCTGCCGGGATGCAGGTCATTCAGGTAGCTCTGGTCGCCCGCGTACGACCTGATGAGCTTGCCGGCATCAGGAACGCCGACGCGCAGGATCCCGCCGGGACCCAGCACACGGTAGCACTCCTGCATGAAGACGTCACCGGCTCTCAGCGGCAGATGCTCGAGCAGATGCTCGTGGAAGATCGCCGCAACTGACCCAGAGTCGAACGGCAGCGGGCTGGCCAGATTCCAGGCCACGTCGACAGGATCGCCAAGCAGGTCGATGTTAACCCAGCCGGTCTTGGGCTCACCGCCGCAGCCAAGATGCAGACGGACCTCACGCTGGCCGGCGGCCAGGCGGGCCTTGCGCCGCTCACGCGGCCGCACAAGGTCGGTAAGAATTACCCTGCCAGTCCCGCGATAGCGCACCGGAATCAGGGGCTTTAGCAGCACGCGTCCACGGGCGTCCGACGGCTTCGTCGTCCGCAACAGACGCTGCCTGTCTTCCGAAGCAGCGAAATACGAGTCGAGCAGGTCCCGCTCCTCAGCCATGCGAATACATTATTGTGATCCAGTGCGTAAAGCGACCAATGCCGGGCCGGCCTGGCCCGGCCGCGCGGGAAGGCTGGCCGGTGCGCTGGCCGCGGGCGGCACGACGACAGTCTTGATCAGCTGGGCCGTCGGTAGGCTCGTTCAGACAGACCTGATAGTCCGGCCGTCGCGAGAGATTTACGACTACGTCCGCGCGCGCCGGTCGCCACGGCTTGCCCGGCGTCTCGAGCAGGCGGTCACCGGCATGGGCGACTACCCGGTGCTTGTCCCGTTCTCCCTGCTGGTCGGCGGGCTCGTGGCATACGAGCGCCGGGACTGGCGGCCGCTGCCGCTGCTCGCCGGCGGCCTGGCCGCCGAGGTCTACCTGCAGAAGGTGCTGAAGATTCTGGTGAAGGGCAGCAAGCCGCCGGAGGAGGACTCGGTGGGGCCGCCGGGGGACTTCCCTTCAGGCGGCGCAGCCCGCACGGTCATCATCTTCGGCTTGTTGGCCCACCTGCTGGCCGAGCGCTGGAACTTGCCAGCGGAACGCCGTGGTCTGTGGTCCGTCGTGCTCACGGTGATCGCCGCCCAGGGCGGCTCACGGCTTTACCTGGGGCGGCACTGGCCCGAAGACATCCTCGGCGGATGGCTGTTCGGGTGGCTGATCCTCCGCTCGCTGCTCAGGGCGGCCGGAGGCACCCGGCCGGGTGAACTTGCCTAGCCCGAGATCGTGCGCCTCGCGGCTGATCCGCGGCTACTGCACGGAGCAGGTCCACTGGATCGTGCCGGACAGAGCGGGCTGCCCTGAGTCGGCGGCTGCGGCGCCGGCGAAGGTAAGCTCGCCCGAACCGTCAGCCCGGAACGTTACTGTCACAGTGGCGCCCGCCGCGAGCAGGTTATACGAGGCGTTCCCGATGACCACGCTAGGGCCGGCGGCAACAAGGGAGGCTTTCTGGTACGCGCCGGGACCTCGGTAAGGCAATATTTCGGCTGTGACCGTCACGTTGCCGCCTTGTGGCGGGCTGGGAATCTGGAACTGCTGGGAGCGTCCTTTACCGGCAGGCGTACCGACCGCAGCAATGCGCGCGCAGGAATCCTTCGGGCTGGTGACGCCGGGAAAAGCGGTGAATGGCATATTCAGGTCCTGCCCGCCGGAAACGCTGATTTTGCCGTTAAAGCTGATCAGGCCGGCAATGATGTCCTTCTTTGGCGTCTTGTGCGTGCTGCCGCCTGCCGAGCCTGGGGCAGCCGCCGTCGCCGTGCCGCTCGACGCGGCTTCCGCGGACCCTGTTGCGGAGGTGCTCGACGCAGTGCCCGACGCGGCCGGGTGGGAGGAACTGCAGGCTGCTACGAGCCCCATGAGCATCAGCATGGCTGCTGCTGACTTCGGAATCTTGACCATGATCCTACCTGCCATCTTCTTGTTGCTAGCTGGTGTTGCTCATATTCCGTGGCCTCGGCGATTTGCGGCGCGGATGACTGATTTCGCGGGAATCACGCCGGCGGCCACTGCGAGTGCCAGGTATGCTCGCCGCTCACGGGGATTGCCACGCAAGGCGTTCAAACTCGACCGACAGGCGGCTAGGCGGCGAGCCAGGGCTGCCTCTGCAAATGCGATCTGGCCGTCGATCCGGGCCCGGCCGACCGGATCCGCGCTGAGCTCGGGGTGCTTGCCCAGCAGGAAGCGCAGCGCGTCGGTGATCGTCTGCCACCGCTCGGCGAAATATGACTGCTCGTGCCAGAACACGTCCACCAGCGGCTGCCGCACTGAGAGGATGCGGCCGTTCCTGGCGGCCCGCAGCAGCAGGTCGTAGTCCTCGCCGTAGGAGCCGGGGATCTCCTCGTCCACCAGACCTATCGCGGTCAGGGCCGACCGGCGTATGAGGAACGTGGACGGGTGCAGCGCCGTCACCCGGTCCCGCACCAACTCGCCGAAGCTGACCTCCGCTGGTGGAAGCCTGTCGGCCGTGTGGCCCCCATGGTGAATGCGGACGCCGCACGCGATGAAGCCGGCTGCCGACCGCTCAAGCAAATCAACCTGCAACGCGAGCTTGCTGGGCTGCCATGCGTCGTCGTCATCGCAGAACGCGATCAGGGGGCCGTCGGTGGCCGCTATCCCGGTGTTCCTTGCACCTGCCAGGCCGGGAGCGCGGGTATTTGTCAGTACCTGCAGCCGCCGCCCGGCCCGCGCCTCGACCGGTACGTCCGAAGGCTCGTTTTGGTCGAAGACCAGCACGCACTCCAGCGGACCCGGATAGGACTGGCCGAGGATGCTTGCCACGGCCCGGCTCAGTAGCTGCGGTCGCCCTCTGGTGGCGACGATCACGCTCACATCGGGCCAGGCGCCAGTCGGCGCGGATTCGGTCACCGGACCGATGCCGCTGGCGCTGGCCAGGGCAGCGGGCGCCCGAGCAGGTCGGCAAGATCACGGTTATGCTCGGCCACGGACTGCTGCAGACGGCGGCGCGTCTCCGGCGCCATCTTTGGAGCAGGCATGTAGTTGTACCGCACCTGGCTTGCCAGCCGGCATGGCGGCAGGCCGAGGAACGTCCACACCTCGTTGACGTGGCGGTCGGGGTCCGCGTAGAACTCCTCGCTCACGGCGATGTGGATCTGCTCGCGAGGGAAGAACTTGAACCAGCGCGGAAGCATGTCGAGATACCGCCCCTGCGCCAGGTAGGAGTGGTTCTCATGTTCCGCGCTCAGGTAGCCGGGCTCCGCGATGATGCGCTCTTCCTCGCCGCGCAGCCGGTCCGCCTCGGCGTCGAGCGCGTCTTCGAAGCTCAGGCTCTCGCCGCGGTGGTGGGTCCGTTCCTTGAAGTGCGAATACGCCCGCTCCACCGGATCGCGCAGGACGGCGATGATGCGCACGTGGGGATGGTCGCGTGCCAGTCGCTCCGCGGCGAGCGGATGGAACAGGTAGTACGGGCTCGCTTCGCCGCATAGGGCTGGCCTCAGCTTCGGGCGCGCCAGGTGACGGCCGCAGACTTCGATCGGGAAATACGACCGGTACCAGGCCAGGCCGCGCGCGTACTGGGTATCGTAGTAATGCGGTCCCTTGATGTGCTGGCGGCCCGGGAACAGCGGGACGATATTCGGATGCTCGAGCATATAGTTGTACAGTGATGTACTGCCGCCCCGCTTGGCCCCGATGATCACGAAGTCTGGCCCGCGCCGCAGGCCGGCAGTGGCTTCACCGTAACCGCGCAGGATGCGCTTGGTGGACTCGCGCACCGCCCGGCTGACTGGCCCTCTACCCTCGCGGATCATGGGGTTGTCTCCTCTTCGTCATGGGAGAAAATGCCTATTGTGGGTTCCACGCAGCTCCCGCTGGGCCATGCCGGCCGGGCTGCCGTCTGTAGCTAGCGGTACTAGATGGCTTGACTCAAGCGCCCTGGTCACTGGGGCGGCTGCTGCCCGTTCCTTTGAGGGCGGACGGGACGGGAAATGTGATTGTCGGGGCGTCTTCCATGGGCTCCAGCAGGGTCGTTATTGATGCTGGCTCTGGCTGCGGTGCTTGCTCTGGCGCCGCTACAGCGGGACGGTCGCCAGCTGGCGCGGGCTGGACCGACGTGTGCTGGCTGCGGCCTGAACGCACCTTCCTGACCAGGACCCCGCCCACGACGGGGGCATCCACCTGGCCAAGGTGATGACGCAGCGCCATCAGTTCCTTGCTCCTGGTGTGCGCCTCCCGAGCCAGCACGATGACGCCATCAACGTGAGAAGCAAGCGCAAAGATGTCCGCGCCCGCTCCTGACTGCGCGTCCAGCAGCATGAGGTCATGCGCTTCACGCAGCTTGTGCAGCGCATTGGCCATTCTGTCGCAGTCCAGGGCCGAGAGCGGATACGCCGGTCCCTGGCCGCTCGGCAGCACTGTCAGCCGATCTGCAACCTCCGTCGGCAGCACGACACCTGCGGTCTGCTTGGGTGACTGGGTGAATGCTTCGGGATCGCCGCCTCGGATGAGCAATTCCTTCAGCCCGGCGTTCTCGCCAACGTCGAAGATCTGCGGCAGCACAGAGCCTTGCGTATCGGAGGCCACCAGCAAGACTCGCTTGCCCGACTGGGCCAGCGCCACGCCAAGTTCGGCCACGATCAGGCCAGCAGATATGCTGGTGTCCGCCGCGATTACCATGAGCGCGCGCAAATCCCTCCGCGACGACACCGCCATGACAGTTTCGCGGAGAATGCGTGCTGCGTCAGCGGCACTGCTATCCGGGTCGGCGGCGATCGCCACGGCCGCAGACTGGAGCCTGTGCTGGCGTTGGTCGCTGGCGGCGACAGCCTTGGCCGAGGGCATGATCGCGAGCAGTGGAGCGCCCAAGCACTGCTCCAGTTGCGTCGCATCGCGCACACGGTCATCGAAGAAGTCCCGGGCAAAAGCAACCGCCAAGCCGACCAGCAGGCCGAGGATGAGTCCGATGCCAGCAAGCACGGAGCGGCCGAGGCCTGATGGCTTGCCCGGCATGACGGCCGGGATCATGGTGCCGCCCGAATCGTTGTAGGTGGGCAGCGCGTTCAGCTGGGCCTCGGCGGTGCTGGCCTGACTGCTCAGCTGATTCAGCTGGATGGTCAGGATCTGGCGGGTTGATGCCGAGACAGTTCCGGCCAGCCGCGCGGATTGCGTCTCCATCTGGGCGCGTAGCGAGTTAATCTGCTGCTGCAGCGTGCCTTCCAGGACGGAGATCTGGCCTGCCAGCTCATGGTGTCGATAGGACAGGTACGCGCTGGCGAATGCGTCGGCTCCCTGCTGGGCGGCTCGCCTGCTTTTGGCCTGCCAGCTGATCTGCAGCACGTTTGAGATGGTCAGCGTGCTTGCAGGAACCGTGACCGAGAGCTTGCTGGCTGCGACCGACTCTAGTTTGCTCGCGGGAACCCTAAGTATGCCGGCGGCCTGCTGGACTACCGGCTCTGACTGAGCAATTGCCTGCTCGGTGCTCATGTTGACCTGGGAGCCGGCCTGGGCCGGCTGCTGGTTCAGCGGCCCTTCGGTCACGGGCTGAACCACCACCTCGGCAGTCGCCGTATACGAAGGCCCGCGTGCGACGGAGTATCCGACCCCGGCAAGGCCGCCGACCAGTGCTATTGCCGCGATCAGCCGCCACCGGCGACGAAGTATCGACCAGTAATCGCGCAAGTCGACCGAACGCGGCTCGGCCGCGAAATCATCACTAACCGGAGGCTGTCGCACACTCATGGTCAGTTATCCTCCATCACGTCACCGCTAGGGACGGCTGCCCTGATCGCCGGACGAGCATCGAAATATTGGTCTTGGCGGAGACGCAGATTCCGCGAGGCGACGGCCGTGATCTGGTCATCCACGAGCCGGAGCACTCGCCGAAGTTCGCTGCCTTGCTGTAACCAAGCGGTGTCCCGTTCATGTTGAAGACGTGCAGCACTGGCTTGAGGTACGACCGGCAGCCATCGCCGACGGCGATGGCTGGAACCCGACAAAACAGCAGGTGTAGGCATCCGCGCAGCAGGTTATCCGCCAGCTGAGCCGGGGTTGCGTCAGATGCGATGCCGATGCTGATCTTGTCGCGGAGCAACGGCTGGGCCCCTGCGGTGCGCAGCCCGAGACTCTTCACGTCCCCCCTTCGCATACTCTCAGTTGCCGAGACTGAACAGGTGAGACCGCGTCGCGGGAGCGCCGCGGACATCTTATCGACGCTTGGCCCGATCGGTAAGTTGTCATGAATAACCCACGAATTTACCATCATTGGACAAACCACCGCGTCCGTAGTACGGCAGCAGCCATTCGCTATCTGACCTGGACGGTTGCGGCATCGCGGTCGAGCCTTGTCCGCGGGTGATACCAGCGTGACAGGGCCTGGTCTGGGAACACCGGCGATCGTGCGGCGGTTCCCGTGCGGCGTGCGGAGCAGCGGTCAGCCGGAGGCTGGAAGGGGACCCGCAATACGTAAGCCTGGCCATGATCCTCGCAGAACTCGCGCAGCTGGGCGCACGAACCGTACACCTCGTCGCAGACACGAAGTTCAGCCGCACGCCGTCGGCCAGGCCTCGGTGAAGATGTCGATGGCCCACCAAGAAGAACGGAACAACCCGTTCGCATACGGGCCGGGCATGCCGGGAACGCCCGGAACCCGCAACAAGCGCGTTTCGTCCAAGGGAAGTGAGAATCTCCCTGATCGGCCTACCCTTGGCCGCTGTGCGCATGCCGTTCATGGCGACATGCTCAGGGCAGGTTCGCGCGAAGGGTGAGATGTGGCCGTGTCCGCCTGCTCCGGCACGGTTGCTACGGCCCGAACCAGTCAGCTAGCCTGGCAGGCGCGGAGGGAGGAGCTTCATGCCTCACAGCAGGTATGAATCGCCTCTCCCGGGACACGCGCGACATTCAACACAGTCTGCCGGAGCAGATGCCGGGGCTAGCACTTCGCCTAAGCGCAAGAGAATGCGACGATCTCCATGGTTCATCGTCACCGCAGGACTTGTTGCCCTGTTGGCGGCGGCGGTCATTCGCACTGCCGTCGACGGCGCGTCCCCCGTGGCCAATCCTGCGACGACATGCGGCGTGCAGGGGCGCGGTGCCGGCTCTCCCGCTCATACCCTGCTCGGCGTCGATGCGGGTAACCCAGCCCGACTCGCAAACGTAACCTCGGAGTTCGGGCACCTGCCCATTCTCCGGGTCTACTACAATGGCTTGCCTGATCCTGCCTTGTGGACAACTGGTGTCCAGGGGATTAACAAGTCGGCGGTCGTCGTGAGCTTCAGAGTGCCGCCCTCGATAATCTTGTCCGGCGTGGATGATGTTGCGCTATCGCATTTCTTCGATACCGCGCCGACCGGTTACCCTATATTCTATTCTTACTACCATGAGCCCGAGCCGTTCATCACCGGAGACTATTTCACGCTAACCGCGTATAAGGCAGCCTGGGCCCACATAGCGGCGCTCGCGGATGCCGCGCATAATTCCGAACTCAGATCCACTTTGATCATGATGGCGTGGGATCTAACCCCTGATTCTGGCATCAACTGGAAGAACTTCCTGCCTTCTGCTGGCGTGATCACTACCCTTGGGTGGGACGCCTACCCGGCGGGGAGTGTGCATGACCAGAATCCGCAGGCGACGCCACCGGCCGACTTCATGGGTCCAGCGGTGGCTGCATCGAGGAGCGTGGGCTTGCCGTTCGGTTTCGCCGAGTTCGCCCTCGCCACCCAGTCGGGCAGGCCTGAATGGCTGACCGAGGTCGCCAACTACCTCCAAAGCAGCGGCGCCCTGTTTGGAATCTTGTTCGACCCGCCGGGAGCTCGCTGGGGAGATCTGAACGACGCTCCCTCGATTGAGGCGTGGCGGAAGGCAGTCGCGCGCTCAGCCTGTCGGTTAATGGACCTGACGGTCATCGAGGATATCTTGAGGTTTCCCGGCGCGTAGCCGCTCTGCCACCTCATCATAAATCCGCCCGACTCGCGCGGCAACGAAATCATGACTTCTTGGCGTCATGCTAAGGTCTCGAGGATCGAATCGGAACGCGCGCATGTGCGTCAGCCTTCGCGGCAGACCCAAAAAACCATACCCGAGACTGGAAAGCGCTAGCATGGTCGGGTGACGACCCAAGCCGCCAGCAGCTTCGTTCAACTCGAATATGAGCGCATCCGGAGGCTCCCGCGAAAAAAATTCGATTGCGCCAGCTAGCACCTCGGGCTCGAAACCTTCTACGTCCATCTTAACCAGCCGGATATGACCAACGCTCTGATCCGCCATTACTGAGGAAAGTGTCCGAACCGGTACTAGCACCTCAGTACTGTCTGGGTTTCGGCGAGCCGCGACGAAGGACGCGGCCCCCGCGTTCCTCCGTGGTACAGAAAGCCTTAGTTCGCCATCTTGCGCTCCCAGCGCACATCGATACAATTTAATGTTGGTCAGCTTATTGCGTCCGATCGCCTCTTCGATAAGCGCTTGCATCTGGGGATTCGGCTCGAACGCATGCACGTTACCCGCCGACCCGACCAGCGCCGACAGTGTCAGACTTACCAAACCAAGATTCGCGCCGATATCCAGAACGCAGTCACCCGGTCGCACAAGCCGCGAACAAACCCACGTAACCTTCCGGTCTAGCTCTCCGCAGTAGAAGATGGCCCTCCCCACATGATCCGACAACGGAGAAGGCGCCCAATATCCACCAGGGACTCTGGCCCAGGCGATTTCAGTGCTCGGCCCAGCTATACGCTGCAGAACCGGGTGGTTTGCCAGACGACCGCAGCCGCTATAGAGCGGGTACCGACGGGCGATCGCGGCGACAGTCTTTTGACGAATAGTGGGCATGTACGTTGTACCTAACACCGGATGTGGTACACGACATGTTACCTCTCTGATTTAAGATCTGTCACGTGAACCTGCCCCATCGGAGGCGACGGGGATGGTGGTCAACACGCGGTGCCGCGGCTGCCAGCGCCGCAACGCCAGGCATAGCCGCTTGCTATGAAGTCTTGATAGCGTTCTCCGGTGACGATGATTATTAGACCGCGGACGAGCTGCTTCTTGAGGCCGGGCAGCCGGGGCGCCTGTCAACGTAGGACGCGGGTCCTGCTGCCGGCGAACCACCATGGTCACAGGACCTGAGCGGGCAGTGAAGCCGCAAGGCGGGCCGGACAGCGCTGGCGATGACCGCCGGCCTGGACGCAGGGTGCTCATCGTCGCGCACTATGCATCAGAGCGCAGCGGCGGGGAAGGCTCGATCCCGCTCCGGCTGTTCGGAAGGCTGCGAGCGCGAGGTGTCCAGACCTGGCTGTTGACGCACGTCAGTGCCCGGGCGGAACTTATGCAGCTCTTGCCGGCTGCTGAATTCGAGCGAGTGATCTTCGCCGGCGGCACGCGCGGGTTCGGCCCGGTCTACACACTCGGAAAGAGGCTTCCTACTGGGCTGCGGACCCTCGCCTGGTCGGTGACTCAGATCGAGCGGCAGGTCGCGATGGTCCCGGTGGCCCGCAGGCTCGTCCGCGAACTCGCGATCGAGGTTGTGCATCAGCCCATCAGCGTGTCGCCTGTCATTCCCTCGCCGCTGACCCGACTCGGCGCGCCGGTAGTCATGGGACCGCTCAACGGCGGTATGGAGCTGCCGCCGTCGTTCAGGAACCGCGACTCTCGCCTGTACGCACTGACCAAGGCAGCCCGCCCGGTGGTGGCATCGGCTCTGAACGGCCTCATGCGCGGACGGGCGGAAGCGGACGTCGTCTTGGTGGCCAACGACCGGACGCGGTTGCTGCTGCCCGAGTCCGCCCGGAAGAGGGTGACTGAGCTGTCCGACATCGGGGTGGTACTCGGTTCGTGGCCGGCGCACGATGAGCCTCCGGCCCGAACCGATGCCGCCACAGGCGGCCGCGTGACCCGCTTCCTGTTTGTCGGCCGCCTTGTCAGCCTGAAGGGAGTCGACATACTCCTCGACGCATTCGCCCTGGTAAGGGAGCGCGTTCCGGCGCTTCTCGAGATCGTGGGCGATGGGCCCGAGCGAGCTAGCCTGGCTGACCAGGCCTACCGCACCGGTTGCGCCGCGGGCATCTCCTTTGTTGGCTGGCTCAAGCCGGAGGACTGTGCGCGGCGCATTCAGGCCTGCGACGTCTACGTGTCGCCGAGTTTGCAAGAGGCGGGCGGCGTCGCAGTCCTCGAGGCGATGGCATCCGCACGTCCGGTGATCGCTACAGCGTGGGGCGGCCACCTCACCTCCGTCGATGAGACCACCGGGGTTCTCGTCGATGTATCCTCGCGTGCGGCCATGGTGCAGGGGCTGGCGCAGGCGATGATGCGGCTGGCGAGCGATCCCGGGCTTCGGTCCCAGCTCGGCGCCGGCGGCCGGCGCCGGGTGGAATCGCGCTACAACTGGGACGTCATCGTCGATCGGACGCTGCGCGTCTACGACGAGGCTTGCGGGTCTCATACGGCGCGCAAGCGGTTAACCGCGCCAGGGCGGCCTCAGGCGCAACGCTGAGTAGATCCCGGTAAGCTCCAGCCGGTTCCGGGCGAGGTACAAGGCAGCCGCGTAGACAGCCGCCCCGAGTGTGACCGCCGCGGCCAGTGCGGGCAGCGTCTGACCCAGCAAGGCCCGGGCGGCCATGCCGGTCACGCCGAAACAGCCCACCGTCATCGCCGCCACCAG
>JAFAPY010000044.1 GCA_019246795.1 Streptosporangiaceae bacterium | reverse complement strand
CGCCTGCCCCAGTCGAACCGCCACCGCTCCAGGCCGCCGAAAGCTTCCGCCTGCCGTATCCCATCAGCAGCCCTGTCGCACAACGCGCTGTATGCGGCGCCCCCGGATACCGGACTCCGGAACGCCGGCGAGTCGGGCAGAACCCGGCGGTAGACCGCCGAAAACTTGCCCGCCACCTCGCCTTCCGCGACAACCTGCGCAGCCACCCCGCGCAGGCTCGCGCATACACGGAACTGAAACGATCCCTGGCCGAGCGGTTCCGTAGCGACCGGGAAGCCTACAGCCGCGGCAAGGCAGCCTTCATCGAGCGAGCCCTCGCCGCGGGCCGAGCCTGCCGCTGGACGTCGGCTCCTCCGCCGACATCCCGGCACCGGTGCGCCGCGCGGTGACCGTGCGGGACCGGCACTGCCGGTGGCCCGGCGGGTGCCGCCAGCCGGCGGCGGCCTGCGAGGTCCATCACGTGAGGCACCGGGCCGACGGCGGCCAGACCAGCGTGCACAACTGCGTGCTGCTGTGCTGGTTCCACCACCAGGTGGCCATCCACCGCATGGGCTGCACCCTGGTGCTGCACCCCGACGGCACCGCGACCGCGTGGAACCCGGACAAGACCAAGATCCGGCGCAGCCACGGACCCCCGCCCCGGGCCCGGGTAACCCCTAACATGGCTCGACGCAGAACTCGTTGCCTTCAGGGTCTGCGAGGATCACCCAGCCGAGCTCGGGACGCCTGTCGCTGACGGCCGTGGCGCCGAGCCGGGTGAGCCGGGCGATCTCCTCGTCTTGAGTCCGGTCGTCAGGCATGACGTCTAGGTGCAGCCGGTTCTTCCCGGCCTTGGGCTCGGGCACCTTCACGAAGTACAGCCGCGGGCGGCCCTGGCCGGGCGTGCCCACCGCGGCTTCCTCGAAGCCCGGCCGGGGCTCCTCGATCACTGGCCAGCCGGTGACCTGCCCCCAGAACCTGGCGAGCGCGCGGGGATCGGCGCAGTCGAACGTGATATTGAAGATGGCGGAACTCACGGCATTCTCCATGCTGGTGAGCGGCGTCTGCCGCCGGGCGTCAGCGGACGGCGGAAGGCGCGGGAACCTGACCCGACATCGACCGCACCTCCCCTCTGGTCAGCCACTGGGAACCGGGCATGATTATGCCAGCCACGGACAGCCCACCGGAAACGGATATCCGGCACCGCGGCCCGCCGGGACCGTGGCCAACGGCTGCGACCCTAATTATTTTGACGCCAAATCATTTGACGTGAAAATAGCAGTGGGCGAAGATTGCGGTGTGGACGACGGGGAACCGGCACCGCTTGAGGACCAGGTGCTGCCGATACAACGGGGGCCGGCAGCACCGGCACCTTGCAAGCAGGGAGACGCTAAGGGCGAGGGCACGGCGTGGCTCCTTGGGGAGCCGGCGGGGAACATCCCCGCGGGCGCCCCGCTGCATGTGCTGCTGCTGGCCGCATCCAGGATCATGGGGACGTTCTACGGCACTACGGTTGCCCAGGCTGGTCTCCGGATCAGCCCGGCGGGGCTGGGCGTGCTGCGGGTGCTGCTGGCCAGCAACGGGCTCAAGTCGAGCGAGGTGGCCGCGCGCGGCTGGTCATCGCCAGGGACGCTGACCTCGGTGGTGGACGGGCTGGCGCGAGAGGGGTACGTGGAGCGGCGCCGAGACAAAGCCGACCGGCGGGTGGTCAGGCTGTACGTGACCGACAAAGGCCGCCGCGCCTGCGAGCAGTACTTCGCATTCGCGGGCCCACGCTGGCACGAGGCGTTCGGCTTCGTGGACCCGGCCGACGAACCGGTCATCCGTAAGTTCTTCGCCGAGATGATCGGGCACTTCGATGAGCTGATAAGGAAGGATCGCGACAGGTGACGCCATACGGGGAGTCGGCGATACGCACCGAAGGCCTCCGCAAGACCTACAAGACCTCCCGCGGGGACGTGCAGGCGGTGCGCGGCGTCGACCTGCGTGTCGGCTCCGGGGAGTTCTTCGGCCTGCTCGGGCCGAACGGCGCGGGCAAGTCCACCACGATCGGGCGCTGTTCGCGCTGATCCTCGTCGCCTCGTCGCTGCTCACGGCCTCGCTTGGCCTGCTGCTCGGCACGATCATGGACCCGCGGAAGATGCAGATGCTGTTCGCGGTGGTCCTGCTGCCCGCGACCATGCTCGGCTGCGTCTACTACCCCTGGGCTGCGCTGCACCACATCCGCTGGCTGCAGATCGCGGTCCTGGTCAACCCGATGGTGTACATGTCCGAGGGGCTGCGGGCGGTGCTCAGCCCCACGCTCGGCCACATGCCGATGTGGGCGGTGCTGCTCGCGCTGCTCGGCGGGACCGCCGTGTTCGGCTACCTGGGCGCCCGTACCTTCACCAACCGGGTCCTGAACTAACGTCGCCGGCTGCGTGTCCGCCGCGGCCCGGCAGGGACAGCGGCCGAGCCGCCTGTTTCGGGCAGACGTATCGGCGATGGGAATACCGGCTGGGCGGCCGCTGCTGTTATCCTTGCTGAAGCCCGGCGCGTCGGTGCCGGGCGCGCGAAGCGGAGGACAACCTCCCACCCGGTCAGCCCGGTCGTAACCGAGGCAGGCGGGTCTGGCCAGGCTCTGGCGCCGGTTCGGGATCGCCCGGGCGGCACAGGCTCGGCTGGCACGGCGCGCTCCGAGCAGGAGGGCGCCGCGGTCCTGGTTTGCCCCGCTGAGCGCAGTGCTCGCGGGGCTTTTTCGCGGGCGGGACCCGGGACCTGGGACCCGCCGGAGAGGGGGCCCCCCGGGCGGCAGGTGCCGCCGCCGGAAAGGCCGGCGGCGGGGACAGGCTCAAGGAGGTCTCATCAGCGCCGAAGCGCGTATCAACGAGCGTATCCGTGCTCCCGAAGTCCGGCTGGTAGGACCGAAGGGGGAGCAGATCGGCATCGTCTCGGTCAATGACGCACTCAAGCTGGCCGCCGAAGCCGACCTCGACCTGGTTGAGGTCGCCCCGACAGCGCGGCCGCCGGTGGCCAAGCTCATGGACTACGGAAAGTTCAAGTACGAGTCCGCGCTCAAGGCCAGGGAATCACGGAAGAACCAGACGCAGACCGTGGTCAAGGAGATCAAGCTGCGTCCCAAGATCGACCCGCACGACTACGGCACCAAGAAGGGCCACGTCGAGCGGTTCCTCAAGGCGGGCGACAAGGTCAAGGTGACGATCATGTTCCGCGGGCGTGAGCAGTCGCGGCCGGAACTCGGCTTCCGTCTGCTGCAGCGCCTGGCCGAAGACGTCGCGGAGCTGGGCTTCGTGGAGTCGCAACCCAAGCAGGACGGCCGGAACATGATCATGGTGATCAGCCCGCACCGGAAGAAGAGCGAGGCCAAGGCGCAGGCCCGGCACGTGCCGAGCCCGCGGACAGCCGCGTCGGCGGCAAGCCCCCGTCCTGCTGCAGCGGAGGCGGCGAGCCCGCGCCCGGCCAGCAGGACGCCGGCGGCGCCGGCCAGCATGACGCCGGCCGAAGGCAGCGCCGTGGCCGAAGGCAGGGCCGCGGCGGAGGGCAGCGCCGTGGCGGAGGGCAGCGCCGTGGTAGCCGGACCAGCCTGAGCCGGCCGGAGGCGTCACCGGACGGGGGCGTCACCCGGCCAGGGCTGGTAGCGTCACGTTCCCGGCGCCGGAGCCGGGAACGCGTGAGTGCTGTGCGCAGGGCGATGGGGAACGGTACCGCCCCGGACGGGACGGTGCCGACGAGATGGCCCGGAAGAGACGGTAGGGAAGGAGACGACGGCGACGATGCCGAAGATGAAGACACACAGCGGTGCCAACAAGCGGTTCCGGCTGACTGGTTCCGGCAAGGTGATGCGTCGCCGCGCTAACCGCAACCACCTGTTCGAGCACAAGTCGTCCCGCGTGACGCGGCGGCTGTACCGGGAAGTGACGCTCGCGCCGAGCGACGTCAAGGAGATCAAGAGGCTGCTGGGCTCCTGAGCCCGGCCCGCGAGGGAGACAGAACAATGGCACGCGTGAAGCGGGCGACCAACGCCCACAAGAAGCGCAAGGTTGTCCTCGAACGGGCAAGCGGCTACCGGGGGCAGCGGTCGCGGCTGTACCGCAAGGCCAAGGAGCAGGTCCTGCACTCCATGGCCTACTCATACCGTGACCGCAAAGACCGTAAGGGCGCGTTCCGGCGGCTGTGGATCCAGCGGATCAACGCCGCGGCGCGGGCCAACGGCATGACCTACAACAGGTTCATGCAGGGTCTGCGGGTGGCGGGCGTCGAGGTCGACCGGCGGATGCTCGCGGAGCTGGCGGTCGCGGACGCGGCGGCCTTCACGGCCCTGGTCGAGGTGGCGAAGAAGGCTCTTCCCGACGCAGGGACGACTCCTGATGCCGCAGGGTCCGCCCCTGGCAGCACAGGGTCCGCTGCCGCGTAACCGGCGGCCGGCGACGTCCGAGGTACGGGCCGCGCGGCGGCTGGCCAAGCGCGCCTTCCGCGAGCGGGATCGTGCCTTCCTGGCCGAAGGGCCGCAAGCGGTGGCTGAAGCGTTCCGCAGCGGGGCCCGCATCGACGGCCTGTTCGTGACCGCCCCCGCGCGCAGCAGGCACCATGACCTGGTCGCGGCCATGGCGGACGCCGGCATACCCGTGCAGGCCGTCAGCGGCGAGATGATGGCCGAGCTGGCCCAGACGGTGACCCCGCAGGGCCTGCTCGCGGTGTGCGGTTTCGTGGACATCCCGCTCGCGGGGCTGGCCGCCCCTCCGCTGGTCGCGGTGCTCGCCAGCGTGCGCGACCCGGGAAACGCCGGCACGGTGCTGCGCACCGCAGACGCGGCAGGTGCCGGGGCAGTGATCTTCGCCGACGCATCCGTCGACCCGTACAACGGCAAGTGCGTGCGCGCATCGGCAGGCAGCCTGTTTCACCTGCCGGTGGTGGCCGGGACGAGCCTCGGGGAGGCCGTCGCGGTGCTGCGGGCGGCGGGGCTGCGGATCATCGCCGCGCACGGCCGCGCCGGGCGTCCCCTGGACGACCTCCAGGTGCAGGCACGGCTGGCCGAGCCGACCGCGTGGCTGTTCGGCAACGAAGCGTGGGGACTGCCCCCGGAGCAGCTCAGGCTTGCCGACGAAGGCGTGGCGGTGCCGATATACGGGGCAGCGGAAAGCCTCAATCTGGCTGCCGCAGCGGCGGTATGCCTGTATGCGTCCGCACGTGCACAAAGAGTGCAGAACGTGACCAATGCCGCCGCCGCTAAGGCGCAGAACGGGACAATCCGGGACCCATGACAATGCCGAGAAGCGCGCCGTGGCACCTGGTATTCGGCATGCGACATAGAGAATTCACACGGTCCGGGGGCTGTCCCGGTGACGGTATACGCGCTAGAGTCTGATCACAATCCGTCACCCCGACCGTGATCCATAATGACTACACACATCCGGCAGACCGGACGATCGCTGTACGGCCACGCCGGACGGAGGGCTTCACTGCAGTGGAAGAGCTCACCGCGAGCCGGGCATCGTCGGCCACGGGAAGCCGCGACGTCGAGCCTGAGACCGGCGTCCGTGATTCCCTGACCGGCCCGGTGCCGGAAGGCCCCGTCCCCATCGGGAGCCTGATCTTCGCCGACGAGCTACCGGACGGGGTGGTGGTTGCCGACGAAGTGGGTCGCATCATCGTGTTCAACCGGGCCGCCGCCCGGCTCACCGGGCTGGACCCGGCCGAAGTGCTCGGCAAGTTCGTGTTCGACGTGTTGCCGCTGCGTGACGCCGACGGCAGGGACTGGTGGCTGTACGCCGACCCCTACCATGGCATGCCGACCCGGACCCGTCATCCCGAGTGCTGCCTGTACCTGGCCGGCGGCACCGAGGTGCTCGTCTCCGTCGGCTACGTCAGGGGGGCACGGGGGGACGGACAGTCCCCTCGTGAGCGGGGGGGGTCTGGGGGGGGTCGCCCCCCCCGGGATCACAGAGTGCGGCGGCTCGTCATCAGCCTGCGCGGCGCGCAGCGGCGGGAACGGCTCGAGCGCAGCCGCGCGGAGCTGGTGTCCACCGTGGCACACGAGCTGCGCTCGCCGCTGACCAGCGTCAAGGGCTTCACCGCCACGCTGCTCGCCAAGTGGAGCAGGTTCACCGACGACCAGAAGCGCGTGATGCTGGAGACGGTCAACGCCGACGCCGACCGGGTGACCAGGCTCATCACCGAACTGCTCGACGTGTCCAGGATCGAGTCCGGCCGGGTGGAGATCCATCGTGAGCTGGTGGACCTGCCGGAGCAGGCGAAGCGGACCATCGCGGGCCGCATCGCCGCAGGCGACGCCGACGGCAGGTTCCGCCTGGAGGTGCTCCCCGGCCTGCCGGAAGCCTGGCTGGACCGCGACAAAATGGACCAGATCCTCGGCAACCTGGTGGAAAACGCGCTCAGGCACGGGGCTGGTATCGTGACGATCGTGGTGGAACCAGCGCGCATGGACGCCGAGGCCGGGCCGCCGGACGCGGTCGCCGTTTCCGTGCGCGACCAGGGCGAGGGCATCGACCCTGACCTGGCTCCCCGCGTGTTCCGCCAGTTCTGGCGCGGCAATCCCCGCGGCGGCCGCGCCGGGCAGCACGGCGGCGGCACCGGCCTGGGCCTGTACATCGTCAAGGGCCTGGTCGAGGCGCACGGCGGCGCGATCGGCGTGCAGCGTGCGCCCGGCGGTGGCGCCGAGTTCCGATTTATCGTGCCCGCGGGGGCAGCCACCGGCTGAGGGCCCCACAGCCCCACAGCCTCGCGGCACCGGTACGGTACTGTCCCTTCGGGCTACGCAGCCGTCGACCGCGCACGCTCTTGCCTGCACAAGTTCCCGGCAGCGGGGCACAGCCGCGGCCGCCAGCAACCGTCACGGCAGCAGCTGACGTGACGTGCACCATCGCCCGTTTTGCATAAATCATCGCTTCAGAAGCAGGACCGAGACGATGTCCGCACAAGCAGAGCAGGACCCCACCGCCCCGGACGAAGTGGCGCGGGCGCTGGCCGACGCGCTGGCGGACATCGCCGCCGCGGGCACCCTCGGCGAGCTCAAGGCGGCCCGCGTCGCCCATGACGGCGACCGGGCGCCGCTGGCGCTGGCCAGCGCGCACATCGGCGCGCTGCCGGGTGCCGAGCGCGCCGAGGCAGGCCGCCGGGTCGGCGCCGCCCGCGCCAGGCTGCGCGAGGCGCTGCGCGCCCGCCAGGCCGAGCTGGAGGCCGAACGCGACCGGCAGGTCCTCCTGACCGAGACCGCCGACGTCACCCTGCCCGGCGGCCGCGTGCTGCCGGGAGCGCGGCACCCGGTCACCATGCTCGCCGACCGGCTGTCCGACGTGTTCGTCGCGATGGGCTATGAGGTCGCCGAGGGACCCGAGGTGGAGGCGGAGTGGTACAACTTCGACGCACTGAACATCCCGCCGGACCACCCCGCCAGGGAAATGCAGGACACGCTGTTCATCGCCGGGAAGAACGGCACCTCCGCGTCCGGCATCGTGCTACGCACGCACACCTCGCCGGTGCAGATCAGGTCCATGCTCACCAGGCCGCTGCCGCTGTACGTGGTCAGCCCGGGTAAGTGCTTCCGCAACGAGGCCCTGGACGCGACGCACAGCCCGGTGTTCCACCAGATCGAGGGGCTCGCGGTGGACGAGGGCCTGACCATGGCCGACCTGCGCGGCGCGATCCAGGCGTTCGTCGAGGCGATGTTCGGCGAGGGCTTGCGGACCAGGTTCCGGCCCGACTACTTCCCGTTCACCGAGCCGTCCGGCGACGTGGCGATGGAATGTCACGTGTGCCGGGGAGCCTCGGCCGAGCCCGGCGGCGACCCGTGCCGGGTGTGCAAGTCGCAGGGCTGGATCGAGATCGCCGGCTGCGGCATGGTCAACCCGCGCGTGCTGGTGGCCTGCGGCATCGACCCGGACCGCTACACCGGGTTCGCGTTCGGGCTCGGCATCGAGCGCGGCCTGATGATCGCCCACGGGGTGACCGACATCCGGGACACGATGGAAGGCGACGTGCGGTTCAGCAGGGCCTTCGGGACGGAGATCTGACCATGCGGGTACCGCTTTCCTGGCTGCGCGAGTACGCGCAGGTGCCCGCCGACGCCGCCGAGGTGGCGCGGCGGCTGACCGCGGCCGGGCTGGAGGTCGAGTCGGCCGAGCCGGTGGGGCACGACATCGGCGGCGTCGTGGTAGCCCAGGTGCTGTCCATCGAGGAGCTGACCGGGACCCGCAAGCCGATCAGGTACTGCCGGGTCGCGGCCTCCCGTCGGCAGCTCGACGAGGCCCCCGCCGGCGCGTCCGCCGTGATCTGCGGCGCCACCAACTTCGCCGTCGGCGACCGGGTGGCGCTGGCGCTGCCCGGCGCGGTGCTGCCCGGCGGGGTCGAGATCGGCACGCGCAAAACCTACGGTCACCTCTCCGAGGGCATGATCTGCTCGGCCGTCGAGCTGGCCGCCGGCGACGAGTACGCCGGCATCCTGGTGCTGCCGCCCGACGCGCCGCTGGGGGAGGACTTCGCCTCCTACGCGGGCCTGCGCGACGAGGTGCTGGACATCGCGGTGACGCCGGACCGCGGCTACGCCGTGTCGGTGCGGGGGCTCGCCCGCGAGCTGGCCACCGCGTTCGCGGTGCCGTTCACCGACCCCGCCGATGCCGGGCTGCCCGGGCCCGGCGTGCTCGGCGGCCCGCTCGACCACGCCGGCCCGGACGTGTGGCCGGCCTCGATCGCCGACCCGACGGCGTGCGACCGCTTCGTGCTCCGCGAGGTCAGGGGCTTCTCAGCCGAAGCCCCGACGCCGCTGTGGCTGCAGGTACGGCTGGCCAGGTCGGGGGTCAGGGCCGTGTCGCTCGCCGTCGACGTGACCAACTACCTGATGCTGGAGCTGGGCCAGCCGCTGCACGCGTTCGACCGGTCCAAGCTCAGCGGCGAGATCGTGGTGCGCCGCGCCAGGCCGGGGGAGCGGCTGGAGACCCTGGACCACGTGGCCCGGACCCTGGACCCCGACGACATCCTCATCACCGACTCATCCGGGCCGATCTCCATGGCCGGCACGATGGGCGGCCTTGCCACCGAGATCGACCAGGCATCCACGGACCTGGTCATCGAGGCGGCGCACTTCTCCGCCGAGGGGACCGCGAAGATGAGCCGGCGGCACCGGCTGCACACCGAGGCATCGTACCGGTTCGAGCGCGGCGTTGACCGCGAGCTGCCGCTGCGTGCCAGCGCTAAGGCGGTGGCCATGCTGGCGTCGCTGGGCGGCGGCCGGGTGGTGCCGGGCGCCATCCATGTCTCGGTGGACGTGCCGCCGGTGCTGATCTCCATGGCGGCGCACTACCCGGACCGGGTCGCCGGGGTGGCGTACGGCCGGGACACCGTGGTGCGGCGGCTGCGCGAGGTGGGTTGCGCGGTCCGCGAGACCCGGATCCCGGCGCCGACCGTCGCCCCGTGGCGAGCGTCGCCGCCCGAGCCGCCCGAGCTGTCCGAGCTGTCCGAGCTGTCCGAGCCGTCCGAGCCGTCCGAGCCGCCCGCGCAGGTCCCGGTGTCCGCGCTCGAGGTCACACCGCCGTCCTGGCGGTCCGACCTCACCGACCCGGCCGACCTCGCCGAGGAGGTGATCCGGCTGGAAGGGTATGCGGACATCCCGGTCCGGATGCCTCGTGCGCTGGCCGGGCGCGGGCTGACGCGGCGGCAGCGGCTGCGGGGCAGCGTCGGCCGCGCCCTGGCCGAGACGGGATACGTGGAGGTGCTGTCGTCGCCGTTCGGGTCTGGTGCGGATGCGGACCTGCTCGGGCTGCCGCCCGAGGACCTGCGCCGGAACGCCGCGGCGGTGGCAAACCCGCTGGCCGACGACGAGCCGCTGCTGCGCACCACGATGCTGCCCGGGCTGTTCCGGGTCCTGGCCAGGAACATCGGCCTCGGCTTCGCCGACGTGGCGCTGTTCGAGACCGGGCTGGTGTTCCGGCCGCGGCCGGGCGCGCCCGACTCGGCGCCGATCCTGCCGGTGGACCGGGCCCCGACGGTGGCGGAGCTGGCCTCGCTGGAGGCCGCGCTGCCGGACCAGCCGCTGCGGCTCGCGGCCGTGCTCGCCGGGGCCCGGGAGCTTGACGGCTGGTGGGGCGCCGGGCGCCCCGCCTCCTGGGCGGACGCCGTGCAGGCCGCCCGCGCGGTGGCACGGGCGTGCCGGGTGCCGCTGGACATCCGCGCGGAGAGGTACCCGCCGTGGCATCCCGGGCGGTGTGCCGCGATCTACGCCCGGGTGGCGGCTGAGCCTGGTGACGGCTCCGGAAACGGCTCTGGAAACGGAGGGCCGCGGCAGTGGCTGGCCGGGCACGCCGGCGAGCTGGACCCGCGGGTGGTCGGTGCGTTCGGGCTGCCCGCCCGGACCTGCGCAGTCGAGCTCGACCTGTCGGTGCTGCTCACCGCGGCGGACGGCATCGGGCCCGTGCAGGCGCCGCAGCTGTCCACGTACCCGCTGGCCACCCAGGACGTGGCCCTGGTCGTGGGCGCGGACGTGCCTGCCGCGGCGGTGGAGTCGGCGCTGGTGGCGGGCGCCGGTGACCTGCTGGAGGACCTGCGGCTGTTCGACGTGTACACCGGCTCCCAGGTCGGCGAGCGGCGCAAGTCGCTGGCCTACACGCTGCGCTTCCGCGCCCCGGACCGGACGCTGACCGTGGCGGAGACCACCGCCGCGCGCGACGCGGCCGTGGCCGAGGCCGCCCGCCGGACCGGCGCCGTGCCGCGCAGCTAGCGGCCGCGCGCGGCGTGCCCGACGTGCGCGCTCGGCCAGCATTAGGGCCGCGTCCGCCGTATTGCGCCGGCCGCGGGCCGCCGGCCAGGATGTGATGAACGCAGCCCGCAGCACCGCCAAGCCGGAGGGTGACATCACAAGCTACGGCGTGGCCCGCAGGGATGCCACCGAGCAGGGCACACCAAGCAGAACGACCTTCCGCGACGTGTTCGCGGTGCCCGAGTTCCGGGCACTGTGGCTGGCGCAGCTGCTGTCTGTGGTGGGCGACCAGCTGGCCCGGGTCGCGCTGACCGTGCTCGTCTACGACCGGACCCGTTCCGCGCTGCTGGCGGCGGTCAGCTACGTGGTCAGCATCGTGCCGACGTTCGTCGGCGGCGTGACCCTGGCCTGGCTGGCCGACAGATACCCGCGTCGCCGGGTGATGATCGCCTGCGACCTCGTCCGGTTGGTCCTCGTCCTGGTCATGGCGATCCGCGGCATGCCGCTCGCCGCGATGGTGGGGCTGCTGTTCCTCGTGACGCTCATCGGCGCCCCGTTCACGTCGGCTCGCGCGGCGATCTACCCCGACGTCCTCGTCGGCGACCGCTACGTCTTGGGTACCGCCGTGACGCTTACCACCTACCAATTCGCGCAGGTCGTGGGGTTCGCGGTCGGCGGCGCCGCGGTCGGGTTCGCCGGCGCCCGGCCGTCACTGGTCGCCGACGCCGCGACCTTTGCCGTGTCGGCTGTCATCATTGGTGCCTGGGTGAGGCCAAGGCCCACACCGATCATGGCGGCAGGCGGTGGCACCGAGCGGCCGGGCCTCACAGACATTGTCGCAGGCGCGCGGCTGGTCTTCGCCAGCCCGGCGCTGCTGATGCCGATGCTGTTCGGCTGGCTGGCGGCCTTCTACGACGCCCCGGAAGGCGTCGCCACCCCGCTCGCCCGGGCCCTGGGGGGTGGCGCGGCCACGGTCGGCATCATCCTGGCGGCCGCCGCCCTCGGGCAGACCCTGGGGGCGATATTGATCAGCCGCTTCGTGGCTCCGCCGACGCGGCTGCGCGTCATGGGTCCGCTAGCGGTCGCCGCCTGCGCGATCCTTGTGGTATTCGCCTGGCGGCCTGGCCTACCCGTATCGCTGCTGGTCCTGCTCGTAGCGGGACTGTGTGCCTCGTATCAGGTCGCGGCCAATGCCGCCTTCGTGAGCGCAGCACCGCAAGAACGGCGCAGCCAGGCCTTCGGCTTTGCCCAGGGCGGCATGAGCTTGGGCCAGGGGCTGGTCATGATCCTGGCGGGCGCCGCCGCGGGCCGCTATTCCCCGGCCCTGGTCATCGCGGTATGCGGCGCTGTCGGCGCCGCGGTGGCCCTGACGGTCGCGGCCAGCTCCGCCCGCGATCGCAGGCGGCTTGCGGACAGCCGCGCTCAGCGCTGATCGTCAGCCCCAGTGCGTGTTGCGCATCTGATGGTCCTTCCTTGAGCTTTTATCGAAGACTGTATGTAATCACTTAACGCTTACCTCACCGTCGCGGTTCAGCAAGCTTCGCTCGTTCCCGCGCTGATCCCTCCTCGGAAGGCGGCTGGTCACGACTACCCATTGTGCCCGCAATCCAGCGCGAGGGATGCTTTGTACCAAATGTCAGGCGAAATAAACTGCCCTTTGCTCACGCAGCGTAATCACGACGTCTCGAAGAGGAAGAGAGGAGCGTGCCGAGGAGGTAGTGTTCTGCCGTTGAGTAGCGGCAGTTTCACCGTTCGCGCCCGCGCAGGCGGACAATGCGGGACAATTATCGCGAGCGCTGCCCCATGGGGCTGTGCCGCGACGAACGGCACGGTGAGCGGTGTGAGGAGACACTGATGGGCTGGATCCGTCGGCTGCTGCGGCGGACGACAGCCGTCGGCGGGTGGGGGCTTTGGACCTTGCCCCGCTGGCTCATCTGCTACGTGTGCGCGGTGGTCATCGCCGATCTGCTCGCCATCGGCGCGGCGGCCTCGCTCACCACGCTCCGGGGCCGTGATCTGGCCTTGTTCAGCCTGCTGCTCGCCTGCACCGTCCTGGCCATCGAGCTGACCAGGAAAGCGGGAGAGCAGGGCGGCATGATCCTCGACGTCCAGGGCGTCTGGGAGCGACCGGTCGCCATCCTGCTGCCCCCGCTCTATGCCCTGGTCGTCCCTTTGATCCACATGGCTCTGCTGCAGCTGCGGGTCCGGCGCGCCCCTGTCTACCGCCGGATCTTCAGCGCCGCGGCAATCAGCCTCTCCTATGGCAGCGCCTCCGTCGCCTTCCACAGCCTGTCCGGCCTGGTCCGGCAGCACGGTGGGGGGACGGTCGGCCGCGGCACGGTGTGGGTCCTGCTGGTGCTGCTCAGTGTTCTGACGCAGTGGGTCGTGAACAAGGTGCTGATCATGACGGCCGTCAAGGGCAGCAATCCGGCCACGAGCATCCGGAGCGAGGTCTTCGGCCGCGAGCCGCTGTACAACGATGCGGCGGAGAGCTGCATCGGTGTCCTGGTGACCTGCGGCGTGGCGGGGAACCCGCTTCTTGCCCCAGCGGCGCTGCCGGTCGTGACCCTGCTGCAGCGCTCGCTGCGCCACGCCCAGCTCCTTAGCGACTCGCGGGCCGACTCCAAGACCGGCCTGCTCAACGCCGCCACCTGGGAGGCTGAGGCACGGGCCGAGCTGCTGCGCGCGGTGCGCACCCGGTCGCCGCTGGCGGTGGCGCTGCTGGATATCGACCGGTTCAAGCAGATCAACGACACGTACGGCCACCTGGTCGGCGACGAGGTGCTCCGGGAGATCGCGCACACGCTCAAGGCCATGCTGCGCGACTACGACGTGGCCGGGCGGTTCGGCGGGGAGGAGTTCTCGCTGCTGCTGCCGCAGACCCAAGCCGCCGACGCGTTCCGGATTGCCGAACGGGTGCGCGCCAGCATCGCCGGCCTGACGATCATCGCGCCCGGGGAGGCCGGCGGACAGCGGCTGCACGTTACCGTTTCGATCGGGGTAGCGGCGCTGGACGTCGGCAGCGAGCGCAAGCTCGATGAGCTGATCGCGGCGGCCGACGCCGCGCTGTACCGCGCCAAGGGCGGCGGCCGGGACCAGGTGCAACTGAGCGGCGCCGCCCCAGGCCCAGACGCCGCCAGCGGCCCGGTCACCGCCAGCGGCCCGGTCACCGCAACCCCGGCGCCGAGCGCGGACGGCGCCGGGGACGTCGCCGCTGCGGACGCGGCTGGCGCGTTCCGCCGCGCACAGCCTTTCTAGGCACCGGCCGGCTTGCGAGGCGGTCGGCGCCAGCCCGAGCCAGCGCCAGCCCGAGCCAGCGCCAGCCCTAGCCAGCGCCAGCCCTAAGTCGGCGCCGGCCCAAGACAGCGCCTGCCCAGGTCGGCGTCAGCCCAGGTCGGCGGCGAACGCGGCCAGGTCGAGCAGGTGCAGCAGTGCGTCGCACCAGCGCTCGCCCGGCGGCCGGTCATCGAAGTGCCCCAGGCACTCGTTCGCCGCGTCCAGGATCGCCCGCAGTACCGCCCCGTCGGTCCCCTGACCGGCTCCCGGCTCCCCGGGACACGAGCCGCCGTCCAGGATCGCCGCCGCCTTCCGCGCCATCGCCATGCCCAGCGTCCCGGCCAGCACCAGCCGCTGCATCATCAGGACGCCGTTGTGGTCACTCATCCGCGAGCCTTCCGTCGTGCCACAGTCCGTGCCGTCCCGCCTCCGGGGCCATCATGCCCGGGCCCGGTGACATTCCGAGCCGCTCGTTCCCGCGCCCGGTTTGCATATTAATGCGCTAGAATGAATACTCTTTCAGAAGAGGCGGCGAGCGGAAGGCGGATCGGTGGGTGCCAGGGTTGCGGTGGCCGGCGCCAGCGGGTATGCGGGCGGCGAGTTGCTCCGCCTGCTGGCCGGCCACCCGTACCTCGAGATCGGCCCGCTGGCCGCTCAGGGCAGCGCCGGGACCTCCGTGACTGCCGTGCATCCCCAGCTGTCCGGCCACCCCCGCCTCGGCGAATCCAGCTTCGTCCCGACCGACCCCGAACTCCTGGCCGGCGCCGACCTGCTGTTCACCGCGCTGCCGCACGGGGAGTCGGCAAAGCTGGCGGCCAGGCTCCCGGACTGCCTGAAGGTCGTCGACCTGGGCGCGGATTTCCGGCTCGCGGACCGGCACGCCTGGGCGCGGTACTACCCGACGCCGTACCCGGGCTGCTGGACCTACGGGCTGCCCGAACTCCCCGGCGCCCGCGGCGCCATCCGGGCATCGGCGAAGGTGGCCGCGCCGGGCTGCTATGCCACGGCCGCGATCCTCGCCTTGGCCCCGCTGCTGGACGCGGGCCTGGCCGAGCCGTCCGACATCGTCATCGTTGCCGCCTCCGGCGCCTCGGGCGCCGGGCGCTCGCCACGGCCGGACCTGCTCGGCAGCGAGGTGATGGGCTCGATGTCGGCTTACCAGGCAGGGGGCGCCCACCGGCACATCCCCGAGATAGAACAAGCCATTAATCCAGAACGAACCATGCTTGCTCCTTCCGGCGACAGCCACAGCCACAGCCATGTGAGTGTGTCCTTCACGCCGACGCTCGCCCCGATGCCGCGCGGCATCCTGGCGACATGCACGGCACGGCTGGCGCCGGGCGCGGAAACCGCCGACCTGCGCGACGGGCTGGCCAAGGCCTACGCGGGCGAGCCGTTCGTGCACCTGCTGCCCGAGGGGCGCTGGCCGGGCACCGGCGCCACCGTGGGCAGCAACGCGGCGCAGCTGCAGGCCGCGGCGGACAGCCACGCCGACCGCGCGGTGGTCGTCTGCGCCCTGGACAACCTGGGCAAGGGCGCGGCGGGGCAGGCGGTGCAGGTCGCCAACCTCATGCTCGGCCTGCCGGAAACCGCGGGCCTCTCCTCGCTAGGGGTTGCCCCGTGAAGGAGGAACCGTGAGTGTGACCGCGCCAATGGGGTTCCGCGCCGCCGGGGTGGCGGCCGGGCTGAAGGCCGACGGGCAGCCCGACGTCGCCGTGGTCGTCAACGACGGGCCTTGTCGGGCCGCCGCCGCCGTGTTCACCGCGAACAAGGTGCAGGCGGCGCCGGTGACCTGGACCCGGCAGGTGGTGCGCGGCGGCCGGGTCCGCGCCGTGGTGCTCAACTCCGGCGGGGCCAACGCCTGCACCGGACCGCAGGGCTTCGCCGACGCCCACGCCACCGCCGAGCAGCTGGCCACGGCGATCGGCGATTCGCCGGGGGAGATCGCGGTCTGCTCGACGGGCCTGATCGGCGAGCGGCTGCCGATGGACACGCTGCTCCCCGGTGTCGACGCCGCGGTCGCGCAGGCGTCGCGTGGCGGCGGCCTGGCCGCGGCCGACGCAATCAGGACCACCGACACGGTGGTGAAGATCTCCTTCCGCCGCGGCACCAGCTACACCATCGGCGGCATCGCCAAGGGCGCCGGCATGGTCGCCCCCGCGCTGGCGACCATGCTGTGCGTGCTCACCACCGACGCCGACCTGGCGCCCGCAGAGCTTGACACCGCGCTGCGGTCAGCGACAGACCAGACCTTCGAGCGGCTGGACACCGACGGCTGCATGTCCACCAACGACACGGTGCTGCTGCTGGCCAGCGGTGCGGCCGGGGTCCGGCCCGACAAGGCCGAGTTCACCGGTGTGCTCACCGAGGTCTGCGCGGATCTGGCCAGGCAGCTTCAGCGTGACGCCGAGGGCGCGGAGAAGATGATCACCGTCGAGGTCATCGGCGCGGCGTCGGTGGCCGACGCGGTGGCGGCCGGGCGTGCCGTGGCTCGGAGCAACCTGGTGAAGACGGCCATCGGCGGCGAGGATCCGAACTGGGGCCGGATCGTCGCGGCGGTGGGCACCACCGACGCCGTCTTCGAGCCGGACCGGCTGAACGTCGCGATCAACGGGGTCTGGGTCTGCCGCAACGGCGCCGCCGCCGAGGCGCGCTGGCGGGCGGACATGAAGCCGAAGGACGTGACGATCATCGTGGACCTGTCCGCCGGGCCGCAGTCCGCCGTCATCCTGACCACCGACCTGACCGCTGCCTACGTGCGCGAGAACTCGGCGTATCCGACATGACCGCTTTCGTCGATGCACGCCAGCTGGCCGCCGCCAAGGCGTCGGTGCTGATCGAGGCGCTGCCGTGGCTGGCCAGGTTCCACGGCCGGACCGTGGTGATCAAGTACGGCGGGCACGCCATGACCGACGAGGCCTTGCGCGTCGCGTTCGCCCAGGACCTGGTGTTCCTCCGCTACGCGGGGCTGTGCCCGGTGGTGGTGCACGGCGGCGGCCCGCAGATCACCCGTCACCTTGACCGGCTCGGCGTGCAGACGACCTTCACCGCGGGGCTCCGGGTCACCACCCCCGAGGCGATGGAGGTGGTCCGGATGGTGATGTCCGGGAAGGTGAACAAGGACCTCGTCGCGCTGATCAACCGGCACGGCCCGTTTGCCGTCGGCCTGTCCGGCGAGGACGCCCGCACGTTCACCGCGGCCAGGAAGCACGCGGTCGTCGACGGCGAGCCGGTGGACATCGGCATGGTCGGCGAGATCGTCGCCACCGATCCCGGCGCCATCAAGGCGCTGCTCGCCGACGGCCGGATCCCGGTGGTGTCCAGCGTCGCCGCCGGCGCCGACGGCCAGGTCTACAACGTCAACGCGGATACCGCGGCGGCGGCGCTCGCCGCCTCGCTCGGCGCGGCCAAGCTGGTGGTGCTCACCGACGTGGCGGGCCTGTACCGGGACTGGCCGTCGTCAGGCGAGGTGATCAGCGAGCTCACCGCGACCGAACTCGAGCGGCTGCTGCCGGGGCTCTCGGCCGGGATGATCCCCAAGATGGAGGCGTGCCTGACGGCGGTGCGCGGCGGCGTGCCTCGTGCCCATGTCCTCGACGGCAGGCTCAGCCACGCCGTGCTGCTGGAGATCTTCACCGATTCCGGCATCGGCACCATGGTCGGCAAAGACACGCGATGAGCGAGCCGGAGGCGAGCGTGGCGACAGGGCCCGAAACCGAGGCACTGCAGAAGCGGTTCACGGCCGCGATCATGCCGAACTACGGCGTGCCGCCGGCGGCGCTGATCCGCGGCGCGGGATGCCGGGTGTGGGACGCGGACGGGCGCGAATACACCGACCTGATCGCCGGGATCGCGACCAGCTCGCTCGGGCATGCCCATCCGGCGATCACGGCCGCGGTCAGCCACCAGGTCAGCCTGATCGCGCACACCTCCAACCTGTTCCTGCACGAGCGCGAGGTAGAGCTTGCCGAGCGCCTGCTCGGCCTGCTCTCTGCCGACCAGACACGGGCCGATGGCAGGGTCTTCTTCGCGAACTCGGGGGCGGAGGCCAACGAGGCCGCGCTGAAGCTGGTCCGACGGATGCAGGGACCGGCGCGCCCGGTGATCGTGGCCGCGGAGAACGGCTTCCACGGCAGGACGATGGGGGCGCTCGCGCTGACCGGCAAGGCATCGATCCGCGAGCCGTTCGGCCCGTTCGGCGTGCGCGTGCGGTTCGTCCCGTTCGGCGACACGGACGCCCTGCGCGGCGCCGTCGACACGGGCGTCGCGGCCGTCTTCCTCGAGCCGTGCCTGGGCGAGGGCGGCGTCGTGCCCGCTCCCGAGGGTTACCTGCGCGCGGCCCGGGAGGCCTGCGACCAGGTCGGCGCGCTGCTGGTGGTCGACGAGATCCAGAGCGCGATCGGCCGGAGCGGCACCTGGTTCGCCCACCGGGCCCACGGCGTGCGGCCCGACGTGCTCACGCTCGCCAAGGGGCTCGGCGGCGGCCTGCCGATCGGCGCGTGCATCGGCCTGGGCCGCTGCGGCACCGGCTTCGCCAAGGGCGATCACGGCTCCACGTTCGGCGGTAACCCGGTCGCCTGCGCCGCGGCCCTGGCCGTGCTCGACACGATCGAGCGTGACGGCCTGCTGGCCAACGTGACCGCCGTCGGGGCCAGGCTCGCCGCCGGGATCAGCGCGGTCTCGCATCCGCTGCTGGCCGGGGTCCGCGGCCGCGGGCTCTGGCTCGCGGCGGTCCTCATCCGCCCCGAGGCGCCAGCCGTGGAAGCCGCGGCCCGGCGGGCCGGGTTCCTGGTCAACGCGGTCCAGCCGGACGCGATCAGGCTGGCGCCGCCGCTGATCCTGACCGCCGGCGAAGCGGAGGAGTTCCTCGCGGCGCTTCCCGCCATCCTGGACGATGGTGCCTCCGGGGGGACGAACCCCCCGGCTCTCCGGCACGGGGGGCTCCCGCCCCCCGTCCCCCCTGGCCTCCCGGAAGGGGCGACTCGATGACCAGGCATTTTCTCCGTGACGACGACCTGGCGCCCGCCGAGCAGGCCGACGTGCTGGACCTGGCTGACGCCATGAAGAAGGACAGGTTCGGCTGGCGGACGCTGGCCGGGCCGCGGGCGGTCGCGGTGCTGTTCGACAAGCAGTCGCTGCGGACCAGGGTGTCACTCACGGTCGGCATCGCCGAGCTCGGCGGCCACCCGCTCGTCATCGACACCCAGGCCACCCACCTCGGCCGGGGCGAGGCCATCGAGGACGTGGCCCGGGTGCTGTCCCGGCAGGTGGCGGTGATCGCCTGGCGCACCTTCGCGCAGCAGCGGATCGAGGCGCTGGCCGCGGCGGCGACCGTGCCGGTGATCAACGCGCTGACCGATCAGTTCCACCCCTGCCAGGTGCTCGCCGACCTGCAGACGATCCGGGAGCACCACGGTTCGCTGGGCGGCCGCACGCTGGCCTTCCTCGGCGACGGCGCGAGCAACATGGCGCACTCCTACCTGCTCGGCGGGGCGACCGCCGGGATGACGGTCCGCATCGGTGCCCCGGAGCGCTTCCGGCCCGGCGAGCCGGTCATGGCCGCCGCCGCCCGCATCGCCGCCCAGACCGGGGCAGCCGTCGAGTTCGTCACCGACCCGCGGGCGGCGTGCGAAGGCGCCGACGTGATCGCCACCGACGTGTGGGCCTCGATGGGCACCGAGGACACCCGCGCGGAACGGCTCGCGGTGCTCGGCAGCTCCGGCCGTGACGACTCCTACCGCCTGGACGGCCCGAAGCTGGCGCTGGGCAGGCCAGGCTGCCTGGTGCTGCACTGCCTGCCCGCGCACCGCGGCGAGGAAATCAGCGCCGATGTGCTCGACGGCCCGAACAGCGTGGTCTGGGACCAGGCGGAAAACCGGCTGCATTCGGGCAAGGCGCTGCTCGCCTGGCTGCTGGAGCACGCATGACCACCCCGCTGACGAAGGCGGCCAGGCATGCGCGCATCGCGGCCATCCTGTCCAGGGAGCAGGTGCACTCCCAGGAGGAGCTTGCCGAACTGCTCGGCCGGTACGCCAGCGTGCACGTGACCCAGGCGACGCTGTCCCGCGACCTGGACGAGCTGGGGGTGGTGCGGCTGCGCGCGTCCGGCGGCGCGCTGGTGTACGCGCTTCCGGAAACCCCCGGCGGCCCGGGCTCGGCCCCCGGTGCTGCCCTCGGCTCCGCAGCCAGCCCGGAGGCAGCCCGCGGCCCCGTTGCCGCGCCGCAGGCCCTGAGGCTGGCGCGGTACCTCGGCGAGCTGCTGACCTCGGCCGAGGCAAGCGCGAACCTGGTGGTGCTGCGGACGCCGGCGGGCGCGGCGCAGTTCCTCGCCTCCGTGATCGACCACGCGGCGCTGCCGTCGATCCTCGGCACCGTCGCCGGCGACGACACCGTCCTGGTGATCGCCCGCGACCCGGCCGGCGGCGACGCGCTGGCGGCCGAGTTCCTCCACACCGCCGAACGCCGGCATCCGTCAACCTAAGTGAGGGATAACAGTGACAGCAGAAAAAGTCGTGCTCGCGTATTCGGGCGGCCTTGACACCTCGGTGGCGATCGGATGGATCGCCGAACGGACCGGCGCCGACGTGATCGCGGTGGCCGTTGACGTCGGCCAGGGCGGCGAGGACATGGACGCGATCCGCAAGCGGGCGCTTGCCTGCGGCGCCGCCGACGTCGAGGTGGTCGATGCCCGCGCCGAGTTTGCCGCCGCGTACTGCGTGCCCGCGACGTGCGCCAACGCGCTGTACATGGACAGGTACCCGCTGATCTCCGCGCTGTCACGGCCGCTGATCGTCACGCACCTGGCCCGGGTCGCCGCCGCCAAGGGCGCGACCATGGCCGCGCACGGGTGCACCGGCAAGGGCAACGACCAGGTGCGTTTCGAGGTCGGGCTGGCCAGCCTGGCGCCGGGGCTCAAGGTGCTCGCGCCGGTCCGTGACTCCGGCATGACCAGGGACAAGGCGATCGAGTTCGCCGCGGCCAAGGGGCTGCCGATCGACGTGACAGCCCGCTCGCCGTACTCCATCGACCAGAACCTGTGGGGACGTTCGTGCGAGACCGGGCACCTGGAGGACATCTGGGAGGCCCCGCACGACGACGTGTGGGCCTACACCGCCGACCCGGCCCAGCCGCGCGAGCCCGATGAGCTGGTGCTGAGGTTCGCCGCCGGGGTGCCAACGGCCATCGACGGGCGGCAGCTGGATCCGCTGGAGATCATCACCGAGCTGAACCAGCGGGCCGGAAGCCAGGGCATCGGCCGCATCGACATGGTGGAGGACCGGCTCGTCGGCATCAAGAGCAGGGAGATCTATGAGGCGCCCGCGGCGGTCACGCTGATCACCGCGCACTCGGAGCTGGAGAGCGTGTGCGTCGAGCTCGACCTGGCCCGCTTCAAGCGGCAGGCGGAGCAGCGCTGGACCGAGCTGGTGTACGACGGCCTGTGGTTCTCGCCGCTGAGGCGGGCGCTCGACGCCTTCATCGCGCAGGCCTCGGCGCCGGTGTCCGGGGACGTGCGGATGCGGCTGCACGGAGGCCGCGCCGTCGTCACCGGTCGGCGCAGCGACGCCTCGCTGTACGACTACCGGCTGGCCACCTACGACACCGGCGACGTCTTCGACCAGTCGCTGTCCAAGGGCTTCGTGGAGCTGTGGGGCCTGCCCAGCAAGACCGCCGCGATGCGCGACCGCCGCCTCGCCGACGCGTGACCATCCGGCGCAACCGGGCAACCGGGCAACCGGGCAACCGGGCAACCGGACACGGGTCTGTGGCCCACAGCCCCCGATAGACAGGGGGCAAGGGGCCACAGACCCCATAGGGTGGGACCATGGCGCGGGAGAGACTGTGACGCACGGGGCGGAAGGGACCACGCGGCTATGGGGCGGCCGGTTCGCTGCCGGGCCCGCCGAGGCGCTGGCGCGGCTGTCGGTGAGCGTCCAGTTCGACTGGCGGCTGGCGCGGTATGACGTGCGCGCCTCCCATGCGCACGCTCGCGTGCTGCACCGGGCCGGCCTGCTGTCCGACGCCGAGCTCGACGCAATCCTCACCGCGCTGGACGACCTGGACCAGGCGATCGCGAACGGCTCGTTCCGCCCCACGGTGGCCGACGAGGACGTGCACACCGCGCTGGAACGCGGCCTGCTGGAACGGCTCGGCTCGCTCGGCGGCAAGCTGCGCGCAGGCCGCAGCCGGAACGACCAGGTGGCCACCGACCTGCGGCTGTACCTGCGCGACCACGCCCGGCTGATCGTGAGCAGGCTGGCCGAGCTGGACAGCGCGCTGATCGAGGCGGCCGCCGCGGCCGGCGACCTTCCAGCGCCGGGCATGACGCACTTGCAGCACGCGCAGCCGGTGCTGTTCGGCCACCAGCTCCTCGCGCACGCCCAAGCGTTCGCCAGGGACGTGAGCAGGCTGCGGGACTGGGACCGGCGCGCCGCGGTCAGCCCGCTGGGCGCCGGCGCGCTGGCCGGGTCGTCGCTTCCTGTCGACCCGCGTGCGCTGGCCGCCGAGCTCGGCTTCGACGCGGCGGCACCGAACTCCATGGACGCGGTCAGCGACCGGGACTTCGCCGCGGAGTTCTGCTTCGCCGCGGCGCTGATCGGCGTGCACCTGTCCCGGCTCGGCGAGGAAATCGTGCTGTGGTCGTCGCAGGAGTTCGGCTGGGTGGAGATCGACGACGCCTACGCGACCGGGTCCTCGATCATGCCGCAGAAAAAGAACCCGGACGTCGCCGAGCTGGCCCGCGGCAAGGCCGGGCGCCTGATCGGCGGCCTGACGGGCCTGCTGACCACGCTGAAGGGCCTGCCGCTCGCCTACAACAGGGACCTGCAGGAGGACAAGGAGCCGGTCTTCGACGCGGTGGACACCGTGCTGCTGGTGCTGCCCGCGATGGCCGGGCTGGTCGCCACCTTGCGGATCAATGCCGAACGGCTTCGCCAGGACGCCGCCGTCGGGTACACGCTCGCCACCGACCTGGCCGAGTACCTGGTGTGCCGCGGCGTCCCGTTCCGTGAGGCGCATGAGGTGGTCGGCCACCTGGTGGTGTGGTGCCAGGTGCACGACTGCGGCCTGGACGAGGTGAGCGACGCCGACCTGGCCAAGGTGTCGGAGCTGCTGACGCCCGACGTCCGGCAGGTGATCACGGTGCCGGGAGCCCTGGCGGCACGCAAGGCCTACGGCGGGACCGCGCCGGAACGCGTCGCCGAGCAGATCACCGCGCTGCGGGCCGCCGTCGGCGAGCACGCCGCGTGGGCTGCGGGGGGGCCAGGGGGGTCGTCCCCCCGGGGGGGCGCTGCGGGGGGGC
>JAFAPY010000029.1 GCA_019246795.1 Streptosporangiaceae bacterium | reverse complement strand
GGTGCAGCACGTCGGTGCTGCGCAGCAGCCCGGTGGCGGTGAAGTCACGGCCCTGGGCGACCCTGCACCCGTCGACGGCGACCAGGCTCGCGGTGAACGAGGTGGGCTCGGTGGTGCCGGGCTCGCCAAAAAACCAAGTCGCGAACTCGGCCTCGAGGTCGGAGTAGCTGGCCGCGCGGAAGGCGATCCGCTCGCGTTCGCGGTCCACGATCAGCCTGGTGGCCACCGACTGCACCCGGCCCGCGGACAGCTTGGGCATGACCTTCTTCCACAGCACGGGCGAGACCTCGTACCCGTACAGCCGGTCCAGCACCCGGCGCGCCTGGTATGCGTCGACCAGGCCCTGGTCGACCTCGCGGGGGCTGGCGATGGCGCGGGCGATCGCCTCCGGGGTGATCTCGTGGAACACCATCCGGTGCGCGGGCACCTTGGGCTTGAGCTCCTCGAGCAGGTGCCAGGCGATGGCCTCGCCCTCACGGTCCTCATCGGTGGCGAGCAGGAGTTCGTCCGCGCCCTTCAGCAGGGTCTTCAGCTTGGACACCTGCTGCCGCTTGCCGCTCGCCACGACGAACAGCGGCTGGAAGTCGCGGTCCACGTTGACGCCGAGCCTGGCCCACGGCTCGCCCCGGTACTTGGCCGGGATCTCCGCCGCCCGGTCTGGCATGTCGCGGATGTGGCCGACGCTGGACTCGACCACGTAGCCCTTGCCGAGGTAGCCCGCGATCGTCCTGGCCTTGGACGGGGACTCGACGATGACCAGCTTGGTGCCGCGGCCGTCGCCCGCGTTCGCGGCTGCGCCCACGGTCCGCGCAGGCCGCCGGCCGGTTCCTGCCCCGGCCTTCGTCGTCGCTGTCCTTGCTGGCACGCTCTTCCCGTCCTTGCATCCGCGCCGTGACCGTCGCACGATGCCCGCGGTCACGCGGCGCTCTGAAGCTTAACCGCCGGCCGGGCTTTGTGTGTTCCCGTCGGGGCTCCCGGCCAAGCCGGGAATTTCCCCGCGAGCGGTTGAACCACCGGCGAATTACAGCACAATAGGGCCAATGGCCGAGTACGCCTACCTCGTGATCTACCTGCCCCGCGGGACCTCTCGCGACACGGCGCGGAAGATCCTCGCCCGCCACGCCGAGTACGGGGACTGGGAGCTGTCCAGGCTCCGGCTCAACGCCGACAGCAGCAGGAAGGCTACCCTGCGGCGGAGGGTCATACCCGCGGTCCGCACATTCTGACGGCAGCGCCGGGCCTCCTCAGCGCCGTACGGGCCGCTCCGGGCCGCTTGCCGCGTTACGCCGCCCGTCGTCTGTCCGGCCATCATGGCTATCGGCCTCCATCGTTGCTGGCGTGGTCTGGGTCAGCACGACGACGCCGACGCACATCGCGGCGAATCCGAGCGCCGCCACGGCCAGCACGGCGGCGTCAGAGGTGAAATGCTCGTCGAACAGCCACACGCTCAAGGCGATGCTGACGATCGGATCGACGATCACCAGGAAAGGCTGGGAAGCGCGCAGCGGCCCGACATGCAGCGCCGCCTGCTGCAGGAACAGAGCCGCCGCGCTGCCCAGGGCAAGGGCGTAGAGCGGCCAGTGAGTGAACATCCCGCCCACGCCGAACTCGGTCAGGGTGTCCGTCGTGGACTTGATGAAGGTTGCCACCAGGGCCCACATGACCGCGGCAGCGGAGGCGAACAGGACGGCACGCCAGCCGGGGGATCCCCACCGGGCCAGCAGCGCCAGCACCCCGGCAGCGGCGCAGCAGGCCAGTATGGCCGCGAGCCAGTGATGGCCATCCGGGGTGGACTGGCCGCCTCGCGGCTCTCCGGCGAGCAGGAACACGGTCAGGCTCACGCAGGCGAAAGCCGCGGCGCCCCAGGTGACCGGGCGGATCGACTGATGAATCCAGTACCGGCGCAGCACGAGCATGAAGACCAGCTCGGTGGCCAACAGCGGCTGCACGATCGAGATCTGGCCGACGTGCAGGGCGAGCGCCTGGAACACGAACGCCCCCGCCAGAGCTACCCAGCCGAAAAGCCACAACGGATTGCGGAACAGGTACACGACCAGCCGCCAGCCCGAGGAACGGCGTGGCGCCGTGATGCTGGCAACGTGCTGGGTGGCCTCGTTGACCGCGTTGGCCAACGCGGCCAGCAGGGCGAAGACGATCACCATGGCCGTGACGCGGGAACCGCGGCGCCGGCCGAGCGGCCCCGGCCCGCGCCGCTCGGCTGCGCACGTTCATGCCCGCCCGTCAGGTTCGCCTCCAGGTTCTCCGGCTCCTATCCTCGAGCGCCGCGCGCCCGCGGACATCACCCTGCACAGGTGATTCCCGGTAGTCCCCGCTGGGATGCGCTAGCAGCGGTCGAGGAACCGGTCAAGGACACGGACACCGAACTGCAGGCCGTTGACCGGGACGCGCTCATCGGTCCCGTGGAACATCCCGGAAAAGTCCAGCTCGTGCGGCAGGCGCAGCGGGGTGAAGCCGAAGCACCGCATGCCGAGGCGGCTGAACGACTTGGCGTCGGTGCCGCCGGACAGGCAGTAGGGGATCACCTGGGCGCCGGGGTCCTCCGCGAGCAAAGCGCCGGTCATCGCGTCGTAAAGGTCCCCGTCGGCGGTGGTTTCCAGCGCTATGTCGCGGTGGATGAACTCCCGCGTCACGCCCGGCCCGAGCACCCGGTCCAGCTCGGCGAGGAACTCCTCCTCGTATCCGGGCAGGAACCGCCCGTCGACATCCGCGGTGGCGGTCTGCGGGACGACGTTGACCTTATACCCGGCACGCAGGACCGTCGGATTGACCGTGTTCGTTAGCGTTGCGCCGATGATGCGGGAGATCGGCCCGACCTTGGTGAGCGCCTGGCCTGGATCGTCCGGGTCGAATTCGATGCCGAGCGTCTGGGATACGCCTTCGAGGAGGGCGCGGACCGACGGGATGAGCCGCACCGGCCACTCGTGCCGCCCCAGCCTGGCGACCGCCTCGGCCAGCTCGGTCACCGCGTTATCCGGCTGGATCATCGAGCCGTGCCCCGCCCTGCCGTTCGCGGTCAGCCGCAGCCAGGCCATGCCCTTCTCCGCGGTCTGCAGCAGGTAGGCGCGGCGGTCGCCCAGCGTGATGCTGAAGCCGCCGACCTCGCCGACCGCCTCGGTGACGCCCTCGAACAGCCCGGGATGGCTGTCCACCAGCCAGCGGGCCCCCCAGGTGCCGCCGGCCTCCTCATCCGCGGTGAACGCGAGCACCAGGTCGCGGCCGGCCGCGCGGCCCTCGCGCAGCCGCTGCCGGACCACGGCAAGGATCATCGCGTCCATGTCCTTCATGTCGATCGCGCCGCGGCCCCACACGCAGCCGCGGGCGATCTCCCCGGCGAACGGATCGCGCTGCCAGTCCGGCGCGCTGGCCGGCACCACGTCGAGGTGGCCGTGCACGAGCAGCCCCGGCCGGGCGCCGTCCCGCCCGCTGACCCGCGCTACCACGCTGGCGCGTTTGGGATGTGATTCCAGGATCACCGGTTCCAGCCCGACCTCGGCGAGCAGCCCGGCGACGTACTCGGCGGCCTGCCGCTCGCCGGGACCGGAGTGATCCCCCCGGTTCGTGGTATCGATCCGTATCAGGTCGCGGCAGATGTCCACGACCTCGTCCTGCGCGAGGGCCTGGTGCGCCTGGTTGGCTGTCATCGGACCATCGTCGCACCTGCGCCGCCCCGCTGCCGGCTGCGCCCGCGTGTCCCTCCCGCTGGCCCGGCACCGGGGGTGGTTCCCTGGGCCGCTTCGCCTGGGCTGTCCCGGTTTGCTAAGGTAAGCCAGCCGATGCGTGCTCCGCATCGTGAGTCCGGGTGGCGGAATAGGCAGACGCGCTAGCTTGAGGTGCTAGTGCCCGACAAGGGCATGGGGGTTCAAGTCCCCCCTCGGACACGTTAAAACCCCATAACCGCCCGTTTCCGGGCATCCCAGACCGTCATCCGCGCTCAGCCTTTGGCAGCAGCGGGTGCTCTATTTCCTGGTTTTCCTAGGCCGGCCTCCTTTCCTGGTCGGGTGAGGGTCAGCGTTTCGTGCCGATGGTGACGGACGGCGCGTTCTGGCCGCTTGCGTGCAGGGTCCGGTCGTCCGGGTCGTAGGTGAGCGCGACGCTATGGGCGCGGAGCTGGTCGATCAGGGCTCCGGCATCGGCTGGCGCGGTCAGCTGAGCTGTGCCGCGGCTCCCGCGGCCTGGTGTTCCGGCCGTCCCGGCAAGCAGGATGCCGATGGCGGCCAGGTGCGAGAGGACCTGGTCCTTGCGGATGTAGGTGTTCCTGGGGCGGGCGGGGTCCGGGCTGGTGGCGCTGGTGTAGCCGTGGCGGCACCGGTAGGCGGGCTTGCCGTTGGACCAGGCTGATTCGAGCCGCCGCCCGCACTGCCCGCAGGCGAGCAGCCCCGCCAGCAGGTAGCGCCGGACCGCTGGTCCGGCCGGGCCGCGCGGCGCGGTGAGCTGCTGGACAGCGCTGAAATCGGCTTCGCTGACCAGCGCCGCATGCGCCGGGTGCTTGGAGATGACCCAGCCTTCGGGCAGGTTCCACCGCAGCACCTGCTTGTGCCCCAGGCCGGTGTTGGCCGGGTCGACCAGGTCGAAGTCGGTGCGTTGCCGGTTCCATACCTGCCGTCCGGTGTACCGGGGGTTGGCCAGGATCGCCGCGACCGTGCGCAGCGTCCAGCGTGCG
>JAFAPY010000017.1 GCA_019246795.1 Streptosporangiaceae bacterium | reverse complement strand
TCCGGACAATGCGATCACGTGACGCGATCAGGAGCGGGCCTCCGCTCCAAGCGGATGCTGAAAGCTGGCAAGAGTCGGTCTCCACCAGGGATCAGGAGGCCCACGATGGGGTCTATCTCGTTAACAGCTCTGCCGCACTTTCGGTGACAGGAGGTCGCATTCTGCCGTGATGAGTCGTGTGTGACGGAATTTGAGCCGATAAGCCTTTGAGACGTAATAATGCTGGTCTCTCGCGTACTCCGCTTCGTCAGGCCCGACAGGCCCGCGCCATCTGGCGGTAGTGACACGTGCCGGGCTTTGCCGGGAGTGCTCCCGCCCTCCCCGGCGCGAGCTCAGCTAGACTTCGATGACAAATCGAATTCGAGAGTCGAATGGGCCGCCATGGACGTAAAGAACATCGACAACCCAGACGAGCGCCGTGAGTTCCCGAATGGACATTCCGATGTCCTTTATCTGGCTGGGCTGACTTTCGCGGTTTCTACGTACGAGCCGGGCTGGCGTTGGTCGGAACACGTGGCGAAGATCGCTGGCACCAAATCGTGCCAGATACATCACAACGGATTCTGCATGCGCGGGCGGGCGCGTGTGCGGATGGACGACGACGGGTCAGAGCATGACTTCGGCCCAGGTGACGTGTTCGTGATTCCGCCCGGGCATGATGCGTGGGTGCTCGGGGACGAGCCGCTCGTGCTCTATGGCTTCACCGGCAGCGCAGCGCTGTATGCCGAGGCCAAAGCGGGAGGTAAGCAAGGGTCTCGGCGCGGGTTTCGCCGTAAGTGATTCTGGTCGTGGCGACCAACGCTGTGGCAAACTGGCCCGACTCCTGCTCGGACCGCCCCTGACTCCTGGGAGGCCAGTTCCCGAGGACCCTCACCAAGTGTCATGGCAGCGGTACCTCGACAAGGTGGCGAAGGTCGGCCTCCATCGGGCGTCCGGGTTGCCGACTCAGTCTGTAGAGCCCCTGACTCCAACCGGTTGACTGCGGTCGGCTGGCAGGCCGCTCGCGCGGCAATGCCGCCGCTGCGTCATCGCGCCATCGCTAGTCCGGCAACAATTGCCTGCGCTACCGGCGACGGATCGGCTCCATCCACCGCGAACCCGTCAGCGGCATGCACTACGTGCTGAGCGATCACCCGCTGACCCCGCACCAACCCCCCTCTGTGGTAGCAGTGTGTGTAGCAGAGACGCCATGGACCGGGGGAGCGGTGCGAGACGGCGGGAGACACCGCGGCTCCCCGTGCAGGATAGTTGCCGGACTACATAGACCGGATGGGCCTTCGTGGACGCCGGCCGCCTGACTCATAACCCAGAGGTCGCGGGTTCAAATCCCGCCCCCGCTACCAAGGTTAGAGACCGATTCCGAACAAGGAATCGGTCTCTTTCTTATAGTTTTTGTGCACGATCGGGTGCTCGGCGACGACCTGCCGCCCTGACCTGCCGACACCGATGACTTGCTGACGCGCTGGCTAGCGTTTGACGATCCGCTAGATTTGGTCATACTTTTGACTATGACCGTGCTACCGCTTGGGGACGTCAAGTCTCATCTCTCCGAGCTTGTCAGCCGTGTTCACGATTACCACGAGCGAGTGACAGTGACCGTGCATGGCAGGCCTTCGGCCGTCCTGATCGCTCCGGAGGATCTGGAGCGGCTGGAGGAAACCCTGGAGATCATGCGCGATGCCGCCACGATGAACCGGCTGGCTGAGTCGGACGCGGAACTGGCTCGCGGCGAGTTCGTCTCCGCCGAGGAACTTGCCGAGGCCATGAGGCAGCGCCGGGCCCAGTGAGCGGGGAGCCCGCAGAAGAAGCCTACGAACTCCGGGCAACCTCTACCGTCCGCCGTGCGCTGAGCGAGAGTCTGCCTGAAGCCGTCGCGGCGGCTGCCTACGAGTTCATCACTGGCCCGCTGTTGCTGGACCCACACCGGATCGGGAAGCGGCTGCTTCCCCCGATGCACGACAGGTTCAGCGCGCGTCGCGGCACCTACAGGATCATCTACCGAATCGATGACAAGGCCCGCGTGGTGACGGTGGTAGACGTCGCCCACCGCCGCGACGTCTATCGAACGTGAGCAGCCGCGTATTACACGCGTTGCCGAATAACCATTAAGTACTTCTCTATCAAGGCGGCGCCGCACGCGGCGCCGCGGGCCGACGCCAGCGCCCGGCCTCCGGGCTTGGGAGCCCCCGGCCGGCGCGCGCCGGCCCAGACGCAAGCTGCCGCTGATCAGATCGGCTCATCTGGCATCCATCGCGAGGCCGCATGCCACTGCGAGCTTCGCTCAGCCCGGTCTAGTCCGAGGCCCGGGCAGAGCACGCGGCCGGACAAGCTATCCGACACCTCTTACTATCCTGGGCGGGTGCACAAGACCCTTGGCCAGCGAGACCCAGCTGCAGCGTTCCCGCTCGGGCGGGTCCGCGACGACGCCGACGAGCGACGGCAGGCGAATCGGGCCATCGCCGTCAGCGCGCTCGGCCTGGGCGCCACGGGCCTGGTCGAGCTGCTGCTCGCCGTCCTGACCGGCTCGGTCGGACTGCTGGGCGATGCGATCCACAACCTTTCGGACGTGTCGACCAGCGCCGTGGTTTTCCTCGGCTTCCGGCTGTCCC
>JAFAPY010000003.1 GCA_019246795.1 Streptosporangiaceae bacterium | reverse complement strand
GGCCGGGTCAAGGGCACATCCGCGCAGTGGACGGTCGCGGACGGCCGGCCGGGCCCGGTCACCATGCGCCTGCGCGAGGAGCTGACCGGCATCCAGTACGGCCACCGCCCCGACCCCTTCGGCTGGGTCCACAAGGTCTGCTGACCGGGGCCCGGTTTCATGATCATGGCCAGAAATGGGTCATATGCGACAGGAACTGGCCATGATCATGTAAAAGCCTCGCCTGCGTCTCGGATGGTGAGACCAAAGCGACGGCGCAGCGGGCGTGTGGCAGACTGGGCCCGTGACGTCCGGCCGCATCATTATCGGCAGGCGCGTCGGCACCTAGGGCATCAGCTCTAGCAGCCTGGCCAGGGCGGCCGCCGGGGGAGGCCCCCAGCCGCCGCAGGGCCGGGCCGCCGGCGCGCAGACCTCTCGCGTACCCGCGAGGGGTCTTTGTTTTGGCCGCCGCGCCGGCATACCACACACCAGACCACGGGAGAATCCGATGCTCGACGACAGCTTCCACGTCTACGACACCACGTTGCGGGACGGCGCCCAGCAGGAAGGCCTGAACCTGTCCGTAGCGGACAAGCTCGCCATCGCGCGGCAGCTGGACGAGCTGGGTGTCGGTTTCATCGAAGGCGGCTGGCCCGGTGCGATCCCGAAGGACACCGAGCTCTTCCGCCGCGCGGCCGCCGAACTCGACCTCTGCCACGCGCAGCTCGCCGCGTTCGGCGCGACCCGCCGGCCCGGCGTCACGGCGGCCGACGACCCCCTGGTCGCCGCGCTGCGCGAATCGGGCGCGCCGGTCGTGACCCTCGTCGCCAAGAGCCACGACCGGCACGTCGCGCTCGCCCTGAGGACCACCCTTGAGGAGAACCTCGCCATGATCGCCGACACGATCACCCACCTGCGGGAAAACGGCCAGCGGGTGTTCCTCGACGCCGAGCACTTCTTCGACGGCTACCGGTCCAACCCGGCCTACGCGCTGGAGGTCGTCAGGACCGCGGCGCAAGCGGGCGCCGACGTCACCGCCTTGTGCGACACCAACGGCGGCATGCTTCCCGGCCAGCTCGCCGAGGTCGTCGCTGCCGTCGCCGACGCCACCCAGGCGCGCCTGGGTATCCACTGCCACGACGACACCGCCTGCGGCGTGGCCAACACCCTGGTCGCGGTCGACGCGGGCGTGACGCACGTGCAGGGCACCGCGAACGGGTACGGCGAGCGGGCGGGCAACGCCAACCTGTTCAGCGTGGTGGCAGGCCTGCAGCTGAAGAAGGGGTGCCAGGTGCTGCCCGCCGGGGGGCTGGCCGAGATGAGCCGGATCGCCCACGCGATCAGCGAGGTCACCAACGTGGCGCCGGACACCCACCAGCCGTACGTGGGGACGAGCGCGTTCGCGCACAAGGCCGGCCTGCACGCCTCGGCGGTCAAGGTCGACCCGATGCTCTACCAGCACATCGACCCCGCCCTGGTCGGCAACGACATGCGGATGCTGGTCTCGGACATGGCCGGGCGCGCGTCGGTGGAGCTGAAGGGCCGCGAGCTCGGCTACGACCTGTCCGGCGACACGGCCGTGATCGCAAAAGTCACCGACCGGGTCAAGCACGCCGAGGCCCGCGGCTACACGTTCGAGGCCGCGGACGCGAGCTTCGAGCTGCTGCTGCGCGACGAGCTCGGCCAGCACCGCGAGTACTTCGCGGTGGAGTCCTGGCGGGTCATCGTCGAGCGCCAGCCGGACGGCCGGATGACCAGCGAGGCCACGGTCCGGCTCACCGCCAAGGGAGAGCGGCTCGTCGCGGTCGGGGAGGGCAACGGCCCGGTGAACGCCCTGGACAAGGCGCTGCGCGCCGCGCTGGAGCAGCTCTACCCGGAGCTGGCCGCGCTGGAGCTGACCGACTACAAGGTGCGCATCGTGGCCGGCTCGCACGGCACCGGCGCGGTGACCCGGGTGCTGGTCGAGTCCGGCGACGGCACCGGCGACACCTGGAGCACGGTCGGAGTGGACGAGAACATCATCGCCGCCTCCTGGCATGCCCTGGAAGAAGCCGTCACCTACTGCCTGCTCCGCTCCGGCCGCGAGCCCGGCTGACTGAAGGCCCGGGGGCCAGGCGCCATGGCTCGTTCTGCCTGTCTAACCCCACCCCTGGCCGCGGCAGGACGGCCAGGGACTTACGGTAGGGGCATGGACGACAAGGAGATCATGGCGCACATCAACGACCTGATCCAGACGGAGCACACGCTCCGCGCCCAGGCCGCCGCAGGCCAGCTGAGCACCGATGCCGAGCGCGAGCAGCTCCGCTTGGCGGAGGAAGCGCTCGACCAGTGCTGGGACCTGCTGCGCCAGCGGCGGGCCCGCCGCGAGTTCGGCGAGGACCCGGACGCCGCGGCGGCGCGGCCGGCCGGCGAGGTCGAGAATTACTGGCAGTAGCGAGGCCAGCGAAGGTCAGCGAGGGAGTGGCGTGCGTATCGCGAGATTCGCCAAAGGTGACGGAGCCGCGTACGGCGTGGTCGAAGGAGAGCCGGAAGGCGGTGTGCGCGCCTGGACCGCCGCCTCGCCGGGACTGAGGATCGCCGAACTGCACGGCCACCCGTTCGGCATAGACCCGGGCGGGGTGCGGCTGACCGGGAACTCCTACCCGCTGGCCGAGGTCAGGCTGCTGGCGCCGGTGCTGCCGAGCAAGGTGGTGGCCGCGGACGGGAACTACGCCTCCAGGGCCCGGGAGCCGGGCGATCCGGTGCTGTTCCTCAAGCCGTCCACCTCGGTGACCGGGCCGGGCGACGCGATCAGGTACCCGGTGAAGCTCACCGAGCGGGTCGATTTCGAGGGGGAACTCGCGGTGATCATCGGCAGGCTATGCCGGGGGGTGCCCAGGGAGCGCGCCGATGAGGTGGTCTTCGGCTACACCTGCGCCAACGTCGTCACCGCGCGCGACCTGCAGGCCAGGGACGCGCAGTGGGCCCGCGCCAAGGGATTCGACACGTTCTGCCCGCTCGGCCCGTGGATCCAGACGGCCGCCCACCCTGCCGACCTCGCCCTCACCACCACCGTGAACGGGGCGGTGCGCCAGCAGGCCCGCACCTCGGAGCTGGTGTGGGACGTGCCCGCGCTGGTGTCCCACGTCAGCCAGGTGATGACGCTGCTGCCGGGGGACGTGCTGCTCACCGGCACTCCGGAGGGCGTGGGCCCGCTCACCGACGGGGATGAGGTCTGCGTCACGATCGAGGACATCGGCACGCTGACCAACCGCGTGGTGACCGGCGACTGAGACCGGCGATTGCGCGCGCTTTGCAGGCGCTGAGGCCCCTACCATGTGCGTGTGACGGCGGATCCCCAGGCGCATGACGGCGGGCACGGCGGACCGCTGGACGACTTCGCCGACCGCGTCCTCGACGTGGTGGACGCGATTCCGCCGGGACGGGTGATGTCCTACGGCGACGTCGCCGAATACCTCGGGGGCGGCCGGGGCGCCCGGCAGGTCGGCCGGGTGATGTCCCGCTACGGCGGCGCGGTCGCCTGGTGGCGGGTGATCCACGCCGACGGGACCCCGCCGCCGTGCCACGACGGTACGGCGCTCCGGCATTACCGTGCCGAGGGAACCCCGCTGCGTTCCGCGCGCCCGCCGGTGCGGGTAGACATGCGCCGCGCCCGCTGGCCAGCAGAGCCCGGCGGCGGACCGGCGTAACGGCGTGAAAATGTCGGCGGCGTCTGCTGGAATGCGGAACTAATGGAGCAGCCCGCTTACCGCCTCGTCCGCCGGCCGCTGCCCCCGGCTTCGCCGCCCCGCCTTGACCAGGCGCAGCAGCGGGTCGTGGACCACGCCGGCGGCCCGCTGCTGGTGCTGGCCGGGCCGGGCACCGGCAAGACGACCACGATCGTGGCCGCGGTGGCGGAGCGGATCGAGCGGCGCGGCATCGACCCGGAGCGGGTGCTGGTGCTGACCTTCAGCCGCAAGGCCGCCGCCGAGCTGCGCGAGCGCATCACCGCACGGCTGCGCCGCGCCACCCGCGAGCCGGTGGCGATGACCTTCCACAGCTACGCTTACGCGCTGGTGCGCAGGGAGTTCGTGCTGGCAGGAGACGAGCCGCCGCGGCTGCTTTCCGCGCCGGAGCAGCTGCTTGAGGTACGCCGGATGCTGCGCGGCGAGGCGGCCGACGGCGGAACGCGCTGGCCGGAGCGGCTGCGCCCGGCGCTGGCCACCAGGGGCTTCGCCGAGGAGCTGCGCGACCTGCTGCTGCGCTCCGCCGAGCGCGGCCTGGACGGCAACGGGCTGCGCCAGCTCGGCTTGCTGGTCGGCCGCGACGACTGGGTGGCTGCCAGCGCCTTCCTCGACAGGTACGCCGCGCGTTTCGACCTGGCGCCGGTGCCCTCCTACGACTACGCCGAGATCGTCCGCATCGCCGCCGCGCTGCTCGGCCGCGAGGAGACCAGGCTGCGCGAACGCGGAGCCTACGACGTGATCCTGGTCGATGAGTACCAGGACAGCGACCCGGCGCAGGAGTCGCTGCTGCTCGCGCTGGCCGGCGACGGCCGGGAGCTGATCGCCGTGGGCGACCCTGACCAGTCCATCTACGCGTTCCGCGGCGCGGACCTGCGCGCGCTGACCGAGTTCCCTGACCGGTTCCGCACCGCGGCCGGCGCCCCGGCGCCCGTGGTGGCGCTGCGGAGCTGCCGGCGCAGCGGCCCGGTGCTGCTCGCCGCGTCCCGCCGGGTGGCGCGGCGGCTGCCCGGCGGCGGCGCCGGCCACCGCGACCTCCTCCCCGCCGAGAACGCCGGGACAGGCGAGATCCGCATCCTGGTCGCGGACAGCTCCACCCAGGAGGCGGCCCTGGTCGCGGACACGCTGCGCCGCGCGCACCTGGCCGACGGCATGGCCTGGCCGGCGATGGCCGTGCTGGTGCGTTCGGCGACCAGGCAGGTGCCGCTGCTGCGGCGGGCGCTGACCGCGGCGGGGGTCCCGGTCACAGTGGCAGGCGACGAGCTGCCGCTCGCCGACGAGCCGGGGACCCGCCCGCTGCTGACGCTGCTGCGCTGCGCGCTGCGGCCGGCGGCGCTGGACGAGCAGACCGCTGCCGAGCTGTTGTGCGGCCCGCTCGGCGGCACCGACGCCCTCGGCCTGCGCCGCCTGCGCCGGTCGCTGCAGCTGCTCGCCGACACGGCCGGCTTCGGCGGCAGCCATCGCGTCCTGCTCGCCGGGGCGCTGCTCGATCCGAGGGACCTGATCACGCTGCCGGACAGTGTGGCCGCGCCGGCCCGGCGCGTCGCCCGGCTGCTCGCCGCGGCCACCGCCGCCGTCGAGGCCGGCGGCACCGCCGAGGACGTGCTGTGGGCGATCTGGGAGGCGTCCGGGCTCGCCGAGCAGTGGCAGCGCGCATCGGCGGCGGGCGGCCCGGCAGGAGCGGCCGCGGACCGCGACCTGGACGCCGTGCTCGCCTTGTTCGACCGGGCCGCGCACTTCACCGACACGGTGCCGCCCGGCTCGCCCGCCTTGTTCGCGGATAGCCTCGCCGGGGAGGAGATCGCCGGCGACACCCTGGCCGAGCGCGCCGCCCGCGACGACTGCGTGCGCATCCTCACCGCGCACCGCTCCAAGGGCCTGGAGTGGGACCTGGTCGTGGTCGCGGGCGTGCAGGAGGAGACCTGGCCCGACCTGCGGCTGCGCGGCTCCCTGCTCGGCGCCGACGAGCTGGCCGAGGCCGCTTCCGGCGGGACGGACGGCTACGGCACCGACGTGGACGCCGCGATGCTGGCCGCCAAGCTGCTCGCCGAGGAACGCCGGCTGTTCTACGTGGCCGTCACCCGGGCCCGGCAGCGGCTGGTCGTCACCGCGGCGGGCGGCGAGGACACCGAGCAGCGGCCGTCCAGGTTCCTCACCGAGCTGGCCGGCGGCGACATCGCGGTCGAGCGGATCGCCGAGGCAGCCGGCGGCCACCGCTGGCTGTCCATGCCGGCGCTGGTCGCCGACCTGCGCCGGGCTGCCGCCGACACCGCCCGCAGCCCCGCGGTCCGCCGCGCCGCGGCTGCCGGCCTGGCCAGGCTCGCCGCCGCGGGGGTCCGCGGCGCCCACCCGCGGGAGTGGTATGCGCTGACCGAGCTGTCCGATGCCGGCCCGGCCGCGGCCGCCGGGCAGACCGTCCGGCTGTCCCCGTCCCAGGTCGAGTCGTTCACCAGGTGCGGGCTGCGCTGGCTGCTCGAGGCGGCGGTCGGCGCCGGCAGGCCGGATGTCCTGCGCCACCTGGGCACCGTGATCCACGCCGCCGCCGTACTGGCCGCTGCCGGAGCTACCGAACGGACGGTGGCTGAGCGGATCGACGAAATCTGGCACCACCTCGACTTCGGCGCCGCCTGGTATGCCAGCAAGCAGCGGGCGCTGGCCGAGCGCATGGTGCGGAAGTTCCTTGACTGGCACGCCGCCAACCCGCGCAAGCTCGTCACCGTGGAGCAGGCGCTGCAGGTGCGGGTCGGCCAGATAGAGATCACCGGCCGCGTGGACCGGCTGGAGGCCGACGACCAGGGCCGCGCGGTGGTCGTCGACCTGAAGACCGGCGGCACCGCGCCGCGCGAGGAGGACCTGGGCAGGCACCCGCAGCTCGGCGTGTACCAGCTCGCCGTGCTGCTCGGCGCGTTCGAGCAGTTCGGCCTGACCGAGCCGGGCGGCGCGGAGCTTGTCCAGCTCGGCAAGGGGGGCCTGGCCGCCCGCGCCAGGGTGCAGCGCCAGGGCGCGCTGGCCGAGGACCCGCAGCCCGGCTGGGCCGGGGAGCTGGTGGATGCCGTCGCGGCCGGCATGGCCGGGCCGGTCTTCCAGGCCAGGGTGAACCCGGGCTGCCGCACCTGCCCGGTCGCCTCCTGCTGCCCGGTCAGCCCGGAAGGGGAGCAGGTGACGCCGTGACCGGCTACACACCAGCGCAGCTGGCCAGGCTGCTCCGGTTGCCCGAGCCGACGCCGGAGCAGGCTGCGGTGATCGGCGCGCCGCTCGGGCCGCTGGCGGTCATCGCGGGCGCGGGCTCGGGAAAGAGCGAGACGATGGCGGCGCGGCTGGTCTGGCTGGTCGGCAACGGGCTGGTCCGCCCGGACCGCGTGCTCGGGCTGACCTTCACCAGGAAGGCCGCCGCCGAGTTCGCGGACAGGGTGCGGTCCCGGCTGGAGCGGCTGCGCCGCGCCGACCTGGGCAACACCAGCGGCGACGGCGACCCGTTCGGCGGCGATCCGGTGATCAGCACCTACCACGCCTACGCGGGACGGCTGGTTGCCGACAACGCGCTGCGCGAGGGGCTGGAGCCGTCCATGCGGCTGGTCACGCCGGCCCTGGCCTGGCAGCTCGCGGCGGGCATCGTGGCCGCCTACGACGGGCCGATGGACGAGATCGGCTGGACGCCGCAGACAGTGACCGCGGCGGTGCTGGACCTGGCCGGCGACCTCGCCGAGCACCTGCGCGACCCCGGGGAGGTCGCCGCCGTGGGAGCGTGGCTGAGCACGCAGGTCAAGGCGCTCCCGGGACGGGTGCCCGCCGTCGTGCACACCATCCTGCAGACGCAGCGGGCCCGGGAGCAGCTGCTGCCGCTGGTGGCGCGCTATACCGCGGCCAAGGCCGAGCGCGAGGTGCTTGACCACGGCGACCAGGTGGCGCTGGCGGCCCGGATCGCGAGCCGCCATCCGGAGGTGGGGGCCTTCGAGCGCGCCCGTTACCACGTGGTGCTGCTCGATGAGTACCAGGACACCAGCCACGCCCAGCTCGTCCTGCTGCAGGCCCTGTTCGGCGGCGAGCACCCGGTCACCGCTGTCGGCGACCCGTGCCAGTCCATCTACGGCTGGCGCGGCGCCAGCGCCGGCAACCTGCGCCGGTTCACCACGGACTTCCCCGTCCGTCGCGGGCCCGCGCCGATCCTCAAGCTGTCGACCAGCTTCCGCAACTCCGCATCAGTGCTCGACGCGGCCGCGGTCATTGGTGAGAACCTGCGGGCCGAGGCACCCGACGTGCCCAGGCTGGTGCCCGCGCCGGAGCGGTCCGCGCGGGGGACGGTGGCGTGCGCGCTGCTGGACACGGTCGCCGACGAAGCCGGGTGGGTGGCGGCACAGGCCGCCGCGCTGCTGGCGCTCGGTGACGGCCGCGCACCTGACGGGCGGCCGTGGCCGGACGGCCGCCGCGCCGGGGTGCGGCCGTCGGACATCGCGGTGCTGTGCCGTAAGCGGTCGCAGTTCGTGCCGCTGAGGCGCGCCCTGGAGGCCCGCGGCATCCCGGTGGAGGTGGTCGGGCTGGGCGGGCTGCTCGCGGTTCCCGAGGTGGCCGACGTGGTGGCGACGCTGCGGGTGCTGCACGACGCGGGCGCGTCGGACGCGCTGGCC
>JAFAPY010000001.1 GCA_019246795.1 Streptosporangiaceae bacterium | reverse complement strand
CGCCCGCGGCATCATTACCTACGGTGCTGGGAAGGAACCCAGCACCGTAGCGACGCGCCGAGAAGGATCCATGCCCGCACCCGAGGTCGCCGACCTGCTCCACGTCACAGTGGACGGCACGGTCATCGCCGCCAGCGACCTGCACCTGCCGCCGGTGCGCACCGCCGTGTCCGGGCGGTCCTGCCAGACGCTGGCGCGCCGCTTGGACGCCGAGGCTGGGCCGGTCACCGTGGTGCTGGCGGGGGACGTGGTGGAGCTCCTCGGCTTTCCCGAGGCGACGGCCGGCGAGATCCTGCGCGCACACGAAGATCTGTGCGCCGCGCTGCAGGCGGTGGCCGCCCGCGGCGGCCAGGTCGTGTACACCCTCGGCAACCACGACAGCGACCTCGCCTGGGATATCAAGGCCGCGGACGTGGTGCGCGAGATGACCGGGGCGCAGCTGTGCCTGGCCGCGGACCTGATCCTGCCGGACGGGCGCAAGATCCGGGTCGAGCACGGCCACCAGCTTGACCCGTACAACTGCTTCCATGATGCGCGCAACGCGCTGGACACCCCGATCGGCCACCACATCGTCAGGGAGGTCATCCCACGGGTCGAGTGGCTCGGCCGCGGCTGGGTGGACGGCGCGCACGAGATGGCGGATCCGACCGACTTCCCGGCCTTCGTCGGCTCCCGGCTGGTGTACCGCAAGCTGGGCCGCCACCTGTGGTGGCTGCTCGCACTGCCGCTGGCGATCCTCATCCTGGTTCGGATACCCGAGATCGCCGAGTTCCGGTCCCGCTATCCCGACACCAACACGTGGGTGCACCGGGGGGTGTTCCTCGGCTACGGTGCCGTGGCCGACCTGCTCGTGCTCGCCGCGGTGTTCGTGGTGCTGGCGCGCCGCGCCTGGACGTCGATCAGCGCGCTGGCGCTGGACGAGCGCGGCTACGGGCAGAACCTGGCCGCCCGGCAGCGGGCCGCCGACCTGGTGGCCGACGGCTATTGCGGGTTCATATCCGGGCATACCCATCACCCGGAGCTGCGCGCCGCCGGCGCCGGCTTCTACGCCAACTCGGGTTCATGCACCTCGGTGGTGGAGGCGGCCGGCGGCCGGCTGGGCCTGCCCCCCGCGTACGTGCGGAACCAGCAGGTCTGCTGGGTGGAGATCGCCGGAGCCCGGACGGATCTGGTATCGGCCCGGGTCGAGCTGCCCGGCGCGACCCGGCTGGAGCGTTTCGCCGCCCGCGGCCGCAATCCGTACTCGGGCACGCCGCGCCGGGTCGCCTCGTGGCCGGACGGGCGCGACTGGCCGCCCCCGGACCGCAAGCCCCGCGGCGCAAGCCTGCAGCGGGCTAACGCTGCTCCGCCCGGGCCTCCTCGACGGTGACCTCGGCCGCTGGGTCGGCCTCGAGCCGCTCATCGGGGATCGGCACCCCGCTGCGCACCGACCGGCCGTACGTGCCGTCGTCCAGCCGCCTCAGGGCCCGCTCGATGGCGTCCAGCCGGCCGCGCAGGTTCTCGACGACCGCGCTGTCGGTGTCTTCCGCGGTCAGCGGCGCGGCCCTGTCGCCGGCATCCCCCGGCCCGCTGTCCACCTCGGACTCCAGGTCCTGCCGGAGGGCCGCCTCGGTGTCCCGCAGCAGGCTCTGCACCTCTTCGCGCTCCGCGAGCAGTAGCGAGCGCGCCCGGTCAGCATCCATCGCCCGCAGGATATTTCACCGGCGTGCACCCACGAGCAAGAACCCGGCCATCGTGGAATAGAGGGCAGAGAACCCATGCGGAGAGGCCGGCATGAGCGATGTGGTCACGCGGCTGAGATACCAGGGGCCGCCCGAACCGGCGGTGGCGGACGCGTCTCTGATCGCTGAGTCGTTGCGCGTCCCGGAGCGGTTCGCGTTGATCTTCGACCGGCATGGGGAAGCCATCCACGGCTACGTGGCCCGCCGGCTCGGCCCGGACGCGGCCGATGACCTGGCGGCGGAGACGTTCCTGCTGGCTTTCCAGCGGCGCGATGGCTACGACACCCGGCAAGACCCGGGCCCATCGTCAAGGAAACCGAACAGATGTGGTTGTCGGTCGACGGCTCCAAACCCGGCGTGCTCGACATGACCCTGCCGTGCGGCCCGCTCTGGTCAAGTGGCTCACCGTCGCGGCCAAACCCCGGCCATTGCAGCGCCGCCATAGAGCCGCTCGGCCGGCCGGATTCGTCCTATGCCAGTCCCTACGCCGGGCTCGGCACCTACGCCGCGCTGGAGAAGCTGCCGGCCAACCCGGCGGCGCTGCTGGATTACATCCAGAAGTATTACGCCACGGGCTACGCCGGCCAGATCGCCGCTCAGCAGGCGGCCGGCGGGCCGGTCATGGTGGGCAGCATGGCGGCCTGGGACTTCAGCTGGATGCGCTCCACGCTCGACTTCGTCGCGGTCCTGCCGCCACGGCTCGGCGCCGCGCTGTTCCAGGCGCTCGCCCGGATCCCCGGCGTCTACCTGATCCCGCACGTCACCGACTACGCCGGCCGGCCCGGGATGGCCGTTGCGATGACCAGCTACGGCCAGCGACAGGAGCTGATCTTCGACCCGAACACGTACCAGTACCTGGGTTCGCAGACCGTGCTGACACAATCGCTACCCGTCTGTGGCCGGCGGGAACGGTCGTTCAGGCGATCGCACTGCTGAAGACCGCCGTCGTCAACACCGCTCCGAAACCCCCTACGGGCAGGGTCATTTGATCCACCTCGCCCGTGTCAGCACCCTTCCCCCGCAGCCGGGGCCGCGCAGGCGGCCCCGGCCTGCTTTCGCGTTCGGCACAGCACGAGAACGGCGCAGGTAACCCCGCAGGCGATGCCCGCGCGTTGGATAGACGTGGCAGGAACCCAACGAGAGGACTTCGCAGATTTCTACCGCGAGTCCAAGGATGAGTGCCTGTTCACCGTGCTGCTCAGCGTCGGTGACCGGGAGACCGCCCAGGATCTAGTGGCCGAGGCGTTCGCCCGGGCGTGGGCGTCGTGGCACAAGGTCAGCGCTCATCCGGCGCCGCGGGCGTGGGTGATCCGCGCCGCGTTCGCGGGCCCGGTCCCGGCGCGCTGCCCTGTATATCAGGCCGGCCAGGCCCAGCTCCATGCCATCTACCAGTTCAAGCAGGGCAACGGGACCGCCGCCGTCGTCATCGACCCGTCAGCCATCCCACGCGGCATCGGGCTGTTCATCATGGAAATGCCGGCCAAGTACGCCGAAGGTCAGCCGCCCCCGTTCGGCGTGGTCGGCGGCCAGGGCGTCCACATCGGGGTCGTGGACGCCAGCGGTTCCTGCCCGCTCACATAGCCCCTGCCTGCAGCCGGCCCTGACCTCGGCCACGCCCGGGCCCCAGCCGCCGGCTGGGCCCGGCGGAGGGCAGATCCGTTGCTATATTTGTCCGGCTGACCCGGCAACGCCAGTGGGATGCGGAACGCTACCGGCGGTGGATCGCTGACGCACTGGCCCGGCTGATCGTCACCGGCATCCCGCTGGCACGGCAAACACCAGGCGGCCTACACGGCAGGCAGGCGCAGATGAAGAAGAACCGGTCCATCCCTGATGCGTCCGTCATCCCCGTGCTGATCTATCCCGACGTCCGCGAAGCGGTGGCCTGGCTCACCGGCGCGTTCGGGTTCACCGAGCGCCTGCGGATCGGCGAGAATCACCGCTCGCAGCTGCGCTTTGGCGATGCCGGCGCGCTGATTGTCGCGGACGTGCGCGGGGACCGCCGCCCGCCCCGGCCGGGGCAGGTCACCCATTCGGTGATGGTGCGGGTCGAGGACGCCCGCGCGCACTGTGAGCGTGCGCGGGCGCACGGCGCGCGCATCCTCGCCGAACCGGCCGACCTTGAGTACGGCGAGCGCCAGTACAGCGCGGAAGATCCCTTCGGGCACCAGTGGACCTTCACCCAGACGCTCGCCGACGTGGCTCCCCGGCAGTGGGGCGGTGAGCTCGCGGAGGACACGGAGTGAGCGGCGGGGAACGCCTGGAACCGGCCGGCACAGCGTGAGGACGGCAGCTGGGCAGGCGCCAAGGTGACGGGCATGGCACCTGGCCAATCGTGAGCAGCCGTAAACTCGCGTGCGTGAGGACCGGCAGGGACGCGGCGGCGGCGGCCGTGGAGATCGGCGGCCTCGTCAAGCGGTACGGGCGCACCGCGGCCGTGGACGGGCTGTCGCTGACCGCGGCCAGCGGCGCGGTCACCGGTATCCTCGGGCCCAACGGCGCAGGCAAGACCACGACAATCGAGATCTGCGAGGGCTACCGGCGACCCGACGCCGGCGCGGTACGGGTGCTGGGACTCGATCCGATCCGCGACGCCCGGGTGCTGCGGCCGCGGGTCGGGGTAATGCTCCAGTCCGGCGGCATTCCCCCGTCCGTGTCCCCCGCTGACTACCTGCGCCTGCTGAGCCGGTTCCACGCCAGCCCGATCGACCCCGCGGCGCTGCTCGACCTGGTGGGGCTCGCGCCGGTGGCGCGGACCCCGTACAAGCGGCTGTCCGGCGGGCAGCAGCAGCGGCTCTCCCTGGCCGCGGCCGTCATCGGGCGCCCGGAGCTGGTCTTTCTCGACGAGCCCACGGCAGGCATGGACCCGCAGGCCCGGCACGCCACCTGGGAGCTGATCACCCGGCTGCGCGCGGCCGGGGTCAGCGTGATCCTGACCACGCACTTCATGGAGGAAGCCGAACGGCTCTGCGATCACGTGGCCATCATCGACCACGGCGCTCTGGTGGCCGCGGGCACGCCAGGCCAGCTCACCGGCACCGTCGGCCAGCTCAGGTTCCGCGCCGAGCCCGGGCTGGAGACCGACGCCCTGCTCGCCGCGCTGCCGCCGGCCAGCGCGGCCAAGGAGTCGCCCGCCGGCCACTACGTGATCGAGGTACCGGGGGCGGTGGATCCGCCGCTGCTCGCCGCGGTGACCGCATGGTGCGCGGAGCGCGGGGTGCTCGCCAACAGCCTGCGCATCGAGAGCCGCACCTTGGAAGACGTCTTCCTTGAGCTGACCGGGAAGGAGCTGCGCGCGTGACGGCCGCAGCAGACGCAGCGGGCGCGGCGCCGGTGTTTGCCCCGGCGCCGGGGGCGGCGCCGCTGTACCGGATGATCGCCGCGCAGGCCGGGCTGGAGCTGCGCACCCTGCTGCGCAACGGCGAGCAGCTGCTGCTCACGCTGGTGATCCCGCTGCTGCTGCTGGCCGCGTTCAGCCTGGAGCCGCTGGTGAACTTCGCTACCGGCATGAGCAGGGCCGACTTCCTCACCCCGGGAATCATCGCGCTCGCGGTGATGTCGACGGCGTTCACCAGCCAGGCGATCGCCACCGGCTTCGAGCGGCGGTACGGCGTGCTCAAGCGGCTCGGCGCCACTCCCCTGTCCCGGCCAGGGCTGATCACCTCCAAGACCGCCACGGTCGTCACCGTCGAGCTGCTGCAGGGCGTGCTGATCATCGCGGTCGCGCTGGGCGTCGGCTGGCGGCCCAGCGCCAGCCCCGCCGCCATCGTGACCGCGCCGCTGCTGATCGTGCTCGGCACCGCCGCGTTCAGCGGGCTCGGCCTGCTGATGGCGGGGACCTTGCGCGCCGAGGCCACCCTGGCCGCGGCCAACCTGGTCTACATCGTGCTGCTCGGCGTGGGCGGCGTGGTGTTCCCGCTGACGAGGTTCCCCGCTGCGGCGCGGCCGCTGCTCGAGCTGCTGCCCACCGGGGCGCTGTCCACCGGCCTGCGTGCCGTGCTGCAGCACGGCATCGTGCTCCCGGTCGGCAACACGGTCACCCTCGCAGTGTGGGCCTTGATGGCGATAGCCCTGGCCATGCGGCTGTTCCGGTGGGAATGAGCGACGTCGCCACCACCGAGCGCACGGCGGAGCCGCATCGGCGTCAGCACCGGGGACGCCTGGCGCTGCCGGCCGCGATGGTGCTGTCGGGCATCGTCTCGGTCCAGGCCGGGGCGGCCATCGCAGCCAAGCTGTTCCACGAGGTCCCTCCCGCGGCGGTGACCGGGCTGCGGCTGTGGACCGCCGCCGTGGCCATGGCCGCCATTTCCGGTAAGGGGCTGGCCCGGGCGTCCGCAGACCTGGCGAAGCGCCGCGCGTGGGCCGATGCCGGGATCGCCGTTTCGTTCGGTATCTCGCTTTTGGTGATGAACTTCTCGATATACCAGGCGTTCGCACGTATCCCGCTCGGCGTGGCCGTCACCATCGAGTTCCTCGGCCCGCTTGCGGTCGCGGTAGCTGGGTCACGGCATCTGCGGGATGCCGCCTGGGTGGTGCTCGCCGCGGCCGGGGTGGTGCTGCTGACCCAGGGCGGCCGCGGGCACCTCAGCCTGGCCGGGGCAGGTTTCGCGGGCCTGGCCGGGGCGTGCTGGGCGGCCTACATCGTGCTCAGCTCGGCGACCGGCCGGCGGTTCCCCGGCTCGGCCGGCCTGGCGATCGCCATGGTGGTCTCGGCCGTGCTCATCACACCGCCCGCGGTGCTGGCGGGCGGCGCTGCGATGTTCCGGCCCGCCGTGCTCGGCACCGGGGCGGCCATCGGCGTGCTTTCCTCGGTGATCCCCTACCGGCTGGAGCTGGAGGCGCTGCGGTGGATGCCGATGCGGGTGTTCGGGGTGTGGATGAGCCTGGAACCCGCGGTGGCGGCGCTGATCGGCCTGGTGCTGCTCGGCCAGCACCTGAACGCGGTGGAGTGGACGGCGATCGGCTGCGTGATGGTGGCCTGCGCGGGTGCTGCACAGCGGTAGCGACGGGGAGAGGCGCGCTGCCCGCGGAGGGCTCTACGATGAGGGCGTGCCCGCCATTACCCAGTGGCTCGCCCCGGTGCTGTCGCCCACGCCGCGGTCGCTGCGCCGGCTCGCGCTGGCCGCGGTCATCGCCGACACGGTGATCATGTCCACGGGCGCGGCGGTCCGGCTGAGCGCGTCCGGCCTGGGCTGCCCGGACTGGCCGCAGTGCAGCGCGGCAGACATCGTGGCGAGCAAGAACGCCGGGCAGACGCTGCTCAACACCTGGATCGAGTTCGGCAACAGGCTGCTCAACCTCCCGCTTGTGGTGATCGCCGCGCTCGTGTTCATCGCGGCGTGGCGGTACCGCCCCGAAGACCCCGCGGAGCCAGGACACCCGGGCCGGCGGCGCCGCCACCTGGTGTGGCTGGCAGCGACGCAGCCTGCGGGGGTGGTGGCGCAGGCGGCCATCGGCGGGATCGTGGTGCTGACCAAGCTCAACCCGGCGGCGGTGTCGGTGCACTTTGTGGTTTCCGCGTCGATCGTCGCCGCCGCGGTGGCGCTGCACGCCCGCTGCGAGGCAGCCGACCAGGCGGGGCAGGACGCAGTGGCACCGGGGCCGCCGGTGCGGCCCGAGCTCAGGGTGCTGACGGCGGTGCTGGCCGCGGTGACCGGCGTGATGCTCGCGGCGGGCACGGTGGTGACCGGGACCGGCCCGCTGGCCGGCAACGCGGCAGCGCCCAGGTACAAGCTCCCGCTGGAGGGGGTCACCCAGCTGCACGCCGACATCGGCTGGCTGCTCGGCGGCCTGGCGGTCGCGATCGTGATCGGGCTGCGGATGTCGCCCGCGCCGCCCCGGGCGGTACGGGCCGGGGTCATCATGCTCGCGGTGCTGGTGTCGCAGGGCGTGGTCGGCTACGTCCAGTACTTCGCGCACCTGCCCGCCGGGCTGGTGTGGGTGCACGTAACCGGGTCGGTGCTGGTCTGGATCGCGGTGCTGCGGCTGTTCTTCCTGATGGGACGGCGTGCGGCTGCGGTGCCAGGGCCGGTGGCGGCCGCACCCCGACGGCAGCCGGAACCCCTTGACCGATAGGCTCGTATCGTGGCTAGTGAGGACGGCGCCCGCGCCGGCCAGGACCTAGGGAGGAATCACAATCATGCCAGCTGACGTGCTCGGGCAGCTGTCCGAGGCCGGAGTGTCGGTGTGGCTGGACGACATCAGCCGTGACCGGCTGCGCACCGGCAACCTGCAAGAACTCATCGACACGTTGCACGTGGTCGGCGTGACCTCCAATCCGACGATCTTCGATCACGCGCTGTCTACCGGGGACGCCTACGACGGCCAGCTCGCCGACCTAAAGGCGCGCGGGGTGACGGTGGAAGAAGCGTCCCGCGCCATCACCACCTATGACATCCGATGGGCGGGTGACGTGCTGCGCCCGGTCTACGACGCGACCGGCGGCCTCGACGGGCGGGTGTCGCTGGAGGTGGACCCGCGGCTGGCCAAGGACTCGGCCAAGACCGCCGCCGAGGCGCGGACGCTGTGGTGGATGGTGGACCGGCCGAACACCTACATCAAGATCCCCGCGACCGTCGAGGGGCTGGAGGCGATCACGCAGTGCCTGTCCGAGGGGATCAGCGTCAACGTCACGCTGATCTTCTCGCTGCAGCGCTACGGCGCGGTCATCGACGCCTTCATGGCCGGGCTGGAGCAGGCCGCCGCCGCGGGGCGCGACATCTCCAAGATCGCCTCGGTCGCGTCGTTCTTCGTCAGCCGGATGGACACCGAAGTCGACCGCAGGCTGGACAAGCTCGGCAGCCCCGAGGCCGAGGCGCTGCGCGGCAAGGCCGCGATCGCGAACGCGCGGCTGGCCTATGAGCTGTTCGAGCAGCGGTTCGCCGACCAGCGCTGGCAGGAGCTGCGGGCCAAGGGCGCCCGGATCCAGCGGCCGCTGTGGGCCTCCACCTCGACGAAGGACCCGGCGCTGCCCGACACCAGCTACGTGGTCGACCTGGTGGTGGCCGACACCGTGAACACCATGCCCGAAGGGACGATCCGGGCCGTGGCCGACCACGGCGAGCTGCGCGGCGACACCGTGCACGGCACCTATGACCAGTCCCGGCGGATCTTCGCCGACCTGGAACAGCTCGGCGTCCCCTACGACGACGTCGTGCGCGTCCTTGAGGAGGAGGGCGTGTCCAAGTTCGCCGCGTCATGGAGCGAGCTGCTGGACACCATCAAGACCAAGATGGGGCTGTGAAACCGAGATGACCGCAGGGGCGGAGACAGGCGGCATCGCCCCGGCCAACCCCGGCGTCATCACCGGGAGGGCCGAGGAAGCCCGCCAGGGCAACCCGCTGCGCGACCCGCGGGACCGGCGCATCCCCCGGGTCGCCGGGCCGTGCGTGCTGGTCATCTTCGGGGTCACCGGGGACCTCGCCAGGAAGAAGCTGATGCCCGCGGTCTACGACCTGGCCAACCGCGGCCTGCTGCCGCCGGGGTTCTCCCTGGTCGGCTTCGCCCGCAGGGACTGGGAGCACGAGGACTTCACCCAGGTCACCTACCAGGCGGTCAAGGAACATGCCCGCACGCCGTTCCGGGACACGGTCTGGCAGCAGCTGTCCGAAGGGGTCAGGTTCGTCCCCGGCGAGTTCGACGACGACGCGGCGTTCGACCGGCTGGCCGAGACGGTGCGGGAACTCGACGTGGAGCGGGGCACCGGCGGCAACTACGCGTTTTACCTGTCGATCCCGCCGCGTTTCTTCCCGCTGGTGGTGCAGCAGCTCAAGCGCAGCGGGCTGGCCGACGGACGCGGCCGCGGGTGGCGGCGCGTGGTGATCGAGAAGCCGTTCGGACATGACCTTGCCAGCGCGCTGGAGCTGAACGCGATCGTGGACGCGGTCTTCCCCGCGGGGTCGGTGTTCCGCATCGACCACTATCTCGGCAAGGAGACGGTGCAGAACATCCTCGCGCTGCGGTTCGCCAACGAGATGTACGAGCCGATCTGGAACCGCGGCTACGTCGACCACATCCAGATCACCATGGCCGAAGACGTCGGCATCGGCGGCCGGGCCGGCTACTACGACGGCATCGGCGCCGCCCGCGACGTCATACAGAACCACCTGCTGCAGCTCCTCGCGCTGACCGCGATGGAGGAGCCGGTGTCGTTCGACGCGGACTCGCTGCGGATGGAGAAGGAGAAAGCGCTCTCCGCGGTCCGGCTGCCCCCGGACCTGGCCACCGGCACCGCGCGCGGGCAGTATGCGGCGGGCTGGCAGGGCGGCATCCAGGTGCCGGGCTACCTGGAGGAAGAGGGCATCCCGTCGGACTCGCGGACCGAGACCTATGCCGCGGTGAAGCTCGGCATCGACACCAGGCGGTGGGCCGGGGTGCCGTTTTACCTGCGCACCGGCAAGCGGATGACGCGCCGCATGACGGAGGTGGCGCTGATCTTCCAGCGGGCACCGCACCTGCCGTTCGCCGCCACCGACACCGAGGAGCTCGGGCAGAACGCGCTGGTGATCAGGATCCAGCCTGACGAGGGCGTCACGGTGCGGTTCGGCTCCAAGGTGCCGGGCACGGCGATGGAGGTGCGCGATGTCAACATGGACTTCGCCTACGGCCAGTCGTTCACCGAGTCGAGCCCCGAGGCCTACGAGCGGCTGTTGCTCGACGTGCTCATCGGCGACCCGCCGCTGTTCCCCCGGCAGGCCGAGGTGGAGCTGAGCTGGCGGATCCTGGATCCGATCGAGGAGTTCTGGGCCAGCTACACCAAGCCGGAGCAGTACCCGGCGGGGATAGCGGGACCGGCGTCGGCGGACGCGCTGATGGCACGGGACGGGCGCACGTGGCGCCGGCTATAGACACCCGGCTATAGACAAGGGGCCGCGATGGCGACCATCGACCTGACCGAGACCAGCACCAGCGCCATCTCCGCGGCGCTCACCCAGGCGCGCCGCAGCATGGGCGGCCCAGCCATGGGCATGGTGCTGACGCTGATCATCGTCACCAACGAGGCCGAGCAGTACGACGCCGTCCGCGCGGCCACCCACGCGGGCCGCGAGCACCCGAGCCGGACCATCGCCGTCATCACCCGCAGGCCCCAGGCCGATTCCCGGCTGGACGCCGAGATCCGGGTGGGCGAGTCCAGCCCCGGCGAGACCCTGCTGCTGCGCATGTACGGGCCGCTGGGCCAGCACGCCGACTCGGTCGCCGCGCCGCTGCTGATCCCGGATGTGCCCGTGGTCACCTGGTGGCCGGATGCAGCGCCGCCGGTGCCCGCCAAGGACCCGCTCGGCAGCGTCGCCCAGCGCCGGGTGACCGACGCGGCAGCGGCCGACGCGCCCAGGGACATGCTGCTCGCCCTGGCCAGGGCCTACCAGCCCGGCGACACCGACCTGAGCTGGACGCGGGCCACCCCCTGGCGGTCCCTGCTCGCCGCCGTGCTCGACCAGCGGCACCCGGAGCTGGACAGCGGCCAGGTGCTCGCCGAGCCTGCGAATCCGACCGCTGACCTGCTCGCCGCCTGGCTGGAGCTGCGGCTGGGCATCCCCGTACAGCGCCGCGAATCGGCTGGCCCGGGCATCACCGAGGTCAGGTTCGACACCTCGGAGGGGACGATCATGGTGTGTCGGCCGGACGGCAGGACGGCCACCTTGTCCTGGGCGGGCCGTTCCGACCGCAAGGTGGCGCTGCACCGCCGGGAGACGGTCGAACTGATTGCCGAGGAACTGCGCAGGCTGGAACCCGACGAGGTCTACGCCGAGACGCTGCGCGCGCTGGCGGCCGGCGCGGGTGCTGCTGACCAGGCGGCCGGCGCGGAGGCTGCTGACCAGTGACCGTGCCCGAGGTCCTCGTGCACCGGGACGCGCAGCTTCTCGCCGAGGCCGTCGCCGCGCGCCTGGTCACCAGGCTGGTCGACTCGGTGGCCGCGCGCGGCACCGCGTCGGTGGTGCTGACCGGAGGCGGCATCGGCACCGCGGTGCTGGCCGAGCTCGCCGCCGCGCCGGCCAGGGACGCCGTGGACTGGCGGCATCTGGACATCTGGTGGGGAGACGAGAGGTTCGTCCCGGCAGGCGACCCGGAACGGAACGAGACCGGCGCACGTTCGGCGCTGCTGGACCACGTGGACGTCGATCCCGGCCGGGTGCGCCCGATGCCGGGGTCTGACGGGCCGGACGGCAACGACCCGGAGGCCGCCGCCGCCAGGTACGCGTCCTGGCTGGCCGCCGCGACCAGGCCGGAGGATCACGCTCCGGTCCCGGCGTTCGACGTGCTGCTGCTCGGCATCGGGCCTGAGGGGCACGTCGCGTCGCTGTTCCCGGGCATGCCCGCGCTGTACGACGACCGGCCCGTCGTGGCCGTGCGCGGCTCGCCCAAGCCGCCGCCGACGCGGCTGAGTCTGACGCTGCCGTCGATCCAGGCGGCACGCGAAGTGTGGATCCTCGCCTCGGGCGCGGAAAAGGCGGACGCGGTCGCGCTCGCGCTGTCCGACGCCGGCCCGATCCAGGTCCCGGCCGCGGGGGCCCGCGGCCGGCAGCGGACGCTATTCCTGCTCGACTCCGACGCGGCGGCCAAGGTGCCGCCGCAGATCGGCCGCCAGGGAGCGCACTGAGCGGCCGCGCAGCGGCTTGCCCGACGCGCGCGCTCCAGGAGGCACTGATCTGCCGCGGCCCGCTGTCCCGTCCGGGACGAATGCCAGGCCGGCGGCCAGGCACGCGGCGGGCGCCGCGGCGAGCACGTACCGGTAGCTGAACCCCGCGGTCATCGGCGGCAGCACGATCAGCAGCACCCCGACCAGCCACGGCAGCGGCACCAGACCGCCGAGGCGGCGCCAGCGCGCGATCGCGTCGGCGGCGCCGATCAGCACCACGATGCCGAGCAACGTGCCGCGCAGGTACACATACCGCTGGTACGCCTGGATCAGGCCCGCCCAGGGCTGGACCGCCTCGGTGAACCCGAGGCTCTGCCCGCCGAAGTCCTTCTCCGCCACCTGCACCTGATGCGCCTGATGGTCCACGCCCTGGCAGCGCGCATCACAGTAGTGGTAACGCGGAGTACCATTCAGGCGCACGGGGGTGGCGAACCAGGGAACCTGCGCGGTCATCTCCGGGCCGGAGACGAACCGGAAGACCGGGCCGTTCCCGTACCAGTCGTTCGGGTCCGGCTGCCGGTTCCAGCCGAAGGTGTGCAGGACGTCCTTTGCCACCACACGCAGATAGGCGACCGGCTGGGCCTCGATGGCGCGCTCCGCGAACTCCCGGGTCTCAGCGTTCATGACGGCAGTGAACCGGCGCGCGGTGTCGGAGCCCAGCGTGTTGTACAGCGGCGTGTAGGTGATTTGCCCGCGGACCGGCAGGTCGTTGTCCGCCCAGATGTAAGCTCCCGCCGGCGGCCGGTCCTTCGGGCTGATCGGGTCGCACAAGAAGCGCAGGTCGTTCGGGATAGTCATCTTGGCGCACTCGGCGAAAGTGCTGACCCGGCTGTACAGGAACGGGCCGGAGGATTCGGTCAGCGTGTACCTGCCATGGAAATGGTGGAACCACGCCATGTACCCGGCGATGGGGATCAGCCCTGCCACCGCCAGGGTGAGCAGGCGCCGCCAGCCCGCCCTCCGGGCCAGCATGCCCACGAAGACCACGGCGAGCAGCGGCTCGCCGACCGACCTGACCATGGTCGCGTACCCGATGAACAGCCCGGCGGCCGCCATCGCCAGGACCGAGGGGCGGTCACTCCAGCACAGGATCACCAGCGCGACCGTCACCAGGAAGACGAACAGCGTGTCCGCGGTGACCATGTGCTCCAGGTGCAGCTCGTAGGAGTCGAACAGCACCGGCAGCGCGGGCAGCGCGGCCCCCCACCATCGCAGCCCGCGGTGCCGCAGCACCGCGTAGACGGCCACGCCCATGCCGACGCCCATCGCCGCCTGCAGCAGCCCGACCGGTCGCCAGCTGTGCAGCGGCTCCAGCAGGCTGAGCAGGAACGGGTAGCCGTTCGGCCGGATCTCGTCCGGGATGTGCGTGATCGCGTCCTGGACGTAGTTGTAGGAGTCGTTGAACCACAGAATCGGCGGGTAGCCGAGCGCCACGATGATCCGCACCCCGACCGCGGCCAGCAGCACCAGACCGAACTGCCAGTGAGCGAGCGCCGGGCGGGCGAGCCGGGAGAGCAACGGGCGGCGCTGTCCCTCGGACGGCTGCTGCCCGGGAGCAACCCGTTCGCTACCAGTGGTGGCGTTGGTCAACGACCGCCTCCCTCGAGCCCGCCAGCAACACCATGAAACCCGAAAAGCCTTTCACTGTTCCCGCAGGCCCAGGCGATGCAGCGCGCCAGCGTCTTCGCCGGCGGACCCATGGTAGCCGCCGGTCTCCACCCGGAGTGACGATTACCGGGTATTGACATGTCGCTCCGATCCTACCCAGCCGCCCCCCCGGGGCCCCACGTGCAAGGCGCGCGCCGAGCTGCCGGCAAGGGTTCGGGTTCGAGCCACCCGGGTACGCCACGGGAGGTGAGAGCGTTTGGGTCTCGCACGGTCAGCCCTTGCCGCGTTACGCTGTTGCCAAATCTTTCAACTGGTCAAATCTGCGTCGGATGTGACCAGAGAAAGATCCGGCGCGGAATTCGGGTTTCCGCGCTGCGCAGATAGGGCGGGCATCCCGCCGCCGGCTGCCGCCCGGCATGCCGACCGGCGGGTGCTGCATTCCTTCATCAGGGAGGGATCCTTTTGAGCGTCAGCGAAGAACGCACAGCACAGCCCAGTGCCGCAGTACCCGCGCCCGTCCCGGCGATCGCCGACCCGGCGCCGCTGGGGCTCGCCGGCTTTGCCCTGACCACATTCCTGCTGTCCGCCAAGAACGCCGGCTGGATGACCTCTGCCACCGGCAGCGCGTGGCTCGGCTACGCGTTCGCCTACGGCGGGCTGTGCCAGCTGCTCGCGGGCATGTGGGAGTTCCGCAACAGGAACGTGTTCGGCGCGACCGCGTTCTCCAGCTACGGCGGCTTCTGGATAGGCCTCGGCCTGTACATCCAGCTGGTCGTCAACCCGGCGGTCGCGGCAGCCACGGCCCATCCCGTGCTGCTTCCGGCAACGGTCACGGCGATCAACCATGACCTCGGCTGGATCCTGCTCGCGTTTGCCATCTTCAACACCTACATGCTGGCCCTGAGCACCCAGGTCAGCATGGCGGTGTTCGCGGTGTTCCTCACCCTGGAGCTCACCGAGATCGTCCTGTTCATCGGGAACTTCATGCTCGGCCACGCCGCCACCTCGGGAATCATCAAGACCGGCGGCTACATCGGCATCGTGACCGCGCTCGTCGCCTGGTACACCTCGATGGCCGGCGTCGCCAACGGCATCGCCGGCGCCAGGTTCAGGCTGCCGGTAGGCAGGCCGCTGCTCAGCGCCTGACCGCCGGGACGCCGGTAGCCGGGGCCAGGCCCGCGTGCCCGGCCCCCGGTTTGCCTGCGCTCTCGGCCCGGGATCCGGGCGGGAAAGGCAGCCGGTGCGGCGGTCGCCTCTCGGCGAAAGGCACAGCGCGGCTCCAGCCGGACGGTATTCCGCGAAGGCAGTAGGTGCGGCCCGGGGACACAGCCGCACCGGCCGAGAGCTACTAACGCCTGCGACGGTGCCTGTGTTCCCGGCGGGAGGGAGGCGGCCCGCTGTCGTAGCCGGCGGCGCTGTCATAGCCCGGCGCGCTGCCATACCCTGGCTCGGCATAACCTGCGCCCTGGTAACCAGACGGCTGGTCCGCGCTGTCCTGCCCGCGCAGGTCATACGGGTAGCCGCCGTAGCCCTGGCCGGAGTAGCGCTGGCCCGGCTCGTCCTGGCCCCGGTAGGCCTGCCCGGCATACCCGTACCCGTCGTAGCTCTGACCGGGGTAGTCATGGCCCTGGTAATCGTGCTGGTCGTAGCCTGGCTGCTGGTAGCCCGGGCCGCCCTGGTCGCCGTAGCTGCCTGACTCGGCGTAGGCCGCGGAATCCGCGTAGCCCCCGGGCTCGGCATAGCCTGCGGGCTCGGCATAGCCTGCGGACTCCGGGTAGCCGCTGTAGTTCCCGTAGCCGTCGTCCCGGACGCCATAGCCGGGGTAACCGGAACCGTGCTCCTCGGCGCGCTGCTCAGCGTACGCGTAGCCGTCGTATCCCTGGCCGGGGTAGCCCTGCTCGGAATAACCGCGGTCGCCGTAGCCCTGCCCCTGGTACCTGTGCTCGTCGTAGCCCTGGTCACGGTAGCGCAGGCCGCCGTCGGACCCGGCGTAGCCCGGCGCGTATCCGTACCCCCGGTACAGCTGGCCGTCCTGGGCCGCCTGACCCGGGTGCTCCAGCTCCGCGTAACCCCGGTCAGCCGCGGCTGGCTGCGGGTACTGCGCCTGCCCGGAATACTGTCCCTGCTCCGGGTACTCTGCCTGCCCGAAGTTTTGGGCCTGCCTGAAGCTTTGGGCCTGCCCGAAGTCGTGGGCCTGGTCGCCGTAGCCGCCGCCCGGCTGCGGGTCGGTGTAGTACCCCGGCGCCGGCAGGGCCTGGGGCGACCCGGCAGCGGCCGCGCCCGCGTCCTCTGGCCGGATGGCGCGGAAATCTCCGGTCACCGGGCCAGGGAAATCACCGTCACGGGTGCCGGCGTGGCCGGGCAGCGCCGCCAGCCTCGGGTCGGTCGGGGCGCCGGGAAGCTGGCGGGTGTAGCTGCCCGTATAGGGATCGGGTTGCAGCCCGCGCTGCAGCGCCTCGATCAGCCTGGGCAACTCCTCCATCGGCAGCCGGAACGTGCCGGTGCAGGTGCCGCCCTGCCAGATGCTGAAGACAGAGATCCCGGTGTCGGCGTACCAGCTCAAGCGCATGCTGCGGGAGCTGCCGCGCACGTCGAAGAAGACCTCGCCGAGCCGGGGCAGCGGCGCTGCATCCGAGGCTGACATGCTGCCCATGATGGCTAGCTCCCTTCCATCGTCGGTTTTCGTCACGAACCCTGCCCCAGCAGGCTAGCCCCAGCGAGGAAATCAGGCAGGGATTTTCAGCACCTGCGTGCGCCGCGGCACCCGCGGATGGCATCATTGTGCGGGGCATTCCGCAGCCCGCGTGACGGTCGCAGATGGGGTGAACCGCCGCGCTGGCGCCAGCCGTTCGGTATGGTGACTGCTTGCTTCGCGCGATCGCCGCACCTTAGGCACGGGAACATCGCGCGGAAAAGACGCGTTGTATCGTGCAACGGAGGTTCCCGGGCAAGGGCTGGCTCGCGTGTGCGCCGGCCCGAGTCCACACTAACGCACAAACTAACGCACAATTTGCGATTGCATTGCAGTTGAGGTGATTGATCCCATGTCCCAGGTGCGTCGGCAGCCGGCTGTGCTCCCCCGCCCTAACTGGGGGTGGCAGGATGCTGCCGCGTGCCGTGGCGAGGACCTGCTGCTCTTCTTTGGCCCGGACGGCGAGCGCCAGCCGGAGCGGGAGATCAGGGAACACAAGGCCAAGGAGATCTGCGCTGCTTGCCCGGTACGGGTCGAATGCCTGAACTACGCAGTCTCCCGTCCGGAAAAGTACGGCACGTGGGGCGGGCTGAACGAGGAGGAACGCGCCGCGGAGCGGCGCCGCCGCATGCGCCGCGCGAATGCCGCCTGAGACGGATCAGCGACCGGTAACGGCCGGGAGGGCCGCTCGGGGTCGCCGAGCATGGCGAGCACGTCCGCGTCGCTGAGCTGGCCGAACGCTGTGTACCATTCCCCCACCGAGGAGAACGTGCGTGGCGCGGCCAAGATGATGACCTGGTCGGCTTCCTGCCGCAGCCACGACAGCGCGTGCGCCGGCGCGACCGGCACCGCGAGCACGAGACGTGCCGCCTGACCCGCCCGCAGCGAGCGCAGCGCGGCCCGCGCGGTGACGCCGGTGGCCAGCCCGTCGTCCACCACGATCACCGACCAGCCCGCCACCGGCGGTAGCGGCTTTCCCGCTCGGTAGACCCGGATCCGCCGGGCGAGTTCGGCGTTCTCGGCTGCCACGACCTCGGCCAGGTCGTCCGGCGTCAGCGACAGCCGGTCCAGCAGCCCGGAGTCGTAGACAGGGTCCCCCGCCGCCGCGGTCCCTGGCATCTCCGCGATCGCCCCCACGCCGAGTTCCGGCTGGGGCGGATAGCCGATCTTGCGGGTGACGATGACGTCGACCGGGAGGCGCAGCGACGTGGCGACCTCTTTCGCCACAGCCACGCCGCCCCTGGGCAGGCCGAGCACCATCGTCCGTTCTGCCTGGTCGTTGAGTTTCGCAGCGCTGCCGAGCCGCTCCGCAAGCAGTCGTCCCGCCGCGCGGCGGTCCGGGAACGGGATCGCGAAGCTTTCGCGGGCGGCTGACTCCTCGGTCATGCCGGGGGTGTACCCGCCAGGGAGCGATGCCCACCCGCTGCCGCACAATGAAGACATGATCTGCACAGCGTGCCGGGATCGCCGCCACGCCGAATGCCCCGGAGGCACATGGTGCGACTGCCAGCACCTGCCGTCGGCTGGCTCGGGGGCGCCGGCTCCCGAGCCGCACGTCAGCTGGATCCGCCAGGGCTAGGCCGCAAGCCAGCGCCGCCAATCGGGCGTCCGCATGCTGGACGCCGATTAGACAGCCAGGGCGTTACATGTGATAGTGGCGAGATGAGCGTTAGGGACCCGCTGCTCGTCGTGCGCCGGCACGTCGACCTCCTGCGCGTCCGCAGCGCCATCTGTCGCGCCCTCACCTGATCGCCGCCCCGGAAACTGACCGGGCGCGCGCACGATCCCGGGCACATCCCTGCGGGCAGGCCCCGGCTGAGGTCGGCCGGCCACCGCCCGCGCGCCGCCGTTCCCTCCGCCTCACGCGGGGGCCCGCCGGCCCGGCGCGAAGCCCAGCACAGCCAGGATCTTCGTGACATGCGCGTCCGGCGAACCTGAAGGAAGCCGCAGATGCCAGCCGCCACAGGCAACGCCAGGCGCGCGCGCGGAGAGGGCCAGTGGGCGCTCGGCTACCGCGAGCCGCTGAACTCCAACGAGGAAACCAAGCGGAACGACGACGGGCTCAACGTCCGCAAGCGCATCATCGACATCTACGCCAAGCAGGGCTTCGATTCCATCGACCCTGCTGACCTGCGCGGCCGGTTCCGCTGGTACGGGCTGTACACCCAGCGCAGGCCCGGCATCGACGGCGGCAAGACCGCGATTCTGGCGCCCGAGGAGCTTGACGACCGCTACTTCATGATGCGGATCCGCATCGACGGCGGCCGGCTGTCCGCGGCGCAGCTGCGGATCGTCGCCGATGTCTCGCGCACGTTCGCGCGCGGCACCGCGGACGTCACCGACCGGCAGAACATCCAGCTGCACTGGGTCGAGATCGAGAACGTCCCGGCCATCTGGGCGGCCCTGGAATCGGTGGGGCTGAGCACCACCGAGGCCTGCGGCGACACGCCGCGGGTGATCCTGGGCTGCCCGCTGGCGGGGATCGCCGCCGACGAGATCATCGACGCCACGGGCGAGATCGCCGCGGTCGCCGACAGCTACGTCGGCGACCCGGCGTTTTCGAACCTGCCGCGCAAGTACAAGTCCTCGATCAGCGGCTGCGCGGTGCAATGCGCCCTCCACGAGATCAACGACGTCGCATTTGCCGGCGTGGTCGACGACCACGGCGAGGCGGGCTATGACCTGTGGGTCGGCGGGGGCCTGTCCACCAACCCGATGATCGGCAAGCGCCTCGGCGCGTTCGTGCGGCCGGCCCAGGTCCCGGAGGTCTGGGCCGGAGTCACCGGTGTGTTCCGGGACTACGGCTACCGCAGGCTGCGGCACCGCGCGAGGATCAAGTTCCTGATGGCGGACTGGGGGCCCGAGCGGTTCCGCGAGGTGCTGGAGAAGGAGTACCTGGGCTATGCGCTGAGCGATGGCCCGGCTCCGGCCGCCCCGCCTGGCGGGGTACGCGATCACGTCGGTGTGCACGAGCAGCGGGACGGCCGCTACTACGTCGGGTTCGCGCCGCAGGTCGGCCGGCTATCCGCCGACGCGCTCGACGCCATCGCCGGGCTCGCCGCCAGATACGGCAGCGGACGAGTGCGCACCACCACCGAGCAGAAAATGGTCATCCTCGACGTGCCGGGCCAGCACACCGACGTTCTCGTCGCCGGGCTGGACGCGGTCGGCCTGCCTGCCGCGCCGAGCGCGTTCCGCAGGCACACCATGGCCTGCACCGGCATCGAGTTCTGCAAGCTGGCGATCGTGGAGACCAAGCACAGGGCCGCCACGCTGATCAGCGAGCTGGAGCGGCGGATGCCCGGCTTCGACGTGCCGGTCACGATCAACGTGAACGGCTGCCCGAACTCCTGCGCCAGGATCCAGACCGCCGACATCGGGCTGAAGGGGTCGCTGGTCACCGGCCCGGACGGCAGGCAGGTGCCGGGTTTCCAGGTGCACCTGGGCGGCAGCCTGAACGGCGGTGACGGCTCCGGCTCCGGCTTCGGCAGGAAGCTGCGCGGGCTGAAGACCACGGCCGAGGAGCTGCCGGACTACGTGGAACGGGTGCTGCGCAGGTTCGCCGCGGCCCGCCAGCCGGGCGAGAGCTTCGCGGCGTGGGCGGCACGGGCAACCGAGAAGGAGCTTTCATGAGCACCAGGGCCGTTCCGTTCTACTGCCCCTACTGCGGCGAGGAAGACCTGGAGCCGCACGACACGGCGGACGGCGAATGGCATTGCCGCAGCTGCGCGAGGGCTTTCCGGCTACGCTTTGCCGGAACGGGGGTGACCCGGTGAGCCTTCTCGTCACCCGTGGCCCGGTTCGATCCAGCCTGGAGGACGCTGAGCAGATGCGCGCGCTCGCCGAGCAGGCGGCGGAGCAACTCGCCGACGCGCCCGCCGAACAGGCGATCCGCTGGGCGGTGGACACGTTCGGCGAGCGGGTCTGCGTCACGTCCTCGATGACAGACGCGGTGATCATCTCCCTGGCCTGCGCCGTCCACCCCGGCATCGACGTGATCTTCCTGGACACCGGCTACCACTTCGCCGAGACCATCGGCACCAGGGATGCCGTGCAGGCCGTGTACCCGGTCAACCTGCTCACCGTGATCCCGTCCCGCACGGTCGCCGAGCAGGACGCCGAGCTCGGGCCGCGGCTGTACGGGCGCAACCCCGACCTGTGCTGCTATCTGCGGAAGGTGGAGCCGCTGGAGCGGGTGCTGCAAAACTACGATGCGTGGATCACCGGCGTGCGCCGCGACGAGACCAGCCAGCGCCGCGGCACCAAGGTGGTGGAATGGGATGACCGCCGGGAGATGGTCAAGGTCAACCCGATCGCCGGCTGGACGGCCGAGCAGGTCGACGACTTCGTCGTCAGCAACGGCGTGCTGGTCAACCCCTTGGTCTACGACGGCTACCCCTCAATCGGCTGCGCCACCTGCACGGCACGGGTGGATCCCGGCGCGGACCCGCGCAGCGGCCGCTGGGCGGGAACCGGCAAGGCCGAATGCGGGATCCATGCCTGACGGGACGCTGATCGCCGTCGCGCACGGCAGCGCGGACCCACGCGCGCAGGCCGCGATCGCCGAGCTGATGACGGTTACGGCAGACCGCGCGGCGGCACGCGGCATGAACGTAACCGACCTGCGCGCCGCCTACCTCGGGCACGCGCGGCCGTCGCTGGGCCAGGTCATGGGCACGCTGCGGCCCGGCGACCGGGTGACCGTGCTGCCGCTGCTGCTGACCGCCGCTTACCACAGCAAGTCCGACATCCCCCGGGTACTGGCAAGGTTCCCGGGGCTGCAGGTCGGCTACGGCGCCACGCTCGGCCCCCATCCGTTGCTGCTGCGCGCGCTGGAGCGCCGTCTGGCGGAAACAGGCGCGCCCATGGCACCGCGCGCCCAAACCGGCGTGGTGCTCGCCGCCGCCGGGTCCAGCGACCCCGGCGCCAACGCCGCCATCGCGCGGCTCGCCGAGCAGTGGCAGTCCCGCGGCGGCTGGTTCGCGGTCCGCCCGGCGTTCGCGTCCGCTGCCTGCCCCGCCGCAGCCTCCCCGGCCACGGCGGTGACCGGGCTGCTCCGCGACGGGGGCCGCCGGGTGCTCGTCGCCAGCTACCTGATCGCCCCCGGCCGGTTCGCCGACCGGATCAGGGACTGCTCGCTGCCCGCGGGCGCGGCAGGGGTCGGCGCTGCGCTCGGCGCGGCACCGGAGGTTGCCGACGTGCTGCTCGACCGGTACGCCGAGGTTTGCCGGTCGCACGCTGCAGCGGCTTGAGGCCCCACCATCCTGCTCGCGGCCATACCCTTTCCCGGTAGAGTTGCTGCCCGCACACAATCTGACCGTCTGAGGGGGCGAATGCGGACCTGGCCGGGAGCGCCCTACCCCCTCGGCGCGACATGGGACGGGTGGGGCACCAACTTCGCCCTGTTCTCGGAGGTAGCCGAACGCGTCCAGCTGTGCCTGTTCGATGATGCCGACGACGGCAGCGGGGAACTCGCCGAGACACCGGTGGAGCTGACCGAAGTCGACGGCTTCGTCTGGCACGCCTACCTGCCCGGCATCAGCCCCGGGCAGCGGTACGGCTACCGGGTGCACGGGCTGCACAACCCGTCCCGCGGGTTGCGCTGCGACGCCTCCAAGCTGCTGCTCGACCCGTACGGCAAGGCGGTCGAGGGAGATGTGCGCTGGGATGAGTCGCTGTTCGACTACAAGTTCGCCGACCCCAAAGCGCGGAACACGACGGACAGCGCGCGGTGCATGCCAAAGAACGTGGTGATCAACCCCTTCTTCGACTGGGGAAACGACCGGGCGCCGCAGACTCCCTACCACGAGACCGTCATCTACGAGGCCCACGTCCGCGGGCTGACCCTGCGCCACCCGGAGGTTCCGGCGGAGCAGCGCGGCTGCTACGCCGGCCTTGGTCACCCGGCGATCATCGATCACCTGCAGCGGCTCGGCGTCACCGCGGTGGAGCTCATGCCGGTGCACCAGGTCGTCGCCGAGCACAGCCTGGTCGCGCGCGGCCTGACCAACTACTGGGGATACAACACGATCGGATTCCTCGCCCCGCACAACCGGTACTCTGCCGCCGGGCAGCGCGGCGAGCAGGTCAGCGAGTTCAAGGCGATGGTGAGGGCGCTGCACGAAGCCGGCATCGAGGTCATTCTCGACGTGGTGTACAACCACACCGCCGAAGGCGACCACAGAGGTCCCACGCTGTCGTTCCGCGGCATCGACAACGCCGCCTACTACCGCCTTGACGATTCCGAGCGATGGCGCTACCTGGACTACACCGGTTGCGGCAACAGCCTGAACGCGCGGCATCCGCACTCGCTGCAACTGGTCATGGACTCGCTGCGGTACTGGGTGCTCGAGATGCACGTCGACGGGTTCCGGTTCGACCTGGCCGCGGCCCTGGCCAGGGAACTGCACGACGTGGACCGGCTGTCGACCTTCTTCGACCTGGTGCAGCAGGACCCGGTGGTGTCCCAGGTGAAGCTGATCGCCGAACCATGGGATATCGGCGAGGGCGGCTACCAGGTCGGCAACTTCCCCCCGCTGTGGACCGAGTGGAACGGCAAGTACCGGGACGCGATCCGCGACTTCTGGCGCGGGCGCCCGGCCATGCGGCCGGAGCTCGCGTCGAGGATCGCCGGGTCCAGTGACCTGTACGAGACCAGCGGGCGCCGCCCCGTCGCCTCGATCAACTTCGTTACCTGTCACGACGGTTTCACCCTGCAGGACCTGGTCAGCTACAACGTCAAGCACAACGAGGCCAACGGCGAGGACAACAGGGACGGCACCGACGACAACCGGTCGTGGAACTGCGGCGCCGAGGGCCCGACCGACGACCCGGCGGTGCTGGCGCTGCGGGCA